>NZ_JADPIE010000004.1:74117-381050 GCF_015666175.1 Halonatronomonas betaini | reverse complement strand
AACTCTTACATCAACTTTCCGGGTTTCCGCCTATCTTTCTCGGCTGGTTGCTATCCATTTTTCAAGGTTCTTTTCTGTCGCCTTTTCTCTCAGGCGACGATTATTATCATATCATCTCTGCCGCTTTTCGTCAAGTCTTTTTTAAAACTTTTTCAACTCAATTACTCTTTTTTCACGCGACAAGTATTATACTAACATCTGCCTGCTTCTCTGTCAAGACTTTTCTCGAATTTTTTAGTATTAAGTAGAGCCAGAAATCTGGCTCTACTTTTAATATAGTAAACTAAAAAATAATTAATGTTTATCTATTAATAAAATCTCTAACTGTATTTGCTGCACCTCTAAATAATCTAGTAAATATATTTGCTCTATTAATTTCTTCTGCAGCAACTATTTCTTTTCTTGAAATTTCTTGCCCATTCATTTTAACACCGACTTCTCCAACAGTTTCTCCTTCTAAAATTGGAAAATCATATTCTTCTTCTATATAATAATTCAATTCTGTTTCATAGTCATCATTCCTAGGAATAACAACATTCAAATCTTGGGCAACCCTAACAGAAGCTGTTCCATTTCTACTTCCTGGAATCTCAACATTATGGATGGCCTCATCATCTGATATCAAAGTTTGTTGGCGAAAATTATTAAATCCATAATCTAAAAGTCTGGTCGTAAGCTCCTGTCTTTCAGATTCTGATTCTGCTTTTAACACTACAGAAATCAATCTCATATCATCTCGAACAGCTGAAGATGCTAATCCATAACCTGCTTCAGAAGTATGGCCTGTTTTGATACCATCCATACCTTGATAATTCAAAATAAGCCTATTTGTATTAGTTAACATAGCCTGCCTATTTGGAAGATCTATATAATCAACCCAAATCTGGCCCCATTCTCTTATTTCAGGGTATTTAATAACTTTTTGCGACATTTTTGTTATATCTCTAGCAGTTGTATAATGCTCTGCCTCAGGCAATCCTGTTGTATTTCGAAAATTTGTATTTTCCATTTTTAATTCTTTGGCTCTCTCATTCATTTTATCTACAAATGAATAATATGAGCCTGAAATTCCTTCAGCCAAAGCCACACTTGCATCATTAGCTGAAGCAACTGTAACTGCTTTTAATAAATCCTCAATAGTTAATTCTGTGCCCGCGTCTAGGAAAATTTGAGAGCCTCCCATAGATTCAGCATACCTACTAACTGTTACAGTATCTTCAAGTGAAACCTCCCCTGATTCAATTGCCTCCATTGCAATAAGCATAGCCATAGTTTTAGTTATGCTTGCTGGGGGTAATTCTTCATCTGCATTATGCTCATATAATACCTGACCAGTTTCAGCTTCAATTAATATAGCAGAATAAGCCCCAAGATCAAAACCATAAACATTTGCTAGGTTCAATGAAAATACCATAGTTAAAACTAAAAACAATATTATTGTTGATTTTCTTTTCAAGTTCTGTCATCTCCTCATTTTAAGTTTAGCTTCTTGCCATAACTTTTCTAATTCTGTTATTCCCATATTTTCTATATCTAGTTCACTCTCAACAGCTTTCTTTTCAATATACTTAAACCTCTTAATAAATCGATTAATTGTTCCAAGTAAAGCCTCTTCTGGATTTGAATCAATAAATCTTGAAAGATTAACAACCGCAAAGAGCAAATCTCCTAATTCATCAGATGCAGCTTCATTATCTTTTAACTTTAATGCCTCTTTAATTTCTGATAATTCTTCTTCAATCTTTTCAAAAACTGGATCAATCTTTTCCCAGTCAAAACCAACTTCTGAAGCATTTGTTTGCAATTCATGCGCTTGTAATAAAGCAGGTTGACTTCTATTATAATTCAAAACTTCTATTTTACTTTGATTATTTAGTTCACCTTCTTCTTTTTTGATTTTATCCCAAATTATTTTAACATCATTAGAATTTTCAACACTGTCTTCTCCAAAAACGTGGGGATGTCTCCTGATCAGCTTATCATTTAAATTCTTTATAACATCCAAAAAATCGAATTCCCCCTGTTCTTCCATAATTCTAGATTGAAAAATGACCTGTAATAATAAATCTCCTAATTCTTTTTTCAAAGAATCATAATCATCTTCATCAATCGCTTCTATAACTTCATATGTTTCTTCAATTAAATATTTTTTTAATGACTTAAGGCTCTGCTTTTTATCCCAGGGGCATCCCTCTTCCCCTCTTAAATCTGCAAAAATATTTATCGATTTTAAAATTTGTTCACCTAATTCGTTCTTATTAATAATCGATCACTCCCCATTCTTTTAGCTTTATAGCTATTTTTGTTCCGATTTTAGGAATGAATTTTAATTCATCGTAGCCTATCTCTCCTGCGTATATTAATAGAATAAAATAACTTAATATCCCAATTAAAACTAATAAAATTAAAAAAGCGAATTCCATTACAAAGCCTTCTATTAAAAATACATTTACTAATATTCCCTTTGATATATAAGTTATAACTCCCATCAATAAAGCGACAATAGATGGATAAATGAACCTTCTTTTATCTCCAAACAAAAATCCCAACTCACTATATACAGATCTTAAGTTCAAAAAGGCAGCAACTGCAAAACCAATAACTGTACCTAATGCTGCCCCATGAATATTAAATGCTGGAAGGCCAGTTAATGTATAGTTTATTATAGCATTAAATCCTGCTCCAATAAATAGGTTTTTAGCCGGCAAATCTGTTCTGCCAACTCCTTGTAAAATTGCAGAAGATGTTTGTTGGAGAGTAATAAACAAAACACCCCAACTTACTACAGCTAATATACTTGCAGCCTGTGGTTCATTATAAATAATATCAGTCAATTGCCCTGAAAGAACAAACATTCCAATAGCAGCTGGCAAACCTAGCATATATGTAAGCCTTATTGCTGTAGTTGTTCTATGATAAATTAACCTTTGATTTTCAAGTTCAAATGCTTCAGAAATAGCAGGCACCAAACTTGTCGCAAGTGAAACAGTAATAACTGTTGGAAATTGAACTAAAGGCATGGCAACAGTAGTCAATCTTCCATATAAAGTTGTCACTTCTCCCATTATGAAACCTGCAGATTGTAACCTCTGTGGGACAAATATCCAGTCAACCAGTGACATTAAAGGTTGCACTAAAGCCCCAATTGTGATCGGTATAGCTAATTTAGTTAATTCTATAGCGATAGGTTTTGCTTTATATTCAGTTAACTCATTGCCTTCATTAAAAAAATCAAAAATTAAACTTCTTCTTTTAAAGTATATATATATTAGTGCTATTAGTCCAGCTATTGCACCAGTAACTGCTCCAAAAGAAGCACCTGCAGCAGCATAATTTAATCCAATTGGTAGTAACAAGTAAGCTAGCAAAATCATAGTGATAGTTCTAATAAATTGTTCCAGTAATTGAGAAAAAGCCGTTGGCTTCATATCCTGCATCCCTTGAAAAAATCCTCTGTAACTAGCCATAACAGAGACTATAAAAACAGCAGGAGAAATTGCCAGAATAGCATGATAAGCTCTAGGATCTAATTTCAGTATTGAGATTAATGGTCCTGCTAGTAGAGCCATAGTAATAGAGGATAAAAGGCCAATTATCACACTCAATACCCTGGCTATAGTAAAAATTCTATAGGCGTCTTTATTTTTCCCTTTTGCCAAACGTCCTGCAACCATTTTTGCCAAAGCAACAGGAATACCTGATCTAGAAACAACTAGCATTATAGTATACAGAGGATATGCCATTTGATAAATCCCCATACCCTCTGCGCCTATCAACCTAATCAATACTACTCTATATCCTAATCCCATTACCCTAGAAAGAATACCAGCTCCGCTTAATATAGCTGCTCCAATAACAAAATTATTCTTTTTTTTACTAGACAAAACAACCACCTATTCCTTAAAGCTAGAATTTAAATAAGTTTGGTACCTTTCTAAATCTCTTAAAAAATTAATTAAACTTTTTACTATTTTGTAATCATTTTGTTTAAATTGTTTTGATTTTTTCAATTTAATTATAGGTTTTTCTCTTGAATTAATATTAATCTGTCTAGAATAATCTTTAATCAATTTTAAAATTGCATCTCTTTCAATAGAAGTTTTATCTTTAAAAACAAAGTTAATGCTTTTACTTTCTTCTATTATTTTAATTATATTTAGATTACTAGCAATATTTTTGAGTTTATTTATATATAATAAATTCAATAATGAATCAGGTACATCACCAAACCTATCAATGAGTTCTTCTAGCAATTCTGAATATTCCTCTTCAGATTTTAATTTCTTTATTCTTTGATAAAATTCTATTTTTAAATTTTCTGAGTTAATATATTTATCTGGTATAAAAGCGTTAATATCCAATTTGATTTCTGGTTCTATAATATCATTCTCTGTACCACCCTTTAATTCCTGCACAGCTTTATCAAGTAATTTACAATATAAAGAGTAACCAATACTTGCAATATGACCATGTTGTTCAGCACCTAACAGATTCCCAGTACCTCTAATTTCCATGTCTCTCATAGCGATTTTAAAGCCAGATCCTAAACTAGAAAATTCTTTTATAGCCTGCAACCTCTTATCGGCGAGTTCAGGTAGAATCCTATCTTTTTCATATAGCATATAAGCATATGCAACTTTGTCTGAACGACCGACTCTCCCCCTAATCTGATAAAGTTGTGCTAACCCGAAATTTTCTGCTTGATTCACTATTATTGAATTTACATTTGGTATATCAAGACCATTTTCTATAATAGTGGTGCAAACTAAAACATCATAATTGTGTTCATAAAAATCATACATTAAATTTTCAAGATTATTTTCTGACATTTGTCCATGTCCAATAGCAACTTTGGCTTCAGGAACCTCTTCTCTAATTATATTTGCATATTTTTCTATATCCTCAATTCTGTTATGAACGAAATATACTTGACCAGATCTATTTATTTCCCTTTTAATAGCATCTCTAATCAAACTTCTACTAAATTCTTTAATATATGTTTTAACCGGGTAACGATTTTCCGGAGGGGTTTCAATTAAACTCATATCTCTAACACCAGAAAGAGACATATGCAAAGTTCTAGGAATTGGTGTTGCTGTCATAGCCAGAACATCAATTTTCTTCTTCATATCTTTTAATTTTTCTTTATGATTGACCCCAAATCTTTGTTCTTCATCAATTATTAATAAGCCTAGATCATTAAATTTAATATCCTTAGACAATAACCTATGTGTTCCAATAACTATATCAACTCTACCACTTTTTAATTTTTGTTTAATTATTTTTTGTTCAGCTTTACTCCTAAATCTACTAATCATCGCAATATTTATAGGAAAGTCTGCTATTCTTTCTTGAAAAGTTTTAAAATGTTGCTGAGCAAGAATCGTAGTAGGTACAAGCACAGCAGTTTGTTTTCCATCTATTCCAGCTTTAAAAGCTGCTCTTATTGCTACTTCAGTTTTCCCATACCCAACATCACCACATAATAATCTATCCATAGGGTAAGGGCTTTCCATATCCTTTTTAACTTCATGAATTGCTTTTGCTTGGTCAGGAGTTTCCTCATAAGGAAATCTATCTTCAAATTCTTTTTGCCAGGTTGTATCTTCGCTAAAAGCATAACCTGTTATTTTTTCTCTTTTAGCATATAAATCTATTAAGTCTACAGCCAATTCTTTTACTGATGCTTTGACTTTTTCCTTGGTCTTTTGCCAATCATTCCCACCTAACTTATACAATTTAGGTTGTGTATTTTCTCCACCAATATACTTTTGAACTAGATCGATTTTTTCTGTAGGTACATATAATTTATCATTACCAGCATATTTGAGTAATAAATAATCCTGTTTTGAATTTTGAATTTCGAGAGTTTTAATGCCTAAAAATTTTCCGATTCCATGATTCTCATGAACTATATAATCTCCTTTATCTAAGTCTGTAAAAGTATTTATTTTCTCACCTGGTTGTATATCTTCAAGTTTTAATTTCTTTCTCTTTTTATGACCAAAAATTTCACTTTCAGTAAATAAGACCATTTTTAAGTCTTTCGATTTAAAGCCAAAAGATAAATCACCAATTAAAATATTTACCCCAGACTCTAATATAAGATTTTTGTTTTCTTTTATTAAAATAAATTCATCCTCTGAAAATAAATTTCTTATTGTATCTCTATTCTTATTACTGGAAACAGTTATAAGAATATTATAATCCTCTTCTAGTAATGCTTTTACTTTTTTCTTGAATAAATTCAATCTAGATTGAAAGCTTTCAATACCTTCATAGGTAAACTCAATGTCTATTTTATCAGTTGGACCATAATCATTTTGCAAATCAATATGATGATATGACCATATTTGTCTATTTATATCATTAGGCGACCAAAAATTTTCATAATAGTAGTCTAAAACCTCTCCCTTATTCAATAAATCTATATATTCCTCTTTTATATTCTCATGATATCTTTTTATGATTTTTTCAATTTGACCAATATCTTCCAAAATGATAGAAGAGTTATCCTTAAAGTAATCAAATACAGTTGAAAGCTTGTTATAAAGAAATGGCATATATTCTTTAAGAGATACTAAATTTTTATTTTCTTTTGCCCTTAAAAACCCATCTCTTTTAGCTTCTATTTTATTTTTGATCTCATCAGAATTCCTACTATTTAGGCTTGTGATCTTCTTTTTAAAACTTGCTAAAATACTCTTAGACCTACTATCAAAATCTTCCGGTAAAATAACTTCTGAGGCAGGCGAAATATTAAAACTGTTTACTTTTTCTAAAGATTTTTGATCATTTATTGAAAACTTTCTTATAGAATCTATTTCATCCCCGAAAAATTCTACTCTAAATGGTGATTTTTCTCCTGGAGGGAAAACATCTAAGATTCCTCCCCTTAAACTGAATTCTCCAATATTTTCTACTCTATCCGTTCTATTATAACTAGCCTCTATTAATAAAGATGTTAAACTCTCCAATTCAAAAGTTTCTCCTAAGCTCAGTTCAATCACAAATTCATTCCAGCGCCAGTAAGGAACATGTGCTTCAAAAACAGCCTGTATAGGTATAACGATTATCTGGGACTTTTTATTATGGGAAGAATTTAAAACCTGCAATCTTTTTTTCCTTTGCCAGCTTGGAATTTCAATATCTTCATGAGGTAATATATCTTTTTCAGGAAAATATAAAACTTTATCTGTTGGTAATAACCTTAATAAATCTTCATATATTTCATTCGCCCTATAATTACTCTTAGTAATAATCAATAAATCACTTTTAATATTATCCACTATTGAGGAAATAACTAGAGATAACTTAGCACCTTTCAATCCTGCTACTTTAATATTTTTCTTATTCATAATAAGCTCTTTTAGATTGCTTATTTTTTCATTATTTGGGTCATATAAAATCTCCACATCTATTCCTCCAATAAGTTATATCTTAAACAAATAGTAAAAAGACCCCTACTAATTAGTACGGGCCATTTAATAATTAATTAAATTTATTCATTGCCGCCTCTGGTCCAGATTCTATATATATCATTACTGCTTTAACAGCAACTTCAATTGCTTCTTCTATTACTTCTCTTTCCTCTGGTTTAAATCTATCTAAAACATATTCAGCTATATTAAAACCAGGTTCAGGCCTTCCTATACCAATTTTCAATCTTGGAAATTGGTTGCTAGACAAATGATTTATTATTGATTTTAAACCATTATGGCCTCCACTGCTTCCAGAAGTTTTTAATCTAATTCTTCCAACATCTAAATTCAAGTCATCATAAACGATTAATAAGTCTTTTAAATCTAAATTATATTTACGCACCAGACAATTAACAGCTTTACCGCTTCTATTCATATAAGTTAAAGGTTGTGCTAAAACAACTTCTTGACCTCGGATCTTTCCTTCACCAATAATTGAATCACATCTTTGTGTTGAAAAAAAGTCATGCATATCAGCTAACTTTTTAATAATATTAAATCCTATATTATGTCGGGTACCTTTGTATTTAGAACCTGGATTACCTAAACCAACAATCAATTTCATTTGATGCACCATCCAAAAAATAAAATATTGAAAGCGCAATCCAGAATAGGATTACGCTTTATACTTTACTCAGACTTTTCTTCCTCTTCTTCGCCCTCTAATTCTTCTTCAACTTCTTCTGTTTCTTCACCAATGACTTCAGGCTCTAGTCCCTCAACATCAAGAAGTTCTTCTTCGACTTCTTCTGTAATCTCTTCACTTGGAGTAACAACAGTTACAATAACGTCATCTAATGCACTGACCAAATCAATTTCATCTCCAACTTCTAAATCACTAACCTGTAAAGAATCTCCAACATCTAACTCAGTGATATCCAGCTCAAATTTATCTGGAATATCAGTTGGAAGACATTCAATTTCCACCTCACGCATTAACTGTTGTAAGACTCCACCTTCTTGTACTCCATAAGCTTTACCAACAGTTTCAATAGGAATAGTGACAGTGATTGTTTCATCCATTGAAATATGATGAAAATCAACATGTAATAATTCATTTTTAATAACATGTTTTTGATAATCTTTAATCATTACTGTTTCAGTTGATTTCTCTCCATCATCTTTAATTGTTAGATCAACAATAGCATTAGCGTCTAATTTTCCTTTTAACTTTAACGGATCAACAATTAAAGGTTGGGGATTACGCTCTCTTCCATAAACAACTCCAGGTATTTTACCTTCTCTTCTTAATTTACGTGCAATACTTTTTCCAGTTTTTTCTCTGGCTTCTGCCTCTAGCTGAAACCTTTCCATAAAATATCCTCTCCTTGATATATTCTATATATAATTTTTAGCTTGCCAATTCAAACC
This sequence comes from Halonatronomonas betaini, assembly GCF_015666175.1. Classification (NCBI taxonomy): domain Bacteria; kingdom Bacillati; phylum Bacillota; class Clostridia; order Halanaerobiales; family Halarsenatibacteraceae; genus Halonatronomonas; species Halonatronomonas betaini. The sequence continues at coordinate 372,198 of NZ_JADPIE010000004.1, read as the reverse complement.
ATATAATATTATAACATTAATCTAACATATGAGCAATAGTTACTTAAATAAAACACTTACTGAAACATCTTTGAATATTCTATCAATTGCCTCACCAAGTAATGGAGCGATTGATAAAACTTTAAGATTTTCTAATTTCTTGTGGTTATCCTGTGGAATAGAATTAGTAACAACTATCTCTTCAAAAGGAGCTTTGGCCAATCTATTCATTGCAGGTCCAGAAAACAGAGCATGCGTGCCACAAGCAAATACATCATTTGCTCCTTTTTCTTTTAAAGCAGAAGCCGCTGCTGTCATTGTACCAGCAGTATCAATAATATCATCAAATAGTATAACATTTTGACCTTCTATATCTCCAATTATATTCATGACCTCTGCAACATTTGCTTTAGGTCTTCTTTTATCAATAATAGCCATTGGAATATCTAACTGTTTTGCAAATGTTCTAACCCTCTTAACTGAACCAACGTCAGGGGCAACAGCAGTAAAATTATCTAAGTTTTTTGTTTTAAAATAATCAATCATTATAGGCGAAGCATATAAGTGATCAACTGGAATATCAAAAAAACCTTGTATCTGAGGGGCATGTAAATCAATTGATAAAATCCTCCGGGCCCCAGCAGTATGAAGTAAGTTTGCAACTAATTTTGCTGTAATTGGATCCCTTGGTTGAGCCTTACGGTCCTGACGCGCATAACCATAATATGGTATAACAGTTGTAATTCTTCTAGCTGAAGCTCTTCTTAAAGCATCAATCATAACTAAAAGTTCCATTATGTTTTCATTAACAGGCGGACTGGTCGGCTGTATGACAAAGACGTCAGCACCTCTTACAGTTTCTTCAATTTTCACTGATATCTCACCGTCTTTAAATCGCCCTATTTCTGATGAAACTAACTCAGTACCAAGATAACTACAAATATCTTTTGCCAATTCAGGGTGGCAATTCCCGGTAAATATTTTCATTTTGTCACCATATGCAGCCATAACTTCATCTCCTTATTGCATGATCTTAACTATCTTTTTTATATAAACGAGCAGGAACTCCTAAAACTATAGAATCACTTTCAACATTTCTTGTAACAACAGATCCAGCTCCTGTTTTAGCTCTATCTTCTAATTTAACAGGAGCTACTAAAGTTGTATTGCTCCCGATAAAAACATTATCACCTAAAACAGTTTCATGCTTATTAACTCCGTCATAATTAGCAAATATAGTCCCGGCACCAATATTACATTTTTTTCCTATTGTTGCATTTCCAACATAACTTAAATGTGGAACTTTACTTTCATCATCTACCGATGATTTCTTTAACTCTACAAAATTTCCTATTCTACAATCTGAACCAATTTTTGTTTGAGGACGTAAATAAGCATATGGTCCAATATTAGTATTTTTGTCAATTGAAGATTCTAAAATCACACTACCATGCTTTACTTTAACATGATTTGAAATACTTGATTTTTCTATAAAACAATTTGATTCAATTATTACATCTTTTTTTATTACAGTTCCAGATTTTATATGAGTATTAGGATATATAACAACATCTTTATCTATTTCAACATTTTCCTCAATATAAGTCGATTCAGGATCTAATAAAGTTACTCCATTTTCCATATGTTTATTATTTATTCTCTGCCGAATAATTCCTGCCGCAGCTGCTAAATCTTCTCGAGTATTTACACCTAATATTTCTTCAGAATTTGCAGATTCTGTAATTATTTTATTGCTATTTTTTATATGTTCCATTACGTCAGGAAGATAATATTCTCCCTGATTATTATCATTATCTAAATTTTCAAGAGCATCTGCTAATAAATTAGGTGAAAAACAATATAAACCAGTATTAATTTCATTAATTCTTTTTATTTGTAAATCAGCATCCTGTTCTTCAACAATATCAATCAATTGTCCTTCTTCATCTTTTATTATCCTACCATATCCTGTGGGGTTTTCTAAATAAGACGTTAGAACTGTCATACCTGCAGAGTATTTAATATGTTTATTTATTAAAGACTCTAAAGTTTCATTTCTCAATAGAGGTGTATCTCCATAAAGAATTAAGACAGGACCATTATGTTTTTCAATATATTTTTTTGCCTGCATGACAGCATGACCAGTTCCTAATTGGTCTTTTTGATATACAAAGTTCAACTTTTTATAAGAGCTCAATTCTTTTTTAACTCTATCTGATTGATGCCCAATTACACAAACAACTTTATTTGATATTTTATATGCTTCATCTAAAACATAATTAATCATTGGCTTACCAGCTATTTTATGTAAAACTTTAATTTTATCAGAGTTCATTCTTGTTCCCATTCCAGCAGCTAAAATTATTATTAAAGTATCCTCCATCATAATCCCCCTATATATAAATCTCAACTCTTAATCGTATGAAGTATAACAGAAGAATTAACATTTGTCAAATTTTAATATAAATAATAACAGGCCGGTAAAAAAACCGGCCTATTATTACAAATAATTATAAAATAAACTATACTGCGTCTTTTAATGAATCTTCATACTTATTCATAACTTTTTTAGAAATATCATCTTTTAATTCACTGGTAATTGGAAAGCAAACATCATAGTATTCATCTTTAAACTTCCTGCTGGGCATTGCAACAAAAAAACCATTCCTGCCTTCAACAACCCTTAACCCTCTGATAACTAATTTATCCTCTAAAGTTATTGAAGCAAAGGCTTTAAACTTCCCATCTGCTTTAACAGGATAAATCCTAACATCAGTAATTTCCATTTTGCCCCCTCCTTTGATTTTTTTGTAAATTAATAACAATATTATACACTGATTTAAAGAGGGAGTCAAGTATTATTTTTTATTTTGTTCAATAAATTTCCAGAGGGAGTCCTTACCATCCCAATTTATATCTTTTAATTCTTTACCATTATTAATGATCCTCCGGTTCTTAATCATTTTTCCTATTTTATATGATTCTATGCCAATATCATTTAATGCTTCTATTAATTCATCAGATTTATTTGTAGTTATTAGTAAACTTCCAGACGATATTAATGAGTATGGATCTATATTTAATTTGCCAGTTATTTCAGATACAACATCTGGTATAGCCCCCTTATTGATATTAATCTGAAAGCCTAATCCTGAAGCTCTACTCACCTCATCTAAAGCCCCGATCAAGCCTCCTTCTGTAATATCATGCATAGAATTTACTCCTATTTCAGCAGATTTAAGCCCCTCTTTTAATACACTTAAATATTTATCATAAGACCTGGCTTTATTAATAGTTTCCTGACTAACACCTTTTTCTATTAAAACCTTTGAATAGTCATTTGCTAATATAAAAGCACCTTCAATACCCAAACCTTTTGTGATGATAATATCATCATTAAGTTTTGCTCCGCTGGTTGGCACATAATTATTCTTATCAGCTTTACCAATTGCTGTTATAATGATAATTGGCTTATCAACATGACTTAATACTTCTGTATGCCCTCCTAAAATCTGGACATTTATTTCCTTTGATGTTTGATCTATCTCTGTCATAATTTCTTTTATTTCATTATCAGTTATTTTTTCTGGTAATAATAAAACAACCTGTAATCCAATCGGTTTAGCTCCTGTTGCAACTATATCATTACAAGCAATATGAACAGCAAGGTAACCTGCCCTTTTACCTGCTCCAGTTATAGGATCAGATGATATGGCTAAAATTTGATCTCCAAAATCTACAATTGCACTATCTTCGCCAATAGCTGAATCAACTAAAATATCATCTCTATGACTAGTAATTTTACTTAATACAGTTTCTTTTAATCTATGGCTTGATAATTTTCCAATCTCCATTATTGCAGTATTCACTCCCAAATAATCAATAATTAATAATTTAATAAATACCTATTTAGTTCCCAGTCGTGGACCTGAATATTATATTCAGACCACTCCATTTCTTTAGCCCTGATAAATCTATCAAATATATGATTTCCTAAAGTTTCTTTCATTAACTGACTACCTCTTAAACTATTAACTGCATCCATAATATTTTCTGGTAAACTTTTTATTCCCAATTCATCTCTTTCTTCTGAAGTCATTTTATATATATTTTTTAAAGTTTGACTCCCAGGATCTATCTTATCTTTTATACCCTGAATCCCTGCTTTTAATGTGACTGCCATAGCTAAATACGGATTAGCAGAAGGGTCAGGGCTTCTTAGTTCAACCCTTGTAGACACACCACGGCTAGAAGGTACTCGAGCCAGAGCACTTCTATTAGTAGCTGACCATGATATATATACTGGCGCTTCATAACCCGCCACTAATCTTTTATAAGAATTAATAGTTGGATTTGTTATTGCAGTATATTCTGGTGCATATTTTAAAAGACCACCTATATAATAATAAGCTATATCACTTAAGCCTAATTGATCTTCAGGATCATAAAATGCATTTTCCCCATTTCTAAATAATGACTGATGAATATGCATTCCTGAACCATTTATTCCATAAATAGGTTTAGGCATAAAAGTAGCATGTAAATCATGCTGCATGGCGATAGTTTTAGTTACAAATTTAAAAGTAGCTATATTATCAGCAGTATGTAAAGCTGGTTCATATTTAAAGTCAATTTCATGTTGCCCTGAAGCAACTTCATGGTGAGATGCTTCGACTTCAAACCCCATTTTCTGTAAAGCTAAAACAATATCTCTCCTGGCTTCTTCTCCTAAATCTACAGGAGATAAATCAAAATATCCTCCTTTATCATTTGTGTTAGTTGTAGGATTTCCATTTTCATCTTTCTTAAATAAAAAGAACTCTGGCTCTGGTCCGGCACACATTGAAAATCCCATCTCTTCAGCTTCTTCCTCAACTTTTTTCAGTGCGGTTCTAGGACATCCTATATATGGATTCCCTGCTGGAGTATAAATATCGCACATTAAACGAGCTATTGAACCCTCACCTGACTTCCATGGGAATATAGCAAAAGTTTTAGGATCAGGTCTCAAGTACATATCAGATTCTTGAATCCTACTAAAACCCTCTATTGAAGAACCATCAAACATAATTTCCCCATCAAGCGCATTTGATAGTTGTTCAATAGGAATAGCAACATTCTTTATAATTCCTAAAATATCAACAAATTGAAGTCTAACAAACTTGACACCATTGGCTTCTGCCTTCTCTAATATTCTCTTCTTCTTATTTGATGTCATTTAAATTAACACCTTCCCTTTATTTTATTATTAATAACCTTTAGTAAAATCAACAACAAAGCTCTTTCCTTTTCTATTCCAGGATTTCGCTAAACTTACTAAATTTTTTTCTTTATTAAAAAAACCTATCATAGTTGGTCCACTACCTGACAATTGTGAATGAGCCGCTCCATTTTCAATCAACCATTCTTTGATTTCTTTCAATTCAGGAAATAATTGAAAGGTTACTGGCTCTAATTGATTTCCCCATCCTTCTTTCCAATCAATCTTTTTATTTAATTCTATTATTTCAACTAGTTTAGCTGTGGGAATGTTTAATTTTTCATAATCACCATTAGAAAACTCATTAAAAATTTTGGCAGTACTCACTTTAAAACCAGGATTTATTAATAATGCTTTATAGTTTTTTAGAGGATTTAAATCTTTAATTTGATCGCCCTTACCTTTAACATGAGCAGTACCTCCTTTTATACAAAAAGGAACGTCAGAACCAATTTCAGCTCCAATATTACGCATTTCTGCCCAATTAAGTTTTAGTTTAAATAATCTATTAGCTCCTCTAATAAGAGCTGCTGCATTACTACTGCCTCCTGCCAATCCGGCCGCTATAGGAATATTTTTTTTTAACTTAATTTTTAAGCCTTTAATTTTTTTAGGGTACTTTTCTATTAACTTATTAGCTGTTTCCCAAATAATATTATCTTGATTATCTGGTAACTCTACATCTGGATCAATCTCTAATGAGATACCTTCAGAAAGCTCTTCGATTTCCAGGATATCTGCTAAAGAAACAGTCTGCATTATCATATTTAAATCATGATAACCATCATCAAATCTACCTTCAATAGCTAAAGATAAATTTATTTTTGCTTGAGCTGATTCAATTATTTTCAATTCCCATCCTCCTCTAGCATTACTCATAAAAATAATTATAACATCAATCAAATAAAAAGTTAAGAAATAAAATTATTTATACTAGAGAATATACCTTAAAATTGCTATAATTATTATGAGGTGATATAAATGAAGACAAATTATATAATATGGCATATATTCCATAGTGGTATAGCCATCTATAATAAAAAATCTTTAACTATGCATATCTTTGATTACTATAAAGACCCTGGAGGAATCATACCAGACATCATTTATAATATAAAAGAACTTAAGAATATAAATATTTATTGTAGCCACGGACATCAAGATCATTATAACCAGGAAATATTCCAATGGGATTTGAGCAATTATCAAACAAATTTCATAATGAGTTTAGATCTTAAAAATAAAATTTCTAATAAAACAAAAGAAAATAATAATATTCATTTTATTAAAAATGGGGAAGAATTAAAAACTAACGATCTTCATATTAAAGCTTATCCAAGCACTGATTTAGGAATCTCTATTTATGTCAAAGAAGGAGATAGTAGAATTTTTCATGGTGGAGATTTAAACTGGTGGGACTGGAATAGTTTTAATAAAGAAGAAAAGTTAAAAGAAGAAAAGGATTTTAAAGAAGCTGTAAATAAAATAAAGAAAGAAAATATTGAGATTGCCTGTATAGCACTTGATCCTAGACTAGAAGATAGTTTTTATTTAGGTTTGGCTTACTTTAATTCCATTGTAAAACCTAAATATATAGTTCCATTACATTTTAAAAACAATTATGATGTTATTAATAGATATAATAATCTTGAAAAAGAAAATAATATATTGCCATTCTCAGAAGCTGGTGATAAAATTTCAATTTAAATATAAAAAAGGCCCAGATGGGCCTTTTTTTATATAATTTCTAACTCTTTCCCTATTTTTTTAAATTTATCAATAGCAAATTCCAAATCATCTTTTTCATGTGTTGCAGAAATCATAACTCTTATTCTTGCCTTCCCTCTTGGAACAGTTGGAAAGCCGAGAGCCTGAGCAAAAATGCCTTCTTCAAATAATCGATCACTAAATTTCCTTGCTTCACCTGCATCACCAATCATTACTGGAGTTATTGGAGTCTCAGTTTTACCAACATCAAAACCTAAATCTTTCATGCTATCTTGGAAAAATTGTGCATTATTCCAGAGTTGTTGAACAAGATTATCATCCTTTTCTAAAAGCTCTACTGCAGCTATCGTTGCTGCAATATCTGCTGGTGTTACTGCTGAACTAAATAAAAACGGTCTTGCTTTTTGTTTTAAATAATCAATTAAAATCTCGCTACCTGCAATACAACCTCCAACAGTACCAAAAGCTTTAGAGAAAGTCCCAACTTCAATATCAACTTCACCATGAAGCTCAAAATGGTCTACTATACCTCTCCCATGACTTCCTAATACACCTTCACCATGAGCATCATCAACTAGAACCATTGCATTATATTCTTTAGCCAATTTAACTATTTCTGGTAATGGTGCTATATCTCCATCCATGCTAAAAACTCCATCAGTAGCAATTAAAATTCTATTAGCATCAATTCCAGATAATACTTCTCTCAAAGATTCCATATCTCCATGTTTATATACTTTTATTTCAGCTTTTGAAAGCCTACATCCATCTATAATACTGGCATGATTTAGTTCATCACTAACTATAACATCACCTTTACTCATAATTGCTGGAATAACAGCCAGGTTAGCATTGAAACCCGACTGGAAGGTTAATGTTGATTCAACTTTTTTAAAATTAGCGAGCTTTTCTTCTAAATCATCATGAAGGCTCATTGTACCAGCAATAGTTCTAACTGCTCCTGGTCCAACACCAAATTCATCAATTGCTTTCTGAGCAGCTTTAGATAACTCTGAATGATTTGCCAGGCCTAAATAGTTATTAGAGCTGAAATTCAATTTTTCTTTTCCTTCAATTTCAACCCAGGCTCCTTGCGGACTTTCTAAAGTTCTTATTGAATTAAAATTCCCACTTTCTTTTAATTCTACCAACTCTTTTTGCATATATTCTTGAAATTCTTTATTCATAAAATCCTCCTTTATGGAAGTAAAATTATTTTTCCACAATTACCACTTTTCATTAACTCCATACCTTTATTAAAATCTTCTAGTGGAAACCTATGAGTTATTATCGGCTCTAAATCTATCATATTTTCTTTCAATAACCTTCTAGCTATATACCAGGTTTTAAACATCTCTCTACCTGTAATACCTATTAAATTAACCCCTTTGAATATTAAATCTTCAGTTAGATCTAATTTAACCTCTTCAGCAGGCAAACCTAATATTGCCATACTGCCACCAGGAGTAATTTGCTTTAAACCTTGACTAATTGCAGTTGGATTCCCTGACATTTCTGCCACGAAATCAACTCCAATACCTCCTGTAGTATCATTTACTAAATCTTCTAAACTTTCTTCAATAGGATTTATTACATGATCTGCTCCAATTTCTTTTGAAAGTTCTCTTCTATAATCATTTGGTTCACTTACTATAACTTGACTTGCTCCAAATGCTTTGGCAACAGGTATAGATAATAACCCTGCTGGACCTGCACCTGTAATCAATATATTTTTTGCACTTACATTACCAGCTCTAATTGTATCAATTGCATTTCCTAATGGTTCTTGAATTGAAGCATATTCAGGTAAAATAGAAGAATCGTTTTTCCAAATATTGGAAGCGTCCACTACTGCATAATCTGCAAATACTCCATCTGTATGAACACCTAATATTTTAGTATTTACACATATGTGATATTGTCCAGTTTTACACTGATAACAATGCCCACAAATAATATGAGTCTCTGCAGAAACAAAGTCTCCGACCTTTACTAAACTTACATTTTCGCCAACTTCCACAACATCTCCAGCCAATTCATGCCCCATTATTTGAGGAATATTAACATTATTTTCTGCCCATTTGTTCCAGCTATAGATGTGATAATCACTACCACAAATTGAAGTAGTCTTTACTTTAACTAAAACTTGATTAGGTCCAGGTTTTGGTATTTCAACTTCTTTCATTTCAGCACCTGGTCCAGGTTGGGTCTTTACAACAGCTTTCATACTGCCCTCCATAATTTTCCCTCCTGTATTTTATTGATACTTCTCGACTACTCTAGTTATATCTATCTATGTGAAATTATATCACAGGTTAAACCTAATTAAAACACTTTTCATTAAACTATTAATATGTTATAATCATCTCGATTTAATGAAAGGATTGATTTAATGAAGTATTTATCTTTAAAAGAATTTTTGTTTGCAGCTTTATTTACAAGTTTAACAGTAATAGGAAGTTATTTAATTATACCTCTACCTATAAGCCCTGTACCAATAACTTTACAAACGTTTTTTGTTTTAATGTCAGGATTAATAGGCGGAAAATTTGTAGGGTTATTAAGTCAATTAATATACTTACTAATTGGATTTATAGGTATTCCAGTATTTGCTGGCGGTTTAGGTGGTATCGGAATTTTATTTTCACCAACTGGAGGTTTTTTAATTGCATTTCCAATCGCGGCCTTTATTTCTGGTATAAGTAAACAAACAACATCCACAAATTTACTCATACTGAAACTGATATCTGCTAAATTTATAATATATTTTTCTGGAGTTGTTTTCATGATTATAGGCTGGGATTTTAATATTATATCAGCCTTATCAGCAGGTGTATTACCTTTTATTCCAGGTGATGCTATTAAAGTAATATTATTACTTATAATCAATAAAAGATTAATAAATATCAATTATCTCTAAATGAAACTTCTATATTTGTAGCAGGGCTTGAAAGACTAATCATAATTCTGTTTTCAGCTTCATCATATTTTTCATTCTGAAAAATATTTTCTTCTATTTCAATAAAACCTTTTTCAATAAAATCTTGTTTATTAGTAATATTTCTTGTTTCAATTTGAATACCAATATTATCTGGAAATTCAAATTCAATATTAGAAGCCCCAGAGTTTATAATTGTTTCATTAGGAAAATCATTATAGCTAACATATATTTCACTTATTCCTGTGTTAATAATTAATTCTTCTATATCTAAATCTTTAAGTTCTAGATTATATCTTCCGATTCCTGATTCTATATTTATATTATGAATAGCTTCTTTATTAAGATTAAGCTTTGAATTATTTACCACATCAACTTGATCAAATTCAAAGCTTTGCATGTGACTAATATTTAATTGAGCTCTATTAGTTTCCAAGTCAAAATCAAAATCCAAATTAGGCTTTTCATTATGATAATTATATAAAAGCTTATATAAATAATTATCATTAGCTAGACTTCCTATATCTATTCTGCCTGAGTCTATTGATAAATACACATCAAAATAATGATGATTATCCAAATATTCATGTTCTGATTCAAAAGGCTCTGTACTAGGCCTCATATGAGTTCCACTATCTTGCCTAAAATTTTGAATATAAGAAGGCATATAATCACCTGGAACAAATAAAAGCACTAAAAGAACTATTATTAACAAGGGGCTTAGCCACCACAATTTTGTGCTTTTAAATAAAATATTTATTCCAATAATTATTAAAAAAACTGGCCAGTACCTAAACAACAAATTCCAAATATTATATCTTATAATATCAAGGGTATTTAAAAGGAATAAACCGCCAATAAAAATTAAAATAATTCCTAAGGTAATATCATTATTTTTTTTAGTCACTCCCAGAAACCCCTTTCACTAGAATTGAAATACCTAATACAATTAATATTATTGCCCAAAAATTCCTCCAGACTATTAAAGGAATTACTCTACTAAATATTATAAAGGCACCTATAATAATTAAAATTATACCTATAAATCTTTGATTAGTTCTATTAAAGCCTGATGATTCATTTTCATAATAACTCTCTTCATCAAATTTCTCATTGTATTGTTCACCATTATAATCATAGGGCCTTTCAGGAATAATTATCCAGCCGATAATATAAGCTAAAATTCCTGCTCCATTTAAAAAGAATGAAAAAACGAAAAAAAGCCTGATTATTAAAGGATCGATTTTAAAATAATCAGCTATACCTCCACAGACACCTGCTAATATTCTGTTTTGTCTGGACCTATATAACCTTTTTATCTCAGCCATTTATATCTCTCCTTTAAATACCATGATAATTATATTATATCTTAATATACTTATCATTTGCAATAAAAAGATAGATAAAAATAGCCAGCAGATATCTGCTGGCACTAATTTACCAAAGTTTTAATTCTTCAGCTTCCTCTCTAAGTTTATCCCTAAAATCAGGGTGAGCAATATTTATCATTGCTTTAACTCTTTTACTCATTGATTTACCTTTTAAATGAGCTATTCCATATTCTGTAACTATATAATCTATATCATTTCTTCCTAATGTTACTTTAGATCCAGCAGGTAATTGTGAAACCACAGTTGAAAGATCTCCACCCTTTGCAGTTGATCTTAAAGCAATTATACCCTTACCTCCTTCAGATCTTTGAGCGCCTCTATGGGTATCTGCCTGGCCTCCAGTTCCACTATATTGCTTATTACCTATAGCCTCGGAGCAGACCTGACCTGATAAATCAACTTGAAGTGCAGTATTAACACTAACCATTTTATAATTTTGACCAATTACAGAAGGATCATTAGTAACATTACCCTGTTGAAATTCAACTGCAATATTTTCATCTATAAAATCATAGAGTTTTTGTGTACCTAAAGCAAAAGTTGTAACCATCTTCCCTTTCCAGATAGATTTTTTACTACCTGTTATTGCCCCTGAATAAAATAAATCAACCATACCATCTGTAAACATTTCAGTGTGAATTCCTAAATTATTTTTATCAGTCAGATATTTAGTGATTGCATTTGGTATACCACCGATACCTAACTGTAATGTTGATCCATCCTCTATCATCTCTGCAATATATTGCCCAATTTTATTTTCTGTTTCTCCAGGCACAATATTTGGCAATTCTATTAAATCAGCTGTATTTTCAACTACATGATCTATATCTGAAATATGAACTTGGGTATCACCTAAAGTCCACGGCAGGTTTTCATTAATCTCTAAAACAACTAAATCTACTTCTTCTATCATCATCTTCTCATAAGTTACACCTAAAGACAATGAAAAATATCCTCTTTCATCCATCGGAGTTGCAGTTCCCCAGAATATATTTATATTATCATTTTCTAACTTTTTTTCGCCGGCTTCATGTAAATTATTTGGTATATAGCTAATATTACCATGATGATGATTTTTTCTATCAGATTGACCATAAAACCATGTTTCATTTTTTATATGCCCAATCATTTCTGGAGAATGAAATCCATAATCGCCCATCATCAAACAGGAAACAAGAGTTACATCATTTAGCTCATTTGCTTTTTTAGCAAGTTCCCCCAGTAAACCTTGAGGTTCTGAACCTGCCATTGCTACAGTAATTTTATCACCATCACTAACCATTTCAACTGCGTCACCTAAAGTTATTAAATTATTTTTATATTTTTTTTGAAATTGATTCATCTTATATCACCTCAAAATATTTATTTAGCCTAAAACCAGCCCTCCATCTACACTTAAGACATTTCCATTAACAAAGGAAGCTTCTTCTGATGCAAGATAAAGATAAGCATTGGCAATATCTTCAGTCTTACCAAGCCTTTTTAAAGGAGTCTTGTTCCTTATATCGTCTAGTATTTTATCAGGTACTGAATCTAACATCTCAGTTTCAACAAAACCAGGAGCTACAGCATTAACTCTTACCCCTTTAGGAGCAAGCTCCTTAGACCAGGTTTTTGTTAAACCTATAACTCCAAATTTACTGGCAGCGTAATTAGTTTGACCAACATTTCCATATAATCCAACAACTGAAGCTGTATTAATTATAACTCCTTCACCTTTATTCATCATTCTTTTTGCAGCTTCTTTACCACAATTAAAAACACCTTTTAAGTTAACATCAATAACTTTATCCCAGGCATCTTCATCCATTTTAACTAAAAATCCATCTGCTGTAGTACCTGCATTATTTATTAAAACATCTAACTGACCATATTTTTCATCTATCTTAGAAAATAAATTTTTAACTGAATTCTGATCCGAAACATCCACTCTTATAAATTCAATATTTAGATCAGAGGCAGTTTTTTCACCGTTTTCCTCATCATAATCTGCAATTATTACTTTTGCATCTTTAGCCTTAAAAACTTCTGCAGTTTGTTTACCTATTCCTCTAGCTCCACCAGTAATAACTACTATTTTATTTTTTACGTTCATTTTTCTACCCCCAGTAATATTTATTTAATACTTCCCCATTTAATAACATTTGCTGCCCAGGCATATCCTATACCAGCAGATATCATGGATATAACTGAACCAGATTTGATTTTGCCTGATTCAAGTCCCAATTTTAATGATAAAATTTGATCTATCTGGCCAATATGACCATAATCAGACAAATAAGTAGTCTGGTTTTTATCTAAATTTAATTGATCCAAAAGATATTCATGCATTGATGGTTTAAAATGTAATACAGCCAGGTAATCCATCTCTGATTTATTTCTACCTGATTTTTCAAATGCCTTATCAATACAGGTTAACCAATTACTCATTGAAACTTCATTTAGCCTTTCTTTCATATGATCAACATCAAATATTTCCAGTTTGAAAGCATCATCAATGTTTTTTTTTGTGACAGGGTTAGTTACACCACCAATTCTAACTCCTGCATCTCTAGCCAGTGATCCATCTGAAATCAAATGGCTACCTTCTACTATATTTCTTTCTGCATTTTTCTTTAATATTAGTGCCCCACCAGCAGCGCCTAGATTATACATCATTGATAGTTTGGGATCTTCATAATCAAGTAAATCAATATTTCTATAGCCACCTGCAATTAATACCGTATCATATTCTTTATTACCTAATAATAAATCTTTAGCCATCTGTAATGCTGCTACAGTAGTTCCACACCTTTGCTGAACATCAATAGCCCAGGCACTTTTGGCTCCAACCTGTTCCTGTATATAAATGCTGGAAGTCGTTAAGGGATACTCCTTCCATTCTTCACCTATTCCTAAGACAATATCAATGTCAGCAGGATCAATTTCTGCGCTCTTAATGGCATCTTTGGCTGCAGAAACACCCATAGCCTGAGTACCATCTTTTTCACCAGGAACTACCTTTTGATTAATACCTAATTTTTCTCTAATAGCCCACTCTTCCCAGTTACCATTAGTTTTTTTAGAAATTTCTTTTGCCGTCATTCTTTCAGAGGGCAAATAAATTCCGACACCTATTATTCCAACATGTTCTTGATCTTTTATCATAATATTATAAACCTCCTTAAGTTATAAAGAAAAAGGGCCCGGCAAACCGGGCCCTTGCCAGGAGTAGTCAATATTAAAATTCCATGAAGTCTGTTAATTGTTCAAAGAAATACTCTCCATCTTCCTCGACTACTTTACTAACTGCCATATGAGTTACTCCCTGTCTGACGCCAGGTTCAAATGAAATTTCAGCAGCCAAACCATCGGTAAACTCTAAATTATTCATAGACTCAATATAATTGTCCCAGGTTATATCTCCTTCTAGATTTCTTAAACCTGCTACAAATGTTTCACCAGCAACCCAGCCTGCCATTGTGTAAGCATTTATAACACTATCTGGATAATATTCTTCCATCGCATTATTAAGAGGAGCAAGCCCTTCTTCATCTACATCTAACCAGCCCATTACATGTAAATTATGAATTGCATTTGGAGCTGTCTCAGATGGTTCAATTGTAGCAAGGAAGCTAGCATCAGCATTTGAGTAAGTTGTTAACATAGGAACTTCTAAGCCAAAATCTTCTGCTGCTCTAACAATTAATGAAGCAGCCTGAGAAAGACTAAAAACTATTACCATATCAGGATCCTGAACCAAAACCCGCTGCATTTGAGCTGTAAAATCTGATTCATTTGGGTTATGAGAAATAACTGCATCTTCATTTAAATGTTCTTCCATACCCATTTCAGCTAAACCTTCTCTAATACCCTGAATACCATCACGACCTACATCATCGTTCTGATATAAAACAGCAATATTTTCTGCTTCAAAATGTTCTACTGCATACTTAGCCATTAGTTTACCCTCATAAACATAATTTGGCTGAACCGGGAAGAAATTCTCTCCAAGTTCTGTTAGTTCAGTCGCCCCTGAACCGAAATAGACAGAAGGAATCCCGGCATCTCTTACTAATTGAGCAGAAGAAATAACACCAGGCGTTCCTAACTGACCAACAATAGCAAAAACTTCTTCATCATAAATTAATTCCTCAACATGATCCCTTGCCTGAGCTGGATCGAACTCATCATCCCTTTGAATTAATTCAATCTCTCTACCTAAAACCCCGCCTTCATCATTAACTGTACTGAAATAAGCTCTCATACCTTCATAATAAGGCTGCCCTATAAAAGCTGCTGGGCCTGATGTAACACCTACTGAACCAATAGTAATTGTGTTATCATCAACACCCTGAGATGATGCCATAACTAGACCAGGTAATAATAATGCTGCCACCAAAGCCATAACTCCAATTTTACTTAACCTCTTTAACATTTTAACTCCTCCTTAAATTTAGTTAATATCTCTTATCTATATATTTTAATGCTTGCTGCCTAGATAAGCCTCTTTTACTTTTTCATCACTGGCTAAATCTTCTGCATTACCAGAATGAACAATCTCTCCTGTTTCTAATATATAAGCCCTATTAGCTATTTTTAAGGCCATATTAGCGTTCTGTTCCACTAATAAAATAGTTACTCCTTCAGAATTGATTTTCTTAATTATTTTAAATATATCCTTTACTATTAAAGGGGCAAGTCCCAGTGATGGTTCATCTAGCATTAGCAGTTCTGGTTCAGCCATCAAACCCCTTGCTATAGCAAGCATTTGTTGTTCACCACCTGAAAGAGTCCCACCTTGCTGCTCTTTTCTATCAGATAAAACAGGAAAATATTCAAATATATCATCAAGTTTATTTTGCCAGTTAGTTGACTTTCTAATTCTATAAGCACCAATTTTTAAGTTTTCTGCAACAGTTAATGTTGGAAATATCTGTCTCCCTTCAGGGATATGGATAATCCCATGATCTACAATCTTTTCAGGTTCCATACCAGTTATTTTATCATCCTTAAAATAAACATCGCCATCACGAGGTTCTAACAATCCTGAAATTACTTTCAATGTTGATGATTTTCCTGCTCCATTGGCCCCTAATAAAGAAACAATCTCTCCTTTTTCTACTTCCAGATTAATATTACTAAGAGCATTTATATTCCCATAATAAGCTGAAATATTATCTAATTTAAGCATTATAATTCATCGTCCCCTCCTAAATATGCCTCCTGAACTTCAGGACTTGCCTGGATCTCTTGTGGGGTTCCCTGCATAATAGATTTACCAAAGTTAATTGCAACTATTTCATCACAAATATCCATTACCAGACCCATATCATGTTCTACCAGAAATATAGTAAGATTATATTCATCTCTAATTTTCATAAGAAGTTCTGATAATTTATCTGTCTCTGAATCATTCATTCCAGCAGCTGGTTCATCTAATAATATAATTCTGGGTTCCGTCATCAAAACTCTGCCAAGTTCTAATAATTTTTGAACGCCATATGGTTGAGATTTTGCAAATTGATTGGCTAATTTTTTTAAGCCAAGAAAACCTAAAATATCCATGGCCTTTTCTTTTGCTTCATTTTCTTTATTTCTAAAACCAGGCAATCTAAAACCTTCTATTAAAAAATTAGTTTTAATATTAGTATGAGCTCCTACTAGCATATTATCTAAAACAGACATATTGCCAAACAACTCAACATTCTGAAATGTTCTGGCCAGACCAAAATTGGCTATTTGGTGAGATTTATAATTTAATAAGTTTATCTCATCATCTTGAGTTCTTAAAATTACTTCTCCTTCTTCGGGATCATAAAACCTTGTAATTGAATTAAAAACAGTTGTCTTTCCAGCACCATTCGGTCCAATCAATCCAAAAATGCTTCCCTTTTCAACTTGAAAACTTAAATCATCTACTGCAACTAATCCTCCGAACCTTTTAGTCATATTCTTAATTTCTAATATTTTCATAATTAATCATCCCCGCCTGGATCATCAAAATTAAGCATCTTATAATAAAATGGTTGAATAACTTTATAATCAAACCAATTATAAATTCCAATTGGCATAAATCTAATAACCAGTATCATTGCAAGTCCGGTTAAAATAAAATTTATATTTGTAATTCCTCCGATTACAGGCAAATCTTGAACTAATCTCGGTACTAATACTAGAAAACCTGCTCCAGTAATTGAACCACCAATTGATGCTAATCCACCTATTACAACCATGGCCAACATATCCAGCGAAAGTTCTGCCCCCCAGGTTGAGGGATGTACATATCTTTCTGCATAAGCATATAAAGAGCCTGCCAGCCCAACATAAAATGCACTTAATGCAAATGCAATTAACTTATATTTTAATAAACTAATTCCCATTGCCTGGGCAGCATGATTACTATCTCGCATAGCTGAAAGAGCTCTTCCTGTTTTAGATCTTATTAAGTTATACGTAAATAATACAACTAAAAATAAAATAAAGGTTGCTAGTAAAAGAAAATGTCTTGAATTATTAAAAGCAAAACCAAATATCTCAGGTCTACTAAGTCGGGCTCCTGAAAATCCATTTGTGAACCAGACCCATTCCCTGAAAACAAATTCAATAGTTACACCAATTCCAAGTGTTGCTATTGCTAAATATAATCTCTCTAGCCTTAAAGCTACTAGACCAAGAACAATTCCAAATATCATAGGTATTAAACCTGATAAAATTATTGTAGGCAAAAATCCTAAGCCAAAATTGTTACTTATAAATGCAGTTAAGTAAGCTCCAAAGCCCATAAAAGCAGCATGACCTAAAGAGATCTGACCTGCATAACCAAGTAAAATATTAAATCCTATTGCCACAATACTAAAATAAACTACTCTTATTAATAGATTAACTGTTCTACTTGCAAATAATCCTATTTGTAGATCTATAAAAACAATTATCATAAATATTATTGTTCCTAAAATATATTTAAAATAAGGATTATTATTGAATAATTTCATAATTGCCATACTTACACCTTCTTTTTTGGTATTTCACCAAAGAGACCATAGGGTTTAAAAATAAGAATTATAATTAAAAAGCCATATACAATTACTGTTTGCCAGTTAGTTGATATATAATAACCTACAAGGTTATCCAGGATCCCAATCATTAGTCCTCCTACAACTGGACCTACAAAAGATGTAAATCCCCCTAAAACCGCAGCAATAAAGGATTTAAGATGAACATCTGCCATCATTCCAGTATATACATTAGTTGCTGGTGCAATCATTAAACCTGCAATTGCTCCCATCATTGTAGCCATTATCCAGGTAAAAGCTGTCACTTTCTTTGTCGGAACTCCCATTAATTTTGCAACTTTATCATTTTGGGCGGTTGCCCGAATAGCCACTCCAAACATCGTAAACTTAATCATATAAAATAATACAAGCATGATTACAATAGCAAGTCCTATAACAAAAAACGAATGAGGTCTAATAATCATATTACCTACTCTTATATGACCAGAAATAGCTCTCCTCATATAATATGAGTCTGTACCAAAAATTGCTCCTGCTGATCCATTAACTATTAAGATGAGTCCTAAAGTAACTATCATTTTACCAAGTAAAGAGCTATCGCTTGTTGGTCTAATAAAAACTCTTTCAACAAGAAATCCAAATATTGCAGAAAAAATCAAAGCCCCAATAAAAGCTGCGACATAAGGATAAGGAAATCCGGCATTTGCACTATATACCCAGATAGTATACGTAACAAAGGTACTAAACATTGCCATCTCCCCCTGGGCAAAGTTAGTCACATCTGATACTCTATATATTAAAACAACACCTAAAGCAGCCAGGGCATATAAACTTCCAGTTTCAATACCACCAAAAACATTTTGTAAAAATATTTGCCAGTGCATAAAAAACCTCCTATCAATCATCTTTGATAACAGTATATATCATTTAAGTTTCAAACCAGTTACAAAATAGTTACTTAAATCAGGAAATTTTTCGTAACAGATTTGTAACTGAGTCTGTTATAATGTAAATAGAGGATATTAAATTAAAAAAGGGGGATTTCAATGAATAAAATTAAAGTTAAAACCGGTGAAGAAATTGCTTATAGAGAACGAGAAGGTTCTGGTGATAAGCTAGTACTAATCCATGGTAATATGACTTCTTCAAAACACTGGGATGTGTTAATGGATAGTTTACCAGAAAATTATCATTTGCTCGCCCCTGATATGAGAGGTTTTGGGAAATCAAGTTATAATAACCGCTTTGATTCACTTGAAGAATTAGCCCAGGATCTAATAAATTTATTAGATCAAAAAAATTTCAAAAACTATAATCTTATTGGCTGGTCAACTGGTGGCGGGGTAGCTATGGAAATAGCTGCAAAAAGACCTACTGAAGTTAATAAATTAATTCTACTTGAATCTGTTAGTACTAGAGGATATCCTATCTTAAAGAAAGATGAAGGTGGCCAACCAATCCCAGGTGAATTATTAGAAACTAAAGAAGAAATTGCTAGTGATCCAGTCCAGGTATTACCTGTTTTAAATGCTCAAAAAAATAACGATAAGGAAACAATGCGTCAGATCTGGAATTCTTTAATCTATACTGATAATCAACCAGAAGAAGAAAGATATGAAAAATACCTTGATGATATGATGACACAGAGAAATTTAATTGATGTAGATTATGCTCTAGCTCATTTTAATATAAGTGATCAACATAATGGTTTGCAATCTGGTAATAATAAGGCGGAAAAAATAACTGCTCCAACCTTAATCCTCCAGGGTGACCAGGATAAAGTTGTTCCAATGAGTATGGCTGAAGCTATCAAAGAAGATATCGGAAATAACGCAGAAATCCAAATACTTGAAAATTGTGGCCATTCCCCTTTAATAGATGATATTGATCAGCTAGTTGACGCTATTACAAAATTTTTGTAAAGTATAAAAGCTGCCGTGTTAAACGGCAGCTTATTTTATAAGCTCGTTATATATCTGTTGTATATTTTCACCTGGCTTAACTGATAATTCATCTGCTAAAACTCTTTCACATCTTTTATAGGTTTTTATTGCCATTGAACGTCGGTTTAATTTTAAATATGAACGCATTAAATAGTAATATGCTTTCTCCCAGGCGAGGTCTATCTGTAAAGCTTCATTGCAATAACTAATACATTCCTCATACTTTTCATTTTTATAATAATAGCTTATAACTTTATCCATTGTATTTAAATATAAATTTTTAAGCCGCTCCCTTTCATCAACAGCAAATAAATAATAATCTTCTTTCTCTAAGAAATCACCTCTATAAAGATCTTTAGCTTCCAGGTAATAATCTATTTCCTCATCTGTATTTACAGCATTCTGACCTTTAGACAGCAGGTTTTCAAACTCTTCAACATCATAAAAATAACCGGCTTCTGGGTTCAATCCATAATGTGTATTCCTGCGATTTATGAAAAATGGCTTTTGCCTTGGCTTTCTCTCTGGTTCCAGAGTATTTTTCAAGGAATTTAATACAACTTTAAAACTTTGCTCAGCACTTTCAAGATCAGATTCAGGCCATAATTTATCACAAATATAATCTCTTGAAAGCATATCCTGCCAATTGACAATAAATAATAAAAATAATTCTCGTGCTTTTTCTCTTTTCCACTCATCCTTGGTAATTTCTTCGTAACCTCTAAATAATTTTAATCTCCCTAGAGCTTTTATCTTTAAAGTATATCCTGGATGATGTTCAAGTTTTGCATAACCTAATTCTGCTAAAATAAGTCTTACATAGGCTGATTCCTTATCTGAATTCTTTAATGACAAAAGAACCGGGATTATAATATCAGGATCCCTGGAAGTAAACATTGTCGGCTTTTTCAAAAGATCTATAAAATCAAATTTTTCTACCAGTTCTATTAATTCCTTTGTTCTTGTTAATTTCTCCTCTTTAAAGCCTAATTCTTTATAAACTATTGCAAGCCAGTAATTAGAAATAATCTGGCCATAAATATCATAGAGGTCATAACTAAAATCCAGGGCCGATTGGAAGCTTTTTCTTGCTTCTTTAAATGAATCCTGTTTATACTGATTTATTCCTAGGGCAATATAAATTAGACTTCCAAGCCATTTATCTCCTGACTCAAGTGTAATATTAAGTGCATTTTCAGCCAGTTCTTCACCCTTACCTGGATTGCCATAAAAGGCTTCTAGAAGAGCTTTACCCATTAAGGGCTCACTCAACCCTCTCTTGACACCTATCTCTTCTATTAATTCTATTGATTTTTCATATGCCTCTCTTGCTTTATTTATCTTTCTTTCACCATTAAGTTGATAGGCATGGCCTAAACGCATCTGTACAACTGCAGATGTAAATGTTGATGGAAAATTATCGACTAGCTCTTTGCCTGACATAGCATTTTCTAAAGCAGGATCTTTTCTTCCTAGAAAAGAATTTATCAATGATAATAATAATACCGTTTCTCTATGGGATCTTGGAATCAAATTAGACTTATCTTTATTTGTCTCAAGCTGCCTTTCAAGGCCAGCTAGTGCTTCATTTAATCTACCAGTTCTCAATTTGACCCGGGCATTAAAATTGCTGTCATTTCTGGATGTTGCAGATACCTTTTCAGCCATTTCCCTATATTCTTCGGCCTTTTGATAATTTCCTTCATTAATTTTATTTTCAGCCATTAGATAAAGTAGATTTGCTTCCTGCCAGGGATTATCTTCGTCTTTTAATTCTAATGCTGCTTTTAAATACTTATCAGCTTCATTCGGTTGAACAGTATCAAGATAAATCATCGCCAATTTTTCTAAGACTCTAATTATATCCCTCTTATCTCCTTTTTCATTAAATAGCTTTTCTGCTTCATGATAGGAGTTTAAGGCGCCATTAAAATCACTCTTTAATCTATAAATATCCCCCTGATATAAATAAAGTTCAGGATTCTGATTTAAATACTTATCTGGTAAGGCATCTAATGACTGCTGGAGGGTTTTTATTCTCCCCTTTTCTAATAATTTGTCTGCTGATTCAAGAATTAATTCTGCAGATTTATCATATTTTTTAGCATTGAGACTATGAAATATTGCATGACCTATTAATCCTTTTGTTTCAGTAATTTCAGCAGCTTTTTCATGCAAGTCTTTAAGGTCATATTCTTTCTTAGCCTCCTCCTGTAAAAAATCCTGGAATAAGCTATGGTATCTATACTGTTTGCTTCCATATTTACTAATGAATATACTATTTTCTTCAAGCTCTTTTAAAAAGCTCTGTCGATAATTCCCGCTAATCATTTGATTAATTATATCTAAATCTAAAACCTGCAAGACTGAAGTTTTATATAAAAAGTCTAATTTCTCTTTTTTTAAATCTTCAAGGACTTCTTTAGTTAAATATTGAAATAAAAGTTTTGATGATGGTGTATCCAAATCAATTATTTTCTTAATTGACTGTCCAGTTTTAAGACTCCTACCAATAAGGTCAATTGCAATAATCCAGCCCTCTGACCTTTTATAGATCTGATTAATTTCATTTTTTTGTAAATCTAAATCATACTGGTTTTGTAAAAATTTATCGATCTCTGGTTTCTCAAGACTAAATTCTTCAGAATTTATAATATGAACCTGATTTTTTAATTGCCAGTTAATAAAGTCTGGTAATTTTATTCCTGTTCTTCCGGATAAAACAAGGTGAATATTTGGGGGCATATGCTTTATGAAATAATTTAACAAATTTATTATTTGATCATTACTTTCCAGGAGATGAATATCATCTAGAATATAATAAAACTCCTGATCAACACTGTCTAAAATTTCATTTATTAATATTTCCAGACTACTTTTTAAATTAAATTGCTGTTCAAGATTATTATCTAAAAAATTAAGCGCTGTTTTACCTACCTCCTGGTCAACATAATTAATTGCTGAAATAAAGTTTTGGATAAAAATACTGGGGTCCCTATCAAATTCATCAATACTATACCAGGCATAATTATCTTCTAAATGAAAGGTCCTAAAGTAATCGGCAAGCATTGTACTTTTGCCATAACCTGGGCCTGCTTTAATTACTGTTAAGGGAAATAATGATATCCTATCAAATTCTCTTTTTAAATTTGATTTTATCCAGGTTTCCCTTTGCAAATATGGAGGTATAAATCTTGTTTTTAAAATTGTATTAGACATTAATTTTCACCCTAATAATATATATTCTAGATATAATCTCTTATTCCCTCCAAATACAGGCAGAAAATTTCAAGTATTTATTAATTTCGTAATATAATTTAGCTTATTAAAAGGCCAGGAGACTAACTCCTGACCTTAATTTAAGCTATTTAATTAATATTTCCTGTCTGCATTTTTTCTGACTTTTTTGCTATACATCATTTGATAGTAATTTTCTATCATTACCTTTGCATTAAATCTTTCTAAAGTTGAAGCAATGCTCTCTCTCATCATCTTTTTCCACTTATCTTTTTTATCATAATAGGTTGGTAATACTTCTTCTAATAGAACTTCATACAGAGCTTCAAGATCATGCTTATCCTGTTCCTCGACATCTTCACTTTCAAAAGCATCTCCAAACTGCCAGCCATTAACTCCATGTTCGCAGGCCTCTGGCCACCAGCCATCTAAGATACTTACATTAAGAATACCATTCATTGCTGCCTTCATTCCAGAAGTGCCACTGGCTTCCTTTGGGCGCCGAGGATTATTCAACCAGACATCGACTCCTCTCGTTAACATTCTGCCTATTTCCATGTCATAATCTTCTAAGAAAACAACACTATCAGGAAATTCTTTTGTCATTTCTACTAATATCTCAACCAGCTCTTTCCCTGTATCATCCAGTGGATGAGCTTTTCCTGAAAAGATAATCTGAATTTCACCTTTTTCAAAATATGGTCTTATTTTTTCCAAATCTGAGAAGATCAGGTCAGCTCTCTTATATGGAGCGGCTCTTCTGGCAAAACCGATTAATAATTTATCTTCATCAAGCTCAGTTCCAGTTTTATCAGCAACAAAATCAATAAGTTCTGATTTTATTTCCTGATGAGTTGACCACAGGTCGCCTTTATCTTTATAAGCATCAATCATTCTTTGATCGACCCAGGTATTTAGATGAACTCCATTGGTTATGGCTTTGATTGGAGCCCTATCATCAACATCTTCCCACATCTTATTAGCTGTCTCACCATGAAGTTGGGCAACTCCATTGGCTACTGATGATAATCTTAAGCCGGCAACGGTCATATTAAATGGCGCTCCACCGATTCTAACCATCTGATCAATTGTCAGCCCATTAAATGCTCCCATATATTCCAGGGTTTTCAGACTATGTTCTTCATTACCCTGAGGGACAGGAGTATGGGTTGTAAAAACAACTTCTTCTCTGACATCTTCTAAAGCTTCTTCAAATGTTGCACCTTTTGCACGTTTTTCTTTGATTAGCTCTGTTGCAGCTAAAGCAGCATGGCCTTCATTGAAGTGATATACATCAATATCAAGATCCAGCTCTCTCATTGCTTTAATTCCACCAATACCAAGAACAATTTCCTGGGCAATTCTTTCTTCGCTAAACCAGCCATAAAGCTGACCAGTAATCCATTTTGCTTCACCATCATTATCTGGATGATTGGTATCCAGCAGATAAAGCTCTGAATTGTCATAACAGTCAAGTTTGTAAATTTTGCAGATAACTTCTTTATTTTTGATTGATACAGTTATCTCTTTACCTGTATCTTCAGCTAGGTCATAAATATGGTCATTGCGGGGATAAGTATCTACAGGTCTGTCATCATCGCCAATAATCTGATTTGTATAACCCTGACGCCAGAGCAAGCCGATACCGATTAATGGATATTCATTTTCTTTAGCTGCTTTTAAAACATCACCAGCCAGGATGCCAAGCCCACCTGCATAAATCGGTAAATTTTCATCCAATCCATATTCCATACAGAAATACGCAACTTTTGTTTCTTTAATTTTTTTACTCATAATTTTGCCTCCTATTTTATTCTTGCTTGATAATTAATAAAATTAACGAAATCGTTTGCATAAAAGCTTTTTAAAAAAATCCTTATTATTTATTTCTCTTTTTGTTGATGAATTCCTGCAATTTTTTTTAATTAATTCAATGTAAATCTCTTTTGTAACTTTTGATATTCATGTTTTGCATTAAGTTAGTGTATAAATATACCTGTATTCTTTTGATAATATTTATTTTAATACTTTGTGAAATATGTTAAGAGATACTACTTGGTAACCGTCGGGTAACCGTCAGGTCCCTTAAAAATATATGAAACCCTGCCGGGATTTTTCTTGCCAGCAGGGTATATTATTCATTTGAATTGTATATTATGCTTTAACCGATAAAGCCTGATTTCTTTAATATTTCTTTAGCATCGGCTTTATCTTCTTCATTGATCATTATCACTGGACCGGTACAGCCCATGCCTGTCTCGGCATAGATATCTTCTGCCCAGAGGGTCTCTTTGGCTGTCTCGATATCAAGGACATCTATTCCTGCTATCTCTGCCCCTGTCTGCTTCTTATCCGGGGCTTTAACAGCTTCTGTTGATTCTTTCGCCTTAGGCTTAAGGTCCTCGATAATATCCTTTAAACCGGCCTTCTCGGCTGATTTAAGCTCTCTATTGTAAATAGCTGTCAGGTCATTTTTAGCTCCATCTGCCATATATTCCATGGCACCTGCAACTACCGGGGCTCCAGAGGCTCTAGAGACGATCCCGATAATATTATCCTGGTCAGGGCCTAAGCCTGGTCCATAGCCGTAACCTGAGACTTCTATATTACCGCCTGACTGGCTGGCTGAAAATAGTTTCATTAAGATATTACCTGTCAGGGTATCACAGACCATAACATCTGTGCTGCCTAATAATAGGTCATTACCTCGCATGACTGAGCCTCCATCGCTTCTGGCTGAGGTGGCAAACTCAAACTCATAACCATTATCCTTTAGCTTATTTAAGGCCTGCTCTACTTTTCTGGCCCCTTCAACATTCAAGACACCTACTTCAGGATTGTCGATCCCGATAGCTTTGGCTGAAGCTATTCCGGCAATGGCATTTCTGACCATGGCCTCAACTCTATCAGTTGCCGATGTTCCTGTGGTGGTGGCTATAATCATCTCATCACCTGAAGCCGGTGAGATTACTCTCCCGACTGTTGCCACTCCCATTGGGAAGTTGTAATGGAGGGTTACTGCTCCATCTATTTCACCTTGAGTGAAAAGCTCTTCCATTATTCTGTGGGCATCATCAAGGCAGTCGGCATAATGGTGATCGAAATTTTCAATACCCTCTTCACCGATTATCACCGGCTGAATATCTGATCTCTTTCTGATAAGTTTTCTAACACCGTCAAGGAGTTCCTTGCTGCCGTGTTCACTCCCTGGAGTTGTCAGGGCTATCCTCTGTTTGCTGCCAAACTGGCCACTCTCGATTGCATCTGCTAGCTCGTTAAAGACTGCTGCTACTTCTCTTTTAGCTTCCATTTTAAGCCACCTCCTTACTCTTTATCGTCTTCTATTAAGCTCTCTGCCATACCGCGCATGGCTTGAGCTATCATTGATTTAATCTCTTCTTTATCGGCTGTCTCTTCTTTTGAGCCCTGACCGGTATTTTTCTCCATAAGGAATGAAACTCCGTCAAACTGATTGGTCATTCTGGCTAAAAAGAGACTGCCTTTACCGATAATCATTGCTCTATTTAATTTATCAGCTGCCATCATCTCTGCTGCCGGCCCGATAAAGGGTACTCCTGATGGAATATGGCCCTGGGTTGGCGCAAAGCCTGGCATACCATGTTCTTCAACAAATTTCATTAAGTCTTTTCTTTCAAGGTCGCCTCTTTTAACACCTAGAGCTGCTATCATCTTGTAATTGGCTTCAGGCACATTACCTGCTCCAGCCGGTTCGGTCATCTCAGGGTTTTGCATCTCGACTGAGTATTTATCGACATCAGACATCTTTAGCCCTGCTTTATCCAGGCCATCGGTGACTAATGCTGAGATTACTGCCTGTGGTGATGAGCCTTTACCGACAGTATGTTTGCCAAGGGCATCGGTTCTTAGAACCGGGCTTACGCCATCATCGGCTGTAATTAAAACTGCAAAGCCGCCAAGGGTATCTTCTAAGACAGGTGTTTCTTTTTTGACATTATCTTTACCGTTCATGCCTAATTTAGCTACTGCTCCCCCGGCTACAACTGCAACCTGCTCATAGACTCCTGCTTTAACTAGAGCTGCACCGTTAATTAGTGAATGGGCTGGACCTGCACAGAAACCTCTGGTATCGC
Organism: Halonatronomonas betaini; assembly: GCF_015666175.1. NCBI lineage: Bacteria > Bacillati > Bacillota > Clostridia > Halanaerobiales > Halarsenatibacteraceae > Halonatronomonas > Halonatronomonas betaini. The sequence goes on along the minus strand of NZ_JADPIE010000004.1, from coordinate 344,615 downwards.
TACCTGTGGCATTTACACAGCCTGCTTTTTCTGCTATCGCTTTGGCAAAGTTGCCGCCGCCACGCTGGTTCATATCTCCACAGGCTTCTTCTGAGCATTCGATAACATATTCTATATCTTCTAGGTTGATGCCATCTCTCTCGCCTAAATTTAATAGAGCCAGGACTCCACTTGCTTTACTCATTAAGTTTTCCATGATAACATGGGCGCTTAAATTCTCATCGCTCTCATGGGCACCTTTAACGACTCCAACCAGTCTATCTCCTAGATAGAGAGGTTCTGTCCGGCTGCCGTTATGGAGTTCTTCTATTTTTTCTTTCGGTGTACCTTTTAGTTCTAAATCAAGTTTTCCTAAAAGGGGATGGTCGTTTAATTTTGGTTCTATCTCTTTAACGAACTCTTCTTCTAGTTTCACTAAATCAAAGACATCGACAAACTGGACTAAACCATAGAACTCATCCTCTGGCATAATCTCGCCTCTTTTGCCGAAACGTTTTTCTTCTAAAAGATTATCTTCTGCATACCAGGGCCTTGAAATCTCCTTTAGTTCATCTGGCAGAATATTCCCGATATAGCACTGGTTTGGAGCATATCTTACTGCTTCAGAGAAATCTCTTAAATAGTTATCTAAATTCTTTAGATATTCGCTTTCGCTATCTTTATTTCTGGCCTGGGTCTGGGTTGTCCCGCCTACCTTCAATGTGTTTGGTGTATGGGCTAATATATAGCTTGATCCTTTTATTACTGCTTCCTGCATCTTATGATACCTCCTTGATTATCCTAATAATTCCTGTAATTTAGCTTCAATATCAGAACCTTCTAAATCATCGCCGCTTAAATGCTCTGTCTTCTCTCCATCAACATAAAAGACTATTGATGGAAGACCCATTACCTGCTGTTTCATGGCTAGACGACGGTTGCCTTTAATATTTAATTTGGCAAACTTGGCTTTATCGCCATACTCTTCAGCCAACTTTTCTACCTCAGGCATTAATTCTTTACATGGGTCACAACTCTCACTCCAGAAATCTACAACAACTATACCATCACTCTCTAAAACTTCACTATCAAAATTTTCTTTGTTTAATTCTAACATTTTTTTAGCCTCCTAAATAAATTTTGGTTTATTAATTTTATATTCTTGAAAATCCTTAGATCTTTAATTTAAAATTCTTGCCAGTTCCTCTTCAGTCGGATTCTCTACTCTCTCGACCTCTTCACCAGACTCTATTATCAATACTGTCGGCACCTTTGTAATATTATAACGGTTAGTTATCAATCTATTTCTATAGGTATCTATCTTGACAAGCTTCTTGGTTTCATCAGCTTCAACACCTAACTCTTCAATATCCTGCAGGGTATTTAAACTATCATCCTGGGTTGGATTCCAGAAAGCTACAACTACCTGCTTATCTGTCTTTAAGACATTATCTCTCCAGTGTTCTTCAGCTTCTAAATAACTCTGAGCCATAACTGCTGCTGTTGCTCCATCTCCTGCTGCTGTTACAACCTGACGAACAACCTTGTCTCTAACATCTCCTGCTGCATAAACACCAGGTACTGTTGTCTTCATATCTTCATCTGCCTTAATATAGCCACCTTCTGTCAGCTCAACATCTGTATCTTCTAAAAAGTCAGTACTTGGCACCCGACCGATGAAGATAAAGATACCATCACAGTCCATTTCTGTTTTCTCGCCTGTCTTGACATTTTTAAGCACTGCTGTCTCTACAATACCCTCACCTTTAACTTCCTGTAAAGTTGAGTTCCAGACAAATTCAATCTTGTCATTGGCATAGGCTCTTTCCTGGAAGAGTTTTTCTGCATCCATTTTGCCCTCTTCATGAATAACAATTATTGTAACTTTAGCAGCAAACTTTGTCAGATAAATCGCTTCCTCTATTGCTGAGTTACCATTACCGACAACAACAACATGAAGATCATGGAAAAAGTCGGCATCACAGGTTGCACAATAAGAGACTCCTTTACCTTTAAATTCAGCTTCTCCTTCACAGCCTAACTTTCTTGGTTCTGCTCCTGTTGCTAAAACAATACTTTTAGCTTTGTACTCTTCACCTTTTTTTGTCTTAACTGTCTTGATAAACCCATCTAACTCAAGTTCTTTGACTTCACCTTTGGCAAATTCAGTCCCAAATTTCCTGGCATGTTCTTCAAAACTTTCAACTAATTCCGGGGCAGTGGTATCAACAACTCCTGGGTAGTTTTCCATCTCATGATAGTCTGCCACCTGACCGCCCATTTTACTCTTGGACTCTAAAACCAGTGTTTTCAGTTTGGAACGGGATCCATAAATAGCACTTGATAAGCCTGCTGGACCTCCTCCAATAATAAGTAAATCATATACTTCTGACATTTTAAATCAGCTCCTTGTATTAATATAATTTTATTTTTTAAATAAATCTATCAACTTTGTTTGCATTTTCTCAAAATATATTGTATTATTTAATTGAAAATATAATCATTGTTTAAATTATAATTATGATGAGAGGGATATAAATGATCAAATTCAACAAAAAAGATATCAAGAAAGTCAGAACAATTAAAGTTTTCATCGATGCTGCCTATCAAATTATTGAAGAGGAAGGCATCGAAAAAGTTACAATCCGTAAAGTAGCAAAGATCGCTGGTTATAATAGTGCAACTATCTATAATTATTTTGATAATTGCAATCAGCTTATTTTCTTTGCTTCAATAAGATTCATGGAAGACTATGTCAAAGAAATGCCTGAATATATTGCTCAGGGTGATAATGAGCTAGAAAAACTAATTCTTATGTGGGAATGCTTCTGTTACCATTCTTTTAAAAAGCCTAAAATTTATTATGCAATTTTTGCCGATGATATTGGAGGCAAACCAGGAAATTTAGTTAAAAACTATTATAAATTATTTCCTGAGGATTTAGGGAGCCCACCAGAAGAATTAATTCCTATGTTAATGGAAACTGATCTTTCTAAAAGAACTTCTATTGCCATGAAACCATCAATAGAAGCAGGATTTATTCCTGAAGAATCAGCTTCTGAACTCGATGAAGCAATCCGATTGATATATCATGGAATGCTATCATTAATAATTCATAATCGAATAGAATGCGAACCTGAAAAAGCAACCAGTCAGGTTATGAAACATATTAACAGAGTTTTAAAAACTGCTAATATTGATTTATAAATTTTACTGCCCCTGAAATCAGGGGCAGTTTTTTTATTTTACCTAGCAATCTCATCTAATTCTTCAATCGATTTATCCGACACTTCATTTAAATCAACAACTCCATCTACTTTATGTTCAGCACTAAAGGATTTCATCATTGATACCATTGCCAGTAACATTATAATTGCAAATGGAAAAGCAGCAACTATTGAGCCTGTCTGTAACATGCCAAGTCCACCTGATAGCATCAGAGCAATAGCAAGACCGGTCTGAATTAAGCCCCAGGTAACTTTTCTTTGTACTGTTGGATTTTGGTTTCCTTTATCAGACAAAATCCCTAAGACAAATGTTGCTGAATCAGCTGAAGTTATAAAGAAGGTTGTTAATAAGATTACAGCAATACCTGAAATTAAACCACCTAATGGATAATTCTGCATAACAACAAAGAAAGCTGTTTCAGTAGTTGCTATAGCCTCTTCAGCAACTTCCATGCCCTGATTTATTCCCATTGTTCCCATAATTGAAAACCAGACAAAAGAAGCTAATGTTGGAGCAAAAAGTACTCCACCGACAAATTCTCTAATTGTTCTACCTCTAGAAATTCTGGCTATAAAACTGGCAACAAATGGTGCCCATGCTATCCACCAGGCCCAGTAAAAGATAGTCCACCAGCCATACCAGGGCTCAGAACTAATTTGAAAACTGTCTCGGACAAGTGAGCTCATATAAATTCCAAATGAATTAGTGAAATTATTTATAATTAATAAGGTAGGCCCAGCGATCAGACATAGGACCATAATTACTGAAGCTAGAGTAATATTGGCATTTGATAAATATTTAATACCTTTATCTACACCAGTTATTGCAGATATCATAAAGAGTACTGTTATTACTCCAATAACAATTAACCTGACCGTATCAGTCTCTGGAATTCCAAAGAGAAAATTAAATCCACTTGTTAATTGCAATGTAGCCATACCAAGAGAAGTTGCAACCCCGGCTACTGTTGCAAATATTGCAAGAATATCAACTGCTTTACCTATTGTCCCTCTAGCTCTAGATTCACCAATCAAGGGAATAAAGATACTGCTGATTTGGGCAGGCTTGTCATGCCTGAACTGCATATAGGCTAATGCCAGAGCTAAAACTCCATAAGCGGCCCATGGGTGTAATCCCCAGTGAAAGAATGAAGTCTTAAAAGCAAAATCAGCTGCTGCTGCAGTTCCACCTTCCATTCCTAATGGAGCTACATAATGGTTCAACGGCTCAGCAACCCCCCAGAACACAAGACCAACACCCATACCAGCACTAAAAAGCATCGCAAACCATGAGATTGTGCTAAATTCTGGTTCTTCATCTGGCTTACCTAATTTAATCTTTCCATGTCTTCCTAAGGCAACCCACAAACAAAATATAACAAATAAAGTCATAGTGATTGCATAAAACCAGCCTAAATTAACTGTTAAAAAATCAAATATAGAGTTAGCAACTGCACTGAAACTCTCAGGCATTGCTATTCCCCAGATAACTATAGCAAAAACAATTAATAGTGAAATGTAAAATACTTCTTTACCACGTTCTTTAATTTCCAAACCACTCTTATCTGTTCTCATTTTCTTCCTCCTTTAAATTTAGAAATGCTATGTTAATTATGTTTTATAAAGTTCCCTACCCCACCTTTATTCAGGAGGGGTAGGATTAGCATATTAAACAGCAAATACTGTCTGTTCTTCTATTTCAGTTTCTAATGCATCCAATGCTATTCCAACTCTATGATATCTAACTTCCCATTGTTCTTCTTCAGAAGTTTTAGGATCACCAAGTGGATAAGGAATCGAAATAGTTGGCACCATTCTATTTGCTCCAACAGTTTTAGCGACTGGAATAAGGTTAGCCATCTGAACAACTGTAATACCTGTACGCTCAATCTCTTTAACCATCGTTGCACCGCAACGAGTACAGGTACCTCAGGTAGATGTTAAAATAACGGCCTGAACATTGGCCTCCAGAAGTTCTTCAGCTATTTCTCTACCCATTCTGGCGGCTTCACCTTCAGTTGTACCGGTACCAACTGTGGAATAGAAGTAATCATGGATTTCTCCAACACGACCTTCTTCTTGATATTTACGTAATGCATCAAGTGGGACAACTCTGTTTGGATCTGAATCTGCTGCTGCCGGATCAAAGCCAGCATGAATAGTCTTATATTCGTTAGAAGCCCTATTCTTTAGCTTTTCTTCACCGGCAATATTATATTTACCCCAGCGGGTTGCTGATGCTGACTGGATTCTATCTGGATTATCTACAGGAACAATTCCTCCTGATGTAACAAGAGCAATCTTTGCACTGCTTAAATCCTTAATTGCAGGGGCAATTTCAACTAAATCCTGCTCAGGTATCGGTAGTTCACTCTTAAATTCTTCACCATTTATTTTCTTTAACAGCATATCGATAGCTCTATCTGCTGCTGGTGTTTCATCTGGAAGGAAATACTGATGTCTGATACCTCTTTTGTAAAAGCCTTCTTCCTCAGCAAGGAATGGTCCTTCTTCATTCAATAATTTATTTCCAAACTCAGCCATTTTTTTAGCGTCATCTCTCATTTTAGCTGCACTATGACCACCTGGGAAAATATAAATATGCTTCTTAAACATATCCACCCCTGGATTTTCAACATTCATAGATGAAACTACAGGAACATCAAATTCTTCCTTTACAGCTTTACCGATAGCTCCACAGGCATTACCATATCTACCTGCCTGGAAAGCTGGCCCGGCAAAGAAAATATCAAAGTCGATATCTTCTAATTCTCCCAGGATTTTTGCAACAGCCTTATCCTGGTTGGAAGACATATAATTATCTCCACAGATTACAGTTTTTACTATCTCACCATCAAAATTTGGAGCTAATGCCTGGGCTGCTCCAGCAACGCCATCTCTAACTTCTGGTTCATGATCAGCAGCCTCTTCTCCACCTATCTGTCCAAAGAACTGATTTATATAAACAACTGCTTTATTACTCATTAATAATCCACCTCCTCAAAATATCTATCTAAAATTCTTTCATTGTTTTTGTTGACCAGCCAGATATTCCATCGCCACAGAACATAGCATTATTTTCCATGATAATTGAGCCATCTTCTTTAACTGATGATCCAAGCTCTTCATCATCATCCCAGCCGCCAGAAAGTCCGTCTCTAGCTAAAGCTTCTAATTCTCCAATAACCTCATCCATCGGCGGCAGTTTTATTAATTCTGAAACATTCCCTGTCGATACTAAAGCATCAGCCTTCGGATCTAAAGAAACTAGCGGCTGAGATTCACCGTCACGACCTGTAGCTTCATTACTGACACCGACTGTTTTTACTCCTGCATCTTCCAGGGCAACAAGGCAGGCAATATAATCAGCATCTGGATTACCGTAACCCTCTTCAGCAACTATAGCTGCTTCTGCTCCTAAATTAGAGGCAATATTAGCCACAAATTGGGCTGATCTTTCTTTCTGCTCAAGAGCAACATTAAGGTTAGACATTATTACTCCAAGGAAATTAACTGTTTTTCCATGCTCCTCATATAATCTTTTGATCAATTCAAAATTCTGAAAATCATAGGTTGACCATTTTGAAGAACAGGGCATAAAACTACCAGAAATCATAGCACCATCAAGAACTTCATTGGGATTCATAAAGGTTGGCAACATATGATTAGCATTCCAGCCATAATTTAAAGCATTATAGCCATCTTCCTCCATCTGAGTCTGTGGCTGCATTACCAGAACAACACCTGGCAGATCATCTACATCAGTATCTCTTTTTGTAATCGGATCTAATTCATACTCTTCAATCTCATCTGGATCCTGATTACTTACAGTTCTTCCAATATACTCAGCTAACCTCATACCAGCCCAGCGAAGAGCTTTATTCTTTTTCTGCTGCTCTCTCTTTTCAAATTCTTCATCAGTATCAGCAACAAGTACAATATTTTTCAGCTGTGAAAAATAAGTATATTTTGCACCTTCACCTGCCATATCTATCAAGCCATCCTGAAAACCTCCCCAGTGCTTACCAACAACTAATACACTGGTACCCTTTAAAGCCATAGTCATTCCATCACCAGCTTGCTGTAACGCACCAGTTACTCCTGGGAATAAAGGGCCTCCATCCATTCTATATCTTGGCTCAATAGCTTCTTTTACAGGAACCAATCTAACCTGATCACCAGGCTTTACTATCTTAATATCAGCATCGGTAATATGCTTGTCTTCTTTTACAACATGTAGAGCTTCATCTTTATTAATAGTTAAAACTCCATCATTAAATTCAGTAGAATCTCCAAACTTAATATCATCTACATGAAAATTACCAATTTCTAATTTCAATATAAACACCCCTTTCATAAATTGTGGATATACGCACAATGCAGAACAAAAATAAAGGAGGAGGAAAATTACCCTCCTTTATTCAATTGTTTTTATAAACTATATTTACTAAACTTTTCTCTATATTCTTTAACTTCATCTATAATTTCATCAACTTCAAGAACCATTTCCATCATACTAATCTGTTCTTCATAGACATCCTCATCAATAGCATCTTTAATTTCTGGTTCAAAAATATGATAGCACGCGAGCCCTAACTGGACTCCAGCCAGTGGACCTGCAAAGGTTGGATCACCGTTTGTTACTGTTTCACATGCGAGACCTGAAGCTTCTGCTTCAGCTCCTCCCAGGATAACGACCATATTTTCGTGGCCGTATTCATCGGCTAAATCCATTATTCTTTGCTGATTTTCCAGGTCCATAGCACCGGCGCTTGTTCACACAAAGCACTCAGTGGTGGTAAAGACGACTTCTGCTTCTGTACTTTTTAAAGCCTCTTCAATAGCTGGACCAGGAATTCCATCTCTATCGCCTAAAATTGCAATCTTTTTCCCGGCTAACATCTTTCCACCTCCCTCCTCATTTGTGAATGTTAACTTTTTATCAAGTTAATATTATCATAATCACGATTACTTGTCAATCATGATTAAGTATTTTTACTATTATTTTTTTACTAATTCAAAAAGGGTAGAGCATAATGCCCTACCCTTCAACTAACTAAAGAAATTTATTTTTTTCATATAATTTTAGAAAAACTTCAACAACCTCTTCTGAAAACTGACTGCCTGAATTTTCCACAAGTTCATCTTTGGCTTCCTCATAAGGCAAAGGATCCCTGTAAGACCTTTTAGAAGTCATTGCATCCCAGGCATCAGCCACATTCAATATTTTTGAAACAATCGGAATTTCATCACCAGAAAGCCCAACTGGATAGCCCTTACCGTCCTCTCTTTCATGATGATATAAAACATATCTGGCTATTTCCTCAAGCCTGGAAGAGGTCCTTAAAGCCTCATAACCCCAGCGGGGATGATTTTTAATAACCTCATACTCATCAGGATCAAGTCCTGACTGCTTATTTAATATCTGGTCAGGTATCAGAGTTTTACCTATATCATGAACAAGGCCGGCCCAGTAAGTTTCTTTTATCTGCTTATTTGAAAGCCCTAATTCTGACGCAATCTGACTGGATAATTCTGCAACATGCTGCGAATGTGATTCTGTATATTCATCATGGATAGATAGCAAACTTAACATAGCCGATAAAATATCTCTCTGAAACTCTGACTGTAATTTGCTATAATATTGCATCGAATAAAACGCAGAAGCCAGATTCTGAAAAGCCTGCATTGATTTCTCAGAATTTCTATCAAAATATTTATTACTGTCTTCTTTGATATCAAGACTTAAACCAATCATCTTTTCCCCATCAATATATAAATCAAAAATCATAGTCTCCTTTATCGGCCTGGTTGCTGTAATAAACTTCTCTCTATCTCTAGCTTTTAAATAAGGAATAGTTGTATCATAAATATGATTAATAACAGTAATTTCATCCTTACTCTCCAGTTCAAAAATCTCCTTGTCTATTTTTAAATCTTTCAATATATTATAATCATGGCCAATGGAATATACAAATTCAGCATGATCCTGATAATATTTAACAATAGAACCGTAATCAGCTTCAGGAACTATCTGGATTGCAGTATCTAGTAAGTCCTCAAGAAATTTATTTTCATCAATTCCTTCAGCAACCTTTAAATTAACAGTTAAATCAATAATTTTCTCAAGTTGTTCAACCTGACTATTAATCTGGTCATAGGAAGCCTCTAATTCTTCATTCATAGCTGTAGTTTCTTCATTTAAGGCCTCTAATTGTTCATAGCTAGCATGAAGCTCTTCCTGTTTTTCTTTAAGTTCTAATTCATTTTCTCGAATCTCTTCAATCATAGTTTTGAAACTTTCACTTAATTGATTAACTTCTAAATAACCATCTTTAATTGAATTAATTTCTCTATTCCCATTAGCGATCTTTTCTGTTTCTTCAGTTAAGTCTTTGAGAGGCTTTGTGATATAGTTAAGATTTCTCCAGCCAACTAATAACCCTAAAATAATTGTCATGATAATTCCAATAAGCATTATCTGGGAAATCTGATTTATTAAACCATACGCCTCATCAGCTGGCATAAATACAGCTACAGCCCAGCCAAGCCTGTCCAGATTAGTACTACTTATTAAATGAATATCATGATGAATAGGACTATTTTCTCTAGTAACAACCTCTTCCCCATTAAGGGCAGACTGTATAAAGTCAAATCTATAAAAATTCTCCTGCTGTCTAATCGGTTCAGCAATAGTCCCTGCAAGAGCTACCCCATCTCTATCAAAGATAAATAAATCATGCTTATCCGTAATACCATCTATATATTGATTTAATCTCGTTAAATCTATTTCCAGAAAGATATAGCCCTCTGAAAAATCTTTAACAACTTCAGCTGTTAATTCCTGATCCCGATGAGAAATATAACTATTCGTCCAGTAATAAACCTGATCATCATTAAATACTGGCAATCGTTTAAACAAACCGCTCATACCAAGATTATAAGGTGCTTCAACCCTGACCTTACCGGTATTGTCAGTTATAAGAACACTCTTCAATCTATTGTTATTTTCTAAAATAGAATTCAAATAACTTATATTATCTGCCAGGCTCTGATTATGATTAAGATGGTTCTCAATATTATTAGCTGTTTGTTCAGCAGTCTCAAAATAACCCTCTATCTGACCGCTTAAACTTCTCGCAAGATTCATATTCTGGTTATTGATATTCTCTGTAGTTTCTGAAATTGAATATCTCCAGACCAGACCAACAATTATTAAAAGAGGAATCCCAATAAGTAATAAAAAAGTTATTATTAAAGTTAATGAGATAGACTTATTATTGCCGCCACCAATCAACGAGCATCAATCCTCCTAAAATCCTGATTTTCTATTTGATATAGATGGATTGCCCTAATGGCATCACCAAATTGATTAAATCTTATTCTGCCATCGATACCTTTAAAAGCTCTACCAGACTCAAGCTCTTCCCTGATGTCTCTAGCTTTATAATCAACTCCATCAGCCAGCAACTCCTTTAGAATCAAAACTGTTTCATATCCATAATATGCTCCAAAACCAGGCATTCTATTATAATATTCATTAAAACTCAAATTAAATTCACTATCTCCATAACTCTCACTATTATATTCCCAGGGATGGGGTATAATCAAGCCCTCAACAGCCATTCCTCCATAATCAATAACCGATCTATCAAAAGACCAGCGGGTTGCATAAACCTGTTTCATATCTTCTCCAGAAATATTATAATAATTCTGAACCAGCATGGCGGTATCTATTGGATTAGCGGCAATAACAAGAGCATCAAAATCATTGCTCAAATTATGTACTGGTACTCTATGATTATCGAGCCTGGTAAAATCATATGCCCTTGATTCAACTAATCTACCTCCGCCTCTTAATAACCTGGAGGATAATTGCTGTCTCCAATCAGCAGTAAAGGCATAATTAGACCTATCGTAAATAAGAGCTACCTTGGCATCAGGATATTCACCTAAAATATGATTAACAACTAATCGCTGTTCCTCTTCAGATGAAGGAACCATTCTAAAAAGATTATTATTAGCTGAAATCAAAGCCTTGCTGCCAGAAGTGGGGCTCAATATAAGCATATCCAGGTCATTGATTTTATTAATAACACTACTAATCATGCCACTTAAAGTTGGACCTATTATAACTTCAACTCCTGCCTTATTAAATTCATCGATTGCGGCATGGGCTTTTTTAATATCCATCTCATGATCCCTGATCATCAATTCAAACTGATAACCCTCTAATGATCCTAAACTATTGATCTCATCAACTGCCAGCCTGACACCATCTCTAATATCTATTCCAACATCAGAATGGGAACCACTTAAATTAACAAGCACTCCAACTTTAACAACCTCATTCTGATTAAAAACAAAAGAAGTTGCAATAACTATTGCAGCAATTATAATAAATATTATGATAAATTTTTGCAATTTCATAAGAACACTCCCAGGTTTAAAGGTCATAGTAAGATAGTTCTATAAAAAACACAAAATCCCTGCAAACTAAGTAAATAAAAGCAAAAAAAGCCGGCAATTTCTGCCGGCTAAAAAATATTACTCAATATTATATCTTTCTTTTAAATAACTTTCAGTCTGCTCATTCAAACCAAGCTTATTTATCTCTTCTAACAACTGTTCAGCTGTGCCATATCTCCCTAAATAACCATTAACTCTGGCAACTACCGTAGAATCAATGAAATCACTCAAATCATAGATGTCCCTGTAATGATTCTTAAATCTTGAGTTAGACTGAAGATAATATTTCTGATGATAATCTTCTGCTAAATAAAATTCTTCATATTCCTTTAGTTCAGTCTTAACCTCTCTGCCAGATTCAGATTCATATTCAAGCTTCAACTCTTCAAACTCTTCTTTCTGATCAGTATTATGATAGAATAAAATATTCATATACTGTCTCGATCTCGGTTGAGTTGCAGGATTATGATTATCCCAGAAGATCTCAAGTAATTCCCTGTAACTAATCTGATCAGGATCATATTCAATTTGAATAGTCTCGGTATGATCGCCAATATTATGATAGGTTGGATTATCGCTTATGCCACCGGCATAACCGACCCGGGTTCTAATTACTCCAGGCAAAATCCCGAAGAATGCATCCGGGCCCCAGAATCAGCCAAGGGCAAAGGTTGCCTTTTCAGTATCAATATCTGCAACCTCCTGATCAAGTTCAATCAAATTTGCATTTTCATTAGATTCAGGGTTTGATTGTAATTCCTCTTCAGAGAAAAGTTCAGTAAATTCACCATAGCCTCTCTCTTCTAATTCATCAGCCGGGATAAACCTCAAAGCAGCTGAATTTATACAATATCTCATACCAGTCGGTTCCGGCCCATCAGGAAAAACATGACCTAAATGGGAATCAGCCTCTTTACTCCTCACTTCAGTCCGATTCATGCCAAAACTTCTATCTTCTCTTTCAACAATATTTTCCTCAACTAATGGCCTGGTAAAACTTGGCCAGCCAGAACCAGAATCATACTTATCAACTGAACTAAATAAAGCCTCACCTGAAACAACATCTACATAGATACCTGGCTCTTTATGGTCATAGAATTCATTATTAAATCTCGGTTCAGTACCATCCATCTGGGTGACATAATATTGCATCTCAGTCAGCTCATCTAATAATGGATCATCTACATCTGAAAGATCTAAATTGCCATCAGTACTTGCCTGGCAACTATTTTCGTCGTCAACGCCACAACTGGAACCACCCATAACTTCAAAATCCACATTATTTTTCTCAGAACTCATATTACCTGTCAGCCCCCTTTCTCCAGCAAAAAACAGCAAAGTAAAACCTAAAAGAACAATACCGGCAATAATTAGGCCTCTCAATTTTTTAAAACCTCCTTAAAAAGAGATCTTCTCTTTCTAAATATTAACACCATTATATCATATTTTCTAGTAAATTAATAACAGTTATTATTAAACTAAAAGACCAATAAAATTAACCTAAAAATATAATATAAAGCTACAGAGGCTACTCCTGCTGCTGGAGAAAGAACATACAAAACAATAAAATCTCCTCTATACTCCTCAGTTCTCCAAAAAATAATTAACTGATAAATAAAAATTGCCCCGGTAAAAATAAGAGATAAAATTATCAAATAACTGGCTAGATCAGTTGAAACCATAGTATTAATAAAGATATAACTAATAAATAAAACCAGCGACTCAAAAACCCAGGGGAATGAATAGAGAGCAAAGCCACCGCGCCTGGCCGGTTCATATCTGTAATAAGCAGCCAGAAAATCTTCTTCAGTAGATTTAATCCATTTCTCACCATTATAAAGCTCAATATAATGGGGAAACTGGAACGGATTAAGCTTTATTTTACTGCCAGGAACCTTTAAATAAAGCAATATCAAAAACCTGCCAAACTCCCGGCTAAAAGAAAGTATAAAAAGAATTATTATCAAGTAAAATAATTGCCCGACTAATTCAATCATAATTACTCCCTCCTGGCCAGCTTCCTCTCGAGCCTGTCCAATCTATGATCTAAAGCATCCTTCCTATCTTTCCAGTCTGAAATATAATACCGCCTGGATAAAAGAAACTTATTAGCTGCCTCAACCAATTTCAGAGCAGAATCATAATCCTTTGCCTGGTGCTCATAATATTTAGCCAGTTCAACCCAGGGAAAGAGCCCGCCTCGTTTCTCTCTAATCATCTCCTGCCAGATCTTAATAGCCTGATCATAACAATCAGCCCGCTTATACTGCCAGGTTAGCTTCTTATCAATTCTCGTTAATAACCTGGCTGAATCCTGTAAATCCCTTGCCCTTTCATATAACCTGATACTCTTTTCCAGCTGTCCATCCTTCTCAAATAGATATCCTAAATTATAAGCCTTATTGCCATCCCAATCAATAGAATCACTGAGGCTCACAATCTCACCTAAATGCCTGGCCAGACTTATCATCGAAATAATATCATCCCTATTATGCTCAATAATCGGTCTTAAAAGCTCAAAATCTTTCTCCTTAAGATACTGAAAGTACTGTTCAGGCACCTGACTGCCATCAATATCCTCTCCCCGCCTGAAATCTATCACCTGCCATTCCAGAGCCTTTAAGCTACAGGAAGGCAGATGACGCCATAAGCTCCTGGCAGGATGTAAAAGATCAATATGATTATCCAGAACAGGCGGTTCCAGCCGATTCATAATAAATCTATCTTTCAAAAGCGGAAAATCATAGCATTTCCCATTAAAGGTCACCAAATTACTCCGCTCCTCAATTCTTTCTTTAACAGCCTCAAGCTGGTCCGGTTCTTCATCATAATCTCGCATTATATACTGCTCTAAAACAACCTCATCGCCAGCAAAGTAGGCCAGCCCAATCATAAAAGCCACTGTCCCGGCTCCACCGGCAAGTCCTGTCGTTTCAGTATCTAAAAATAAGAGTTCATCCCTGGAAAGTTCTTCAGGTAAATCAAATATTGCTCCAGCATTTTGAAAAGGATACTCAGAAAAGTCCTCAAGACTATACCTGCCATGACAATAGGATAAAGGATATCGATTCTCCTCTAGGTAGACAGTAGCCGGTTTTTCAGGACTATCGGTCTGCTCCCTTTTCTGACCTGGCATCTTCTTTAATTTTTCCCTTAGATTCATAATTATCGCCTCGCTTTAAAATGGTCAGAATCAGATCGGCATCTTCCTTGGCAGTCAGGCCAACCTCACTGCCTGGTCCAACACAGGAAGGACAGCCCTGCTCACAGGGGCAGTCAGTTAATAGCTCATGGGCCCGGTCCAGCAACTTTTCATGAACCCTGAATAATTTCTCACTCAAGCCAATTCCGCCAGGATAACTATCATAAAAGAAAATAGTCGGCAGCCCGGTAAAGGGTGATTTAATCTGAACAGTATTCTTTAAATCCCTGGAATCAGCCAGCAGAAATAATGGAGCTATATTCTCAATCAGATTGGCAATTCCAATCAGGCCATTCTCCAGCTTATTTTGACCCAGTTTCTCCTTTAAATCAGCTGGAGCTGTCAGCCAGTAAGCTGTCGTATGCATCTCCTGTTCTGGAAGATTAATATCGCCATATCCCACATTTTCATGACTATTAAATTTAACCTTCTTAAACATCGTCGCCCTGGCAGTCACAGAAACCTCGCCATGGCCATAAATTTTCTCGCCAGCACCCTGCCGCTCAAAATCCTCTAACACCTTGAGTTCCACAGCCAGGGAAGCATCAGTATAATAATTGACATCCACCTTCTTAACTAAAGCCCGCCTATCCTCAAAATCAAGCTCCTGGACCTGATACTGATCGCCACCATGAATATAAATAGCCTTCTCATGAATAGTCGTTGGCGCTGCAAAATAATCGACCTTACCGATTACCTGATTCTTATTCGCAGTCATATCAATCACAGCAAAATCATCACTGGAAGCACTCCTGAGACTGATATCCTGGGCAGGATACTTATCAGTCATCCAGTACCAGCGGCCATTCCTGAAATGGAGCACCCTCTCTTCAACTAAATAATCTAAAATCTCCGCAGTCGACTCAACTCCAAAGATCTCCCCCTCTTCAAAGGGCAGCTCAAAGGCCGCACATTTAATATGGGAGATTAAAATCAATAAATTATTCGGATTAATCAGGCCACTTTCCGGTGGCTGCTGAAAGAAATAATCAGGATGATTAATCATAAACTGATCTAAAGGACTGGATGAGGCAACTAAAATAGTCAGTGCCCGCTGCTGTCCCCGGCCGGCCCGGCCAGCCTGCTGCCAGACTGAAGAGACAGCCCCAGGATAACCGGCAATCAGACAGGCCTCAAGCTGGCCAATATCAATCCCCAGCTCCAGGGCATTGGTACTGATAACCCCTAAAATCGAACCATCCCTGAGCCCTTCCTCAATTCTCCGACGCTCATCAGGGAGATAGCCACCCCGATATCCGGCAATCTCGCTATTAGCCGAAATCTCGTCTCTCAGATAGGATAATAAAAGCTCCGTATTGAGCCTGGTCCTGGCAAAGACAATCGTTGAAATCTTATTTTTCAGCAGACGCCTGGCCAGATACTTGCTCTCAAGGACATAACTCTTTCTAATCCCCAGCTCCTGATTAACAATCGGCGGATTATAAAAGAAGAAATCTCTGGGTCCCTGGGGAGCCCCATTATTATCAACAAGCTCAACATCTTTGCCGATTAAACGGCTGGCCAGCTCTGCCGGATTTGCAATAGTTGCCGAAGCAGTAATAAAGACCGGATCAGACCCGTAAAACTCAGCAATCCGCTTAAGTCGCCTGATCACATTGGCAACATGGCTGCCAAAAACTCCCCGATAACTGTGAACTTCATCGATTACAACATAATCTAAATTCTCAAAAAGTTTAACCCATTTTGTATGATGGGGCAAAATTCCAGTATGGAGCATATCCGGATTGGTCAGCACAATATGACCGGCCTGGCGGATACTCTTTCTAACCGCCGGTCTCGTATCGCCGTCATAGGTATAGGTCTTAACTCCAGCATCTAACTCCTCTGAAAGCTCCAGCAACTCATTTAACTGATCCTGGGCTAAAGCCTTGGTCGGAAATAAATAAAGGGCCCGGCTCTCTTCAGCCTTCAAGATGCTATCTAAAACAGGCAGATTATAACAGAGAGTCTTACCTGAAGCAGTCGGTGTTACAACCACAGTATCCCTGCCCTTTTTAATATGTTCAATAGCCTCAGCCTGATGACTATAAAGCCTGGAAATCCACTGTTTTTCCAGAACATCTACTAATCTATCAGATAAACCCTCAGGGAAATCAGCATAGGTAGCCTCCTGACCAGGAAGCTCCCTGTAATGGGTCACCTCATTTAAATATTTCAATTTATCAGATAGTTGAGCCAGATTCATTAAAAAATACCTCCCCAGCCAATATGCCAGAATAAAGCAGCCCAGAAATGGACCTGAACCGCAGCCAGAAAACCCTGTCTCCTGTACTGCCAGGCAGCCAGCATGCCAAGACTGCCATACATTAATAGGAGTTGTATCAATAGCGGCACCGGCAGATTAAATAATGATTCAACCCCGTAACTATAAATAAGATTGGGCAGATATGAAAAGACATAAACTACCCCGGAAATTCCAGCCAGAGGCCAGAAAACCCTCTTAATAATCTGTTCTTTAGCCTCAAGCCCAATCCCACCGAAATTCCTCCAGAGCATAACAATCAAATAGGCACCAAATGGTATCAAAAATAGCCTGAATAAAAGCTCACCACTTATAGCTGAGATTAAAACAACTAGAATAGCCTCTGGTAGCTCTGGCTGAGGCAGATACCCTAAATTATGTATTGGAGCAAAACTTAAGTCTAAAACGATATAGAGGGCAGTCAATCCAAGCCCGAGCACAGCCGGTTCCAGCCAGTATCTAAAGCCTGGATAACTATCAGGCCAGATCCCGGGCAGATTAAATTCCCTGCCGATCTTAATCCCATAGAGACCTAAAAGGCCATATAAAAAGAGAACAATCAACATATTCAAAACAATCTGCAAAATACCAGGCAGCGGCAGATTATTGGTGATAAACTGATTGCCCCCAGAAATAAAACTATTAAAACCGGTCAATAATGTTAAGCCTGAAATCATAATCAGATAAGTCTTCAACTCCAGATTCCTATTGGACTCCAACTAAAACCCCTCCTGATAAAAAAGCCTGGTCAGAAAACCTTTTCTGGCCAGGCCCACCTGATTTATATTACTCATATCCAGATAAAATTATATTCTCCTCTATAACTGCTCCAGGTTTCCTCCAGGATTGCTCCGGGATTGCTCCAGGTTTGCTCCAGTAGTGCTCCAGCTTATCCACTACAATACTCCAGAACTCTTCCAGTATTTCACTATATTTTACCCTGATTACAATCCAGACAGTTTCTAAATCAAATTACACTCCAGAATTAAATATAATTATATATCCTGATAATAACTAACCCGAACATATGTTAATTATATCAGCAAATATCAACAACTGCAATCAATCCTGCCGGCAATCAGACTAATAACTAGCGACTGGTATAAAAGAACGATGCCAGCAGCGCTGTAACAGGTATTGTCACTATCAGGCCAGCAGTTCCAGCCAGTCCCCTTACAATTTCAGTAGCCACCAGATCAAAATTAATCAGATCAATCCAGCCTCCACTAAAATGATAAAATAAAATCAATAAGGCCAGAGAACTACCTACATATGCTAAAATCAATGTATTGGCCATAGTTCCAATAATATCCTTGCCTGTAGCAATCCCGATATTATATAACTTTCTGGCTGATATCTCCCTGTCATTCTTCCAGGTATTTTCCGCAAAAGAAGCTATCGACATTGCCACATCAGTAACAGCCCCTAATGAACCAATAATAATTCCAGCAAATAATATCCCTTTAGGATTCAGATCAAGACCAGTACCTATCAGCAGTCTCGCCTCTTCATTATTTAAGCCAGTCAGATTAACCAGCTGACCGAAGCCATAGGCCAGCAAACCTGCCAGCAGAACCCCGGTTACAGTTCCTAAAATAGCTATCAGCGATTTCAACCTCCAGCCACCGATAATCCCATGAATAATAATAATCATAACAATTGAGCTCGCCACTGCTGTCGGTATCGGAGCCGCTCCTTCAGCAAGGGCCGGGATCAGATAAAAGAAGATAAGCCCCAGGGTCAAAATCAATGTAATAATAGTCTTAAGTCCCTGTTTTCTGGCCACAACAATCAATACAAGCAGAGTAATAATCCCTAAATAGATTAACCCCCGCTCCCTGGCCAGATCATGAAAATAAGCCTCAACTATCTCGCCATCACCGGTATAAGCCTGAAGAATGATCCGCTTTCCCTCTTCAAGCCTCTCATCACCATAAATATTATTCTCCATAACAGCATGCTCCGCAGTAATGACCTCGCCAGAAAACTCTCCAGAAGTCACCTCAACTTCAAGCATCTGCCTCAAACTCAAATACTCGTCTGGATTCTCTTCAGTGGTCAGATCAACAATTCTTCCCCGCAAATATTCCTCTTCAACGTCAGGAGCAACCTGCTGCCCAAACTGTTCAGCCCCTCCAGCCCCTGGTTCATCTCCAGAAAAATCATCAACAGCCAATCCAGGCATAGCTAGCAGGCCAACCAGCATGATTACAACAACAATAAAAAATAATCTATTTAAACTCTTCATTTTAAAACTCACCACTCCAGTTATATCTTAAATTCACCATTACATTTATTTCTACTAACATATTAATTCTAGTTTTCAATTGATATTCCTGCTTTTATAATTCATTAATAAAATAAAAAACCTCAACCAGAAGGATTTCCAGTTGAGATAGCAAATTTCTCTTTATTTAATTATATATTGACATAGCCTAAATACGGTCTCGCTTCGGTCTGGCTTCGGTCTCGCTTCGGTCCAGATTCGGTTTAGATTCGCTAAAGCTTCGGTATAATTACGGTATAAATTCGTTAGCAATAGCCTAACTTTAATTCAAACTTGATATTCCCCGATTGATCAGCAAAGCTAATAGATTCCTGTTTTTCAGCAAGAGCCTTACAATCCCAAGGGAAATAACCACAAAATAAATCGTTAAAGCAACAGTTCCAAAGAAAGAATAAAATAAAGGCAAGAAAAATGTAGCCATTCCAAAAGCAAGAGTCAACAAACCTAACTGTACCTGAAAATTATATAAGTTATTCTTAATTGAGTCATCATTTGTCCTATAAATCTTGATCTCATTTTTGTATAATAAAAGCCCTGCTAAAGCAAATAATATTCCTATGAATATTAACGAGTAAATAATAGATCATCCCCTAAAAAAAGTTTTCTTAGATTCACCGTAATATATCTTATCACAGCCATCTAATAAATGCAAGCAGTATCTGGTGCATCCAATATACTAATAATTAAACTGCTTCTGCCTCTTCTAGAGGTTTTAATGGCAGATAACGACCTTCATGTTGATACAACGGCCTTACCCTGCCTGATCTAACTGCATTAATAAAATCATTCTCGTCATTAATTTCTGCTTCAATCTCGGTAATATATTTCCCAATCCGCCCAGGTCTGTGGGCATCACTGCCTCCCAGTAACGGCAGATTATTATAATTAGCAGATTCTATTGCCTTATAATTATTCCTGTCACTGGTTGAGCCATTTAAGCCCTCAACCCCATGGAGCAGATCAGCCAGATGATCTATATTATCACCAATCCCCCTGTAATTTTTCCTGAAGGGATGGGCAGCAATCGCAACTCCCCCGGCCCTTTCAACATCAGCCAACAGAATATTTGCAGGAATAACCCTCTCTGGCAGATCATCAAAGCCAAAGACCAGAATATCTCCCTGCCTGGTAAGAACCTCGGCGCCAACAATAATTTTTATACCATATCTATCTTCATATTCATCAACATATGTTTTAAAACCATTACTCTCATGGTCTGTTATACAGATACCATCCAGGCCGGCCTCCACAGCCTCTTCTAGAACCTGGTCAGGACTTAAATGGCTATCACCTGAAAATAAGTTCTCATGTATATGGGTATCGAATAGCATCTTTCCACCACCAGTCATTGATTTCTAAATACAACTGGTGTTATTATACCTAATCCAAAATAATAAGTCAAGAAATTTTATAGATGATATAAGAAATAATTATAGACCCGGACAGGCTTTAAAATTCCTGCTCTATCATCTCAAAAACAGACTTCCAATTTAAAGACCTGACAGCTTCTAGATATTTGATATCCCTTAAAAAATCAAGCTCATTAATTTTCCCGAGCTGATCTCTAATTGCCTCTGCCAGCCGTTTCTCATATGCAGGCAGATCTGATTCCACTGGCCTATCAACATCTTTAAGCTCTGGCAGATCAACAAAAGTAATCGTCCCTGCCTCTTTAATATAATCAGGAATCTTATCCTTAACACCAGGGAGATCGCTACTAACAACCCTTAACCCGGAAGCTAAAGCCTCCAGAATAACCAGGGCAAAACCCTCATAAAATGAAGGTAAACAGAGCAAGTCAGCGACTTTCATCCTTTCAGCAACCTCAGCCTGACTGATCTGACCGGTAAATTCAACTTTATCTTTTAAATTATTGGCCCTATCCTTAATCTCCTGGGCTTCAGCCCCCTGGCCTGAGCCGATAAATGTCACTTTTAAATTACTGGCATCGACCTGCTCTATAGCTCTAATCAATGAGTTAACACCTTTAGAATGGCTTAACTTACCGACATAGACCAGTTCAACTCCCTCTTTTTCTCTCTTATCTCTTATTTCTGCTTCAGTCGGAAAAGAAAAATACTGGCTATTATAGCCTAAACCAGTAACCTTAATCCTTTCAGCTGGAATCGAAAAATGATCTATAATCAGCTTTTTCTGCTCATCGTTTAGAGCAAAAACCTGATCCAGATAACTTAAATCCTCTTTTATCTTTTTGCTAAAGCCAGGGTTCTGCCTTAACTGTCTAATACCAGTACCATGACAGATCGCCATAACCTGTAAATCCTTAAATTTTTTTGATATTTCAGCAGATAATAACCAGAGGTGATGAGTTAGAATTACAGGATTATTTAACCGCTTTAAAACCTCTTCCAGCCTGGAAAAATAACCATCTAAAAATTTCTCTTTCTGATCATCACTCATATCCTTATACTGACTGCTAGGATAAGGCATATTATCACTCATACCAAAGGGAGCAAATGGCAACCTTGTAGAATTAAATATTACAGGATAAAAATCCTTCCTGGCAATCCCAACCAGATCCTGATATATACCATCTTCAACAGCTGATCCAATAACAGCCTGCTTGTAACCAGCACTTTTAGCAGCATTATAAAGAGCCTGGAGATAAATGCCACTACCTGTCATGGCAGGGCGCTGGCCAAGAGTTTGAACCAATTCCTTAGCCATCATTATCAACCCCTTTTCCATTATTACCAGCCGGATCAACATGAACCAAAACCTCTTCAGCTTCAATATATCTTTCAAGCAAACGAGATTTGACCCTGGCTGCAATCTCATGGCCCTCTTCAACAGTTAAAGTTGGAGAGACCGCAATTTTTATATCCAAATATAAAACTGGCCCATTATACCGGCCTTTTACATCCAGTATATCTTCAACTCCATCAACTTCAATAATCTGCTCTTTAATTTCCAGAATCTTATTTCCAGCAGGGGCTTTACCCAATAATGTGATAAAACCCTCTTCCAGGATTTCATAACCAACTTTAAAAACCATGACAGCAACAACAATACCGGCTACTGGGTCTAAAAACCAGAAACCAATTCTGGCAGCAGCAATTCCTATTAAAGCAGCAACTGAAGAAAAAGCATCACTTCTATGATGCCAGGCATCTGCCTTTAAAGCCTGATTATCTGTCTCCTCACCGGCTTTTATCGTATATCGATACATCAACTCTTTAACCACTATCGAAATAAAGGCAGCATATAGCGCCATAGTTCCAGGTATAGAAACCTCTCCTGCTATTAGATTGCCAACCATATTATAAGCCAATAATGCCGCTGTTATAAATAAAATCATCCCAATCATCACTGCTGCCAGTGGCTCAGCCTGACCATGGCCATAATGATGGTTATCATCAGGTGGCCTGCTGGCAAAGGCTACTGCAATCAAGACCCCGGCTGAAGATGCTATATCAGAAATCGAATGAAAACCATCAGCCACCAGAGCGGCACTAGAGGCTAAAAACCCAACAACAATCTTTAATAATGCCAGAAAAATATTAGCAGCCAGCGTCACCTTCAAGACCCGCTGGCCAATATCAGTTCTAGTTTTAGTAAACATCAAATCCACACCTTTATAGAATTAATTATTATTAACTAATTCTATAGTAACATATTGCCGCTTAAAATGTCTAGAAGTTGCCTAATAAGTCTCCCGCTTTCCAGTATCCATATATATAACCCTTTCGCAGATATTAGTGGAATGATCCCCGATTCTTTCAAGAAATCTACTGATAAAGATCAATGAAGTCGCCTGCTCAACAATAGAAGAGTCCTCAGCCATCATTTCTAGAAGTTCAGTTAAGATACTTTCGTCACATTTATCAACCTCTTCATCCTCCCTGGCAATTTCTCTGGCAGCAGAGCTATCAAATCTAATAAAAGCATCAAGACTCTCCTTTAACCTTCTTGTCACAATTTCAGTCATTTTTGGAATATCAATCAACGGTTTTATTAAAGGTTCATTGCCAATTTCCAGCACCTTTTCAGCTATATTGACAGCATGATCGCCAATCCGCTCTAGATCAGTGGCCAGTTTCGAAATTACAATAATTGTTCTCAAATCACCTGCTACTGGCTGCTGCAGGGCAATTAATCTGGTACTCATCTCCTCTAATTTCATCTCCAATTCATCAATAACATCATCATTTGCAATTACAGTTTTTGCTCTATCTAAATCCTGTTCCTGTAAAGCATTAATACTCTCCCAGATAGCCTCTTCAACTTTGCCAGCCATAATCAACATCTCATCCTTTAATTCATCAAGCTGTTTCTGATAATTTTTCCTCATTTTTTGCCTCCTAACCAAATCTTCCAGTAATATAATCCTCAGTCCGCTGATCTGCCGGGTTCTCAAATATTTTATCAGTCCGATCAAATTCAATAACTTTCCCCATTAAAAAGAAAGCTGTATTATCTGAAACCCTGGCTGCCTGCTGCATACTATGGGTCACAATTACAATCGTATAGTCCTGTTTTAAGTCACCAAGAAGCTCCTCAATCCTGGCAGTCGCCTGGGGATCAAGGGCTGAAGCCGGTTCATCCATTAAAATAACCTGTGGCTTTACAGCCAGAGCCCTGGCAATACAGAGTCTCTGCTGCTGACCTCCTGATAGACTTAAAGCAGATTGGTCCAGTCTGTCTTTAACTTCATCCCAGAGGGCAGCTTTTCTCAGGCTATCCTCAACAATTTTAGCAAGTTCCTTCTTATCCTTCATCCCGTGAATTCTGGGACCATAGGCAGCATTGTCAAAGATAGATTTAGGAAAGGGGTTAGGCTGTTGAAAGACCATTCCAACTTTTTTTCCTCAATTCAACAACATCAGTCTCCTTTGAATAAATATCCTGACCATCAAGAATAACCTCTCCTTCAATCCTGGCCCCTTCTATCTGGTCATTCATCCGGTCAAGGGTTCTCAAAAATGTCGACTTGCCACAGCCTGAAGGCCCAATCAAAGCAGTCACCTTTTGACAGTCAATTTCCATATTTATATCATGCAAAGCCTGAAAATCATCGTAATAAAAGTTCAAATTATTTATCTCAATCTTGCATTCATGATCTTTACCAATCTCACATTGATTACTCATCTTAAATCAATACCTCCATCTCTACTTTTTATATTTCTTTCTCAATTTATTTCTTAATAAAATAGCCCCCATATTTAGCACCAGTACAAGGCTTATCAAAACCAGGGCAGTCCCATAGGCCAGAGGTCTAACCCTTGAAATAGCATGGTGCTGGGTCGCTAATATATACAAATGATAGGGCAGAGCCATAAACTGGCTAAATGGCGAAGCCGGTAAATAAGGTAAAAAGAAAGCTGCTCCTGTAAATAAAATCGGTGCTGTCTCACCGGCAGCCCGGGCCAGCCCTAAAATTGATCCAGTCAACATCCCTGGCAGAGCTACAGGTAAAACATTGGTCCGGATAGTCTGCCATTTGGTTGCCCCTAAAGCCAGAGCTCCATCTCGATACGAATTAGGCACTGTCTTTAAGGCCTCTTCACTGGCTGTTATAGTGACTGGCAATGTCAGCATCCCTAATGTCAGTCCGGCACTTAAAACTGAAGCACCAAAGCCAAAGAAAACAACAAAGATTCCAACACCAAATAATCCAAATACAACTGATGGCACTCCTGCCAGATTTCTAATCGCCATCCTGATTAATCTGGTTAATCTACCCTTTGTAGCATATTCATTAAGATAAATAGCCCCAAGGGCCCCTAAAGGAACTGAAACAACCGCTGTAATCACTGTCACCATAAAAGTCCCATAAATAGCAGGAAAGATCCCTCCTTCAGTCATACCCTTTCTAGGAGCTGTAGATAAAAATTCCCAGCTAATAGCACCTATACCTTTTCTCACTATATCAAATAGGATTATAAATAAAATACCTAGCACTAGCAGAGTCGATAATCTTAAGGCCCAGAATCCTATCTTCTCTTTTATATCATTTTGCAATTACTCCACCTCCTCATATTTATGGAGAATAATATCTGAAACTAAATTAACAGCAAAGGTCATAATAAATAAGACTAAACCAACAGCAAAAAGGGCATAATAATGGGTCGTATGATGTGGCACTTCCCCTAATTCAATAGCTATTGTGGCTGTCATTGTCTGCACTGAAGAAAATATACTGGACGGCATTCTCGGAGCATTACCTGTGGCCATTAATACTGCCATCGTCTCGCCAATAGCTCTACCCATTCCAAGCATAATCGCAGCTGTAATCCCTGATAATGCTGATGGAACTGTAACTTTAATTAGTGTCTGCCAGCGGCTTGCCCCTAATGCCAGCGATGCATTCTTATATTCCCTGGGAACAGCAGAGATAGCATCTTCAGATAAGCTAATTATTGTCGGCAGAGACATAATTGCAAGTAAGATCGAACCATTTAAAGCATTTAAACCGTTAGGCAGGCCAAATGCCCTGGCTATTGCCGGTCCTAAAAGCACAATCCCTAAAAACCCAATAACAACAGAAGGTATCCCTGCCAGGATCTCAATTACCGGCTTTAAAACCTGTTTGGTCTTAGGGCTTGCCAGTTCAGAAATATAGGCAGCGGTGGCCACTCCTAAAGGAACTGACAGGATCATAGAGCCAATTGTGACCATCAGAGTACTGACAACCTGACTTAAAATTCCATATTCAATCTGAGAGTAGGATGTCGGATTCCACCGGGCAGATGTAAAAAATTCTCTTAAACCAATCTCTCTAAATGCCGGAATACTATTACTAATAAGAATATAAAATATCCCTAGCAAAACAATAATTACAACAAGACTATTTAACATAAAAAATAACTCAATAGCCCTTTCTTTTCTCTCTCTTCTCATTTAAAAACCCCCAATCTTTATTCTTCCAGTATTAGCTTAGCATATCTATGTAAAATCTATTTTAAATTTATGTTAACAAAAGATTAACAGAGGAGATTTCTCTCCTCTGCCAGTCAATTTATATTAACCTGTTAGTTTCA
This sequence comes from Halonatronomonas betaini, assembly GCF_015666175.1. Taxonomy (NCBI): domain Bacteria; kingdom Bacillati; phylum Bacillota; class Clostridia; order Halanaerobiales; family Halarsenatibacteraceae; genus Halonatronomonas; species Halonatronomonas betaini. The sequence goes on along the minus strand of NZ_JADPIE010000004.1, from coordinate 318,187 downwards.
AACTTACCAGCCTAAATTCTCTCTATTGATCTCTCTATATTCATCAGTTATCGGATAAAAACCTGAGTCTACTGCAACCTGCTGGCCTTCATCACTTAAGACAAACTCAATATATTCTCTAACCATACCCTCAGGCTGACCATTACTATAATGGTGTAAAGGCCTGGCTACTGGATAGCTGCCATCTGCAACATTAGCCGGATCCATCGGTGAAACATAAGGAGAATTTTCATCTATGGCAACATTGACCATCTTTAAGCCATCAATAACTTCGCCTTCATCAACAGTATAACCAACGCCGACATAACCGATACCTGAATCGTCACTTAAAACACCTTCAACAATTTGAGCATTACCGTTCATTCTCATCTTATCATCACTGTAATCGCCTTTAACCACATATTCTCTAAAGAAGACATAGGTCCCTGAGTTACTCTGACGGCCATACATGCTGATCTCTTTATCTTCGCCACCGACCTCAGACCAGTTGGTTATTTCACCTCTGAAAATAGCACCAATCTGATCAACAGTTAATTCACTTACCGGGTTATCCTCATGAACAACAACTGATAAAGCATCAAGTGCTATGACGATTCTGACTGGTTCTACCCCTCTTTCCCTGGCCTGTTCCATCTCAGCTTCAGAGATTTCTCGAGAAGAGTTAGCTAAAGCAAACTGGTTATTTATAATTCCAGCAATACCAGTTCCTGAACCTCCACCGGTTACTGATATTACAGTTTCTGGATTAAGATCCATAAATGCTTCAGCAAGATTACCTGTCAGATTAACCTGAGTATCTGATCCTCGAATTTCAAAAAACCCATCATTAGCTTCAACCTGTCCCATACCTGCCATCAATGTAAAGACCATTAAAAATGCTACTAGCAAAACTTTTTTCATCAAATATTACCTCCTATTTATTTTGTCTATATAAAGAATACCAGTCGTATGTTAACAGCAAATAAACAGATTGTTAAGATTATGTTACAAACAAAAAACCTCCTGAATAAATCAGGAGGCAGTGTAAGTTTATGCTATTTCCAGTTTAAATCTAAATAATGAACCTTTCCCGGGCTGACTTTCTATCTCAATATTAGATCCATGATTCTGCACTATATGTTTTACAATCGAAAGTCCAATGCCAGTTCCACCTTTCTCCCTGGACCTGGCCTTATCCACCCTGTAAAACCGTTCAAAGATCCTTTTTTGATCATTCCTACTTATACCAATCCCGGTATCCTCAACCTCAACAGTTACATATTCTCCATTATCAGACAAAGATGATCTAATAATAACCTCTCCATCCTCTGGAGTATATTTAATAGCATTATCGACCAGATTATAAATCACCTGTTCTATCTGTTCTGGAATCATCTTAACTTCAGGTAACTCTTCCGGGTAATCAGGAACCAATTTAATTTTTGCTTCTAGAGCTTTATCCTGTAACCTTTGAAAAGTATTATCTAAAACAGCAATTAAATCTCCTTTTTTCAAATCTAAACTTTCGCCTTCAATTTTAGACAACTGTAAAAGATCATTAACCAGTAAATAAAGTCTATCTGCTTCATTTTTAATTATCTTTAAAAATTTATCCTGTAATTCATCTGAAATTTCATCTGAATCATCAACTAAAGTTTCCAGATAACCAATTATAGATGTCAGTGGAGTCCTCAATTCATGGGAGACATTAGCAACAAATTCCTGCCTGACTTTTTCAAGCCTTCTCAGTTCAGTTAAATCAGTTAAAGTGATTATTGTACCGGTCTTATTATCATTTTGATCCAGCAAATCTGTTAAATGAATCCTTAAAATTCTACCGCCAGGCTGAATTTTAAGTTCAAATGTTTCTTGAGATTCTCCATTTTTCTCATCATCCTCTAACATCTCAATAAACTGATACTGCCTGATCACATGATTAATTTTCTTCCCGATTAAATCTTCCTGAGTAATCCTTAACATCTTTTTAGCTACAGGATTGAACATAATTATTTTATTATTTTTATCAATTGCAATGACACCATCCATCATGCCTTTAAGAATAGCTTCTCTTTTATTTATTTCCTGATCTAGTTCATTTAGCTTTGTCTCTAATATCTGGGCCATTTTAGTGAAACTATTATTTAATTCTTCAATCTCTTTATTACCCTCTTCTATTTTAATATTTTCTTTGAAATTACCTCTGCTTATCTTTTGAGTCTTTAAATTAAAGTCTGCCAGAGATTTAGTTAATGATTTAGAAATCCAGAATATAACCCCTGTACTAACAAGTAATATAAGGCCAAAAAATATCAGATAATTAATTCTATTTTCAGCAAGTGTCTCTTCAATTGAGTTTAGCGACTGGGCAACCCTCAAATAACCAAAATTTCCCCCATCAAATTCTATAGGACTAACAATATATAAGAAAGATTCCTGGATTGTTTCACTAAATCTAATAGCCCTACCATATTCTTCATCACCTTCAATTAGCTCAATAACCTCAGGCCTGGTATCATGGGGCTCCATCTCTTCAGCACTAAAATCTGAATCATATAAGACAGTACCGTCTTCAGCAATAATAGTCACTCTTCTGCTGTCATTAATATTTAAACCCTCAACAAAATCTTCAAAATTAATCTCTAAGCCACTTTCTAATAAAATCTGTCCACTATCAATTAATAGGTTAGCTTCCTTTAATAAACTTTCTTCTAATTCAGATATATAAAAATCCTTCTGATGCTGCTGATTATAAAGAAAGATAAAGGTAACAATTACTAATTGGAGTACCAGGAAGACTATTAATAATTGCTGTCTTAAACTTAATCTATTCCAGCGCCACAAATTTATAACCTACCCCTCTGATAGTTTTAATAATTTCCGGGCTAATTTTCTTTCTGATTCTGCGGATATGGACATCCACAGTCCTGGTATCACCGTAATAATCATAACCCCATATCTTATTTAAGAGATTATCCCTGGTAAAAAATCTTTCAGGATTTTGTAATAATAACTTAATTAATTCATATTCTTTTGGAGTTAATTCAATTACTTTATCATCAAAGATAGCCTGATGAGATGTTAAGTTGATTGAAAGTTTTCCACTTGATATTATTTCAGCCTCTTGAACAGTCCCCTGGAATTCCCTGGTCCTTCTTAAAACAGCTTTAACCCTCGCTATTAATTCTCTCATGCTAAAGGGTTTACTGACATAATCATCTGCCCCCATCTCAAGCCCAACTACCCGATCAATCTCTTCAGTCCTGGCAGTCAGCATGATAATTGGAAGTCGATTAAATTTATCATCTGATTTAATTTCCTTGCATAATGATAAGCCATCTATTCCTGGCAGCATTAAGTCAAGAATTATCAAATCGATATCCTCTTTATCAAGAATATCAAATACCTGGTCTCCCCTACTTGCCAGAATAACCTGATAATCTTCTTTTTCTAAATTATACTTTAGTAATTCCCTGATATTTTCTTCATCATCAACAGCAAGAATTCTTTCTGCCACTTTTAACACCTCCTAAAAAATAAAGCCCTGCTTAAAAAAGCAGGACAAAGATTTAATGCTCCATAAATATATGGGCAATATCTGCCATGGAATCAGTTAAATGCTCGATATCTTCAACAGCCTCTAAATAAATAATCCCGGCAGTTGGGTCACAGATCCCCTCTTTTAATCTCTCTAGATGGTCTGCCCTGTATTCTAACTGCAGGCTATCCATTTTCTTTTCGCCATTTAATAACTTTGGAATCAGATCATAATCTTCCTCTTCAATTAACTGCTGAGTTTTTTCCAGAAGATCATCTACAAAAACTATGATATCATCAATAGTCTTATCAGCTTCTTCAGAGAATTTAATCTTATTTTCAGAAATATAATAAGTTAAGTCAGCCAGGTCATCTGCATCATCAGCCATACTCTCAATCGAATCAATTAAAGCTATGTAAAAATCCCTGTAACGAATATCTTCTTCTGATAAGCCCTCTCTTGATAGAGAAGTCAGGAAATGCAAAAGATCTTCTTCAATCTCATTAATTATCTCCTCTTTTCTTACAACCTTATCAGCAAGTTCAGTATTGCCTGTTTTAAAACCTTCCATCGACTCATCTATCATCTCTTTTGTTATATCATGCATTCTTAAAACTTCTTTTTTTACCTGTTCTAAAGCAAGACCTGGTGTAGAAAGCATCCTCTCATCAACAAAGGATAATCCCCTTTTTATTGTCAAATCTTCACCTGGCACAATTTTATATAGTAGTTTTTCAATAAAACCGATAAATGGAAACCAGAGAGCAGTATTAATAACATTAAAGACAGTATGGGTATTTGCCAGCATCCGCTCAGTACTTCTTTCTGTTCCAAAAATATTAAATAATTGCAACATCATATTTTCTATCCAGGGTAAAAATCCTGGGATTATATAAATAAATAATAAAAATACCAGAGATCCTAGAACATTAAAAATAAAATGCGCAGCTGCAGTTCTCTTGCTGGTAAGATTTGCCCCTAAGCTGGATAACCCTGCAGTAACGGTCGTACCAATATTAGTACCTAAAATAATCGGAATAGCAACCTGATAATTTATTGCCCCAACTGAAACCAGACCTAATAATATACCAAAAGATGCTGTACTGCTCTGAACTGCAATCGTTACAAGAATTCCAATTAATACGCCTAAGACAGGATAGACAGCAAACTGTTCCATTAAATTAGCAAATGCCACCGAATCCCTTAAAGGCCTCATTGTGTCGCTCATTGTATTTAATCCAAGAAATAAAATTCCAAAACCCAGGATAAACTGCCCGATATATTTCATCTTCTTATCTTTAGCAAACATAAACAGAATTACACCAATAGCTATCGCATGAAAGGCATAATCTCCTAATCTAAAAGAAATCAGCTGTGCAGTTATGGTAGTACCAATATTAGCCCCCATGATAACACCAATAGATTGGGCAAGTGTTAATAAGCCAGCATTGACAAAACCAATCACCATAACAGTAGTCGCACTACTGCTCTGAATTATAGCTGTTACCCCGGTACCAACAAGAATTCCTTTTATTGGACTATCAGTGAGTGAGGCCAGAAGATGGCGCAGTCTCTTGCCTGAAAATTTCTGCAGGCCTTCACTCATCTGTTTCATACCATATATGAATAAACCAAGACCTCCTAAAAGGCCTATCAACATGGAAGTATCCAAAAATATCTCTCCTTTAGCGAGTATATTTATCTGCCACTGAAGAGGCTGCATAGGCTTCTGGTTTAATTAAAGCTTCAAAACCGCTCCCAACTACCATGCCAACCACTTCTTTAATAATTGTACTGGTCGGTCCATTCTCGCCAACATCAACATGTATCTCCACCTCAATATTTTCATCTAATTCTGTCTCTTCAGATAACATCCTGGTAATCTTACTGGCAACCTCAAGGCTACAGGAAACCTCATAAAATATTCTCTGCTTAAAACCGCCTTTAGTATTAACTTTTCTTCTGTGATAAAAAAACCGACCGCCATGGCCAACTCTATATACAACTATTGCTGTTACAAATGATGATCTCGGATCATTCGGCTGAGAATCTGTTCCTATAATTAGCTTATAGGCATGTTGAGGCTGGTCCTTAATAAAATTAAGAACAGCATTATAAGTCTCTTTTAAAGTCAATCTGCCATCAGTAGGACTAATAAACTCCATATAATCACCGACTTATTAGAGTAATTTTGTCAATTCATTGCTTAGCTTAATAACTCTTTGAATAGATAATTTCTCGCCCCGAATTTTAGGATCAATCTCAGCTCTTTTGAGAGCTTCATCTACCTTATCCCTTGGAAAATCAACCTGAGCGGCTTTTGAAAGTGAATTACGAATTATTTTTCTCCTCTGCTGAAACATAGCCCTGACAACTTTAAAAAATATATCTTCATTATCAGCTCTCTCTGGATGTGGATCTGTTAGATCTAAAGTTATAATTGCAGACTCAACTCTTGGCCTGGGCACAAACACTTCTGGAGAGATATAATGCTGTATCTCTGCCCTGGCATAGTACTGAACAGCAATACTTAAGGTGCCATAATCCTTGCCTCCAGGCTCAGCAACTATTCTTTCAGCAACTTCTCGTTGAACCATCAAAACCATTTTCTCAGGTCTGGTCTCCCTTTCTAAGAATAATCTGATTAAAGGACTTGTTATATTATAAGGCAAATTTGCCATCAACTTATAATCTAAGTCCTTAAACCCTTTATCTTCCAATTCTTCTTCCAGCTTATATTCAAGAATATCAGCTTCAACCAGTGAAAAATTATCAAATTCAGACAACTCCTGCCTCAAAATTGAGCAGAGTTCCCTATCTTTTTCTATTGACAGCAACTCTCCATCAGGAATCTCTTCCAGTATCCTCAGGGTCAGAGCACCTAACCCTGGCCCAACTTCAATAACATTATCATCTTTTTCAAGGCCTGCATTTTCAATGATTATATCAAGTATATTACCATCAACTAAAAAATTCTGGCCAAAGGATTTTTTTGCATATAATCCATGTTTCTTTAAGATACTTTTTAAGCCAGACGGACTAACAGGATCAAACTCAGCATTACTTGCCATTATTCTCTCTGCTCCCAGTCAGCTAAGAATTTCTCAAGCCCTTCATCAGTTTTAGGGTGAACAACCATTTTCTTAAAGACATCGTATGGAATAGTTGCAATATCAGCACCAACTCTGGCCGATTCTAAAACATGCTGGGGATGTCTGATGCTGGCAGAGATAACTTCAGTATTTAAATCATAGGTATAAAAAATATCAACTATATCCTCAAGTATATCAACACCTTCACTCCCTATATCATCAAGCCTGCCAATAAAGGGACTAACATAGGTTGCCCCTGCTTTAGCTGCCAGCAGAGCCTGATTGGCAGAAAATACTAAGGTCACGTTAGTTTTAATCCCTTCAGCACTCAACTGGCTAACTGCATTTAACCCAGAAGGAATCAAAGGTATCTTAACGACAATATTATCAGCAATAGCTGCCAGTCTCTTTCCCTCTTCAACCATTTCTTCAGTTGTTGTCCCAATAACTTCAGCACTTATTGGTCCTGAGACTATCTCAGTAATACTTGCTATTACATCCTCAAATTCAACGCCACCTTCTTTAGCAATCAAACTGGGATTAGTTGTAACACCATCTAGAATACCCCATTGATTAATCTCTTTAATTTCTTCAATATTTGCTGTATCAATAAATAACTTCATTAATTAACACCTCTATAAATATTTTATACTAATCTAACAAGGCCATACTTTAAAGATTTAATGACAGCCTGAGTTCTATCATTTACATCAAGTTTTCTTAAAATGTTACTAACATGATTTTTTACTGTTTTCTCACTAATATAAAGTTCTTCGGCGATTTCTCTATTACTCATGCCCCGTGCCAGAAGGCCTAAAACCTCATGTTCTCTATTACTTAATAATTCATTATAATCAGTTGCCTCTTTTCCGTCAGCATCAAGTTCCTGAGCAACTGTTCTTGGGAATACTGTTTCTCCGTCCAGTACCCTCTTTATAGCATCCTGTAATTCTTCAGATGTAATATCCTTTTGAATAAAACCCTCAGCTCCAGCTGAAGTCACCTTATAAATATATTCCTCATCATCATGAATTGTTAGTATAATAACTTTCACTTCCGGGCTTATCTCTTTTATTTTTCGGATAGCATTAATGCCATTCATTCTAGGCATATTTAAGTCCAATAAAACTAAATCTGGAAAATGTTCCCTGACTTTAGAAACAGCTTCAAGACCATCACCTGCCTCACCAACTATTTCAATATTATCAAATAGATCAAGCAATTTACAAATTCCCTCACGAACTAACTCATGATCATCTGCTACTAATACTTTTGTCTTTGCCATTTAAAATCACCCTTTCCTCTCTATATCCAGGGGAAGAACAATATTAATTCTGGTTCCTTTACCTGGTTCTGAACTAATCTTGAAATCTCCCTGAAGAAGTTTACAACGTTCCTTCATAGATATTATACCATATGAATTTTCAAAATCACCATTTTGATCAAAACCTCTTCCATCGTCAATGATTAATATCTTGATATCATTTCTGGTAAACTCAATCTGAACCCTGCCACTATTTGCATCAGAATGCTTTCTCATATTGGTCAATGCCTCTTGAACCAGTCTAAATATCGTAACTTCATAAGAAGAAGGCAATGTCCTCTCTTCTCCACGGATCATTAATTCAACCATTATGCCAGTCTCAGTAGTAAAATCATCAATATATTTTCTTAAAGTCGGAACCAGTCCTAAATCATCTAACGACATTGGCCTTAAATCATATATAATCTTTCTTATATCTTTTACAGACGTTCTTACAATATCTTTAAAATCATCTAACTCATTTAATGCCTGGTCTTTATCTTCTTTTAAAATCTGTTGAACTATCTCAGTTCTTAAAACCAGGTTAGCCATTGATTGAGCAGGTCCATCATGAATTTCTCTGGCCACCCTCTTTCTTTCTTCTTCCTGGGCCTGAATTATTTTAAATGCCAGCTGTTCCCTATTTCTTAAATCATCAAACTGATCATTAATATCCACTAGCTCTCCATCAAGAAAATCTTTGACAACACCCATCCGACTGACCAGACTTTCAGCTTTATTATTGGTCTTTTCCATTTTTTTATATCTTTCTTCTAGTTCTCTTCTTCGCTGTTGTAATTGTTCCTCCTTTTCCCGTAATACTGCAATCTCAACAGAGGTGTCCTCGGCAAGTTCATAAACCTTTTTTATCTCCCTTTCAGAATATCTATCAAACTGTTGACTGACTTCCATCAGCCTCTGCCTTGCCTCTTTATTTTCTTTTTCCTTACTATCTAACTTATCGATAACTTCCTCAATCTCCTGCTGAATCAATAAAAGTTCATTTTTTATATTATCAAGTTCTTCTCTAGATGATTCAGCAATAGCAAAAACATCCTGAGTACTGTCCTCTATAAATGAAATAGTTTTTGCCATAATATCTTCTAAATTATTACCCAGGTTATCTGAATCAACCAATATAAACACCTACTTTCTAGGTCACCGGATTCTCAACTTCTCCACCTGTTAAAGCCGCAACTAAGTCAGATGCTGCTTTTTCTGCCAGCTCATAACGGGCTTCCTTTGAAGCACTCCCGATATGAGGAGTCAAAACCACATTATCAAGCTCTAGCAACCCTGGTTCTACATCAGGTTCATTTTCGAAAACATCCAGACCAGCACCGGCTATAACATTTTCTCTTAAAGCTTTCACCAGAGCTTTTTCATCAATTATTGGTCCCCTGCCTGTATTTATTATATATGCTGTTTCCTTCATTATTTGTAGTTCTTCTGTACCAATCAGATGATAAGTATCAGAATTCAGAGGTGCATTAACTGTAATATAGTCTGATTCTGCCAGTAATTGAGGTAATTTTTTATATTCAACCCCTAATCTCTTTTCAGCTGGTATCGATAATCTATTTCTTTTATTATAGAAGATTTCCATATTAAAACCGGCAGCTTTTCTGGCAACAGCCTGGCCTATATCGCCAAAACCTATAATACCAAGCTTTTTGCCATAAATATCATTGCCCATCAACAGCTTTGGGCCCCAGCTTTTAAACTTTCCAGCTCGCAAAAACTTATCAGCTTCAACCACTCTCCTGGCAACTGCCATCAATAATGCCCAGGTCAACTCAGCAGTAGCTTCTGTTAAAACGCCAGGAACATTAGTAGCTATAATTCCAGCCTCTTTAGCTGCCTGGACATCTATATTATTATAACCTACAGCCAGATTACTTACTGCTTTTAAATCTGGACAGGCTTCAATTAATTCCCTGTCAATTTCATCACTCAGCATTACAAGAGCGCCATCTTTGCCCTTTAAATTATCGATTAATTCAGATTTAGAAAGCTGTTTATCTTCTTCATTTACAGTCACATCACATTTTTCTTCAAGAATATTCAATCCAGTCTCTGGAATCACCCTGCTAACATAAACCTCTGGTTTGCTCAAGCTATCCCTCCTATAACTTTTCTGACTTATAATCCTTTGCATCCTCTTCGCCACGGATAACCCTTAAACCACCGGATACAAGATGTTCCATCTCTTCGGCACCTGGATAAATAAAGACTGGTGCCAGATAAGAGACCATTTCTTTAATAGCATCAGTAAGATAATCTGAATTAGCCAGACCACCAGTTAAAAATATTCCACTAATTTTTCCATTTAAAACTGCTGACATTGCGCCTATTTCCTTTGCAATCTGATAGACCATACCATCATAAATAAGTTTAGCTTTTTCATCTCCAGAAGAAATTCTTTCCTCTATCTCTCTTCCATCAGCTGTCCCTAAATAAGCAGTAAGTCCACCTTTGCCTACTAATTCCTTTTTAAGTTCTGCCTGTTTCGGTTCGTTTTCAAAAATATAATTTACTAAATCAAGGGCCGGTAATGTGCCCACACGTTCAGGGGAATAAGGCCCTCCCTGATTTGCATTATTTACATCTACTATTTTACCATATTCCAGTGCAGCTATTGAAATACCTCCGCCTAAATGAACACCTATCTGATTAATCTCATCAAAATTTTTACCTAAGCTGGCAGCCACTTTCCTGCCAACTGCCTTTAAATTTAAAGCATGTGATTGGCATTTTCTCGGTAATTCAGGTAAACCAGACAATCTGGCTACAGGCTTAAATTCATCAACAGCAACTGGATCAACTATATATGCATTTACTCCAGACTTTTTAGCAAAATTATAGGCAATAATTGCAGCCAGATTAGAAGCATGCTCACCATTTTTCCCGGCCTTTAAATCTTTGATGATCTCCTCGCCAACTAAATAAGTTCCTCCAGGAATAGGATCAAGCAGACCTCCTCGGGCAACAAAAAAATCAAAATCCTCCAGCTGATAGCCAGCATCTTTTATAGCTTCTAGTATAAGCTCCTGTCTCCAGCTTAATTGATCAATTATCTTATTGAATTCATCTATATCAGATCTTGAATGATCAAGGGATTTTGACCATTCCTCTTTTTTGCCATCAAAAATAGCTAATTTTGTTGAAGTTGAACCTGGATTAATTATTAATGACTTTTCCAAAACTCTCACCCCATTTAATTGTTATTTAACTGATTTAGAGCTTTATCAGGCCAGTTTCTATTTTTTAACTGTGCTCTACCAACACCTATAAGTTCAGCCTTTTCTGAAACTAAAAGTTTTTCAGCATAACTGGCTGTTTTTATCCCTCCGGCAATTAAAATCGGTGGCAACTTATCTTCTGAAATAAAATTCTTAAATTCATCTGCCAGATAAGCAGTAAATCCTTCTTCCCCTTCATCCAGTACACCATATCCGTTTAATCCCCCAGACAGATCAAGGAGATCAATCGAATCGAGATATGGCAAAATTCCTTCAGCAGCTTTTTCAGGCTTTAAACCTTCTTCCTCAAAATCATCTGAACCTAATCTAACTGCCAGCGGAAAACTATCACCAATCACTTCCCTGATTGATTCAATAACCTTACCAATAATCCTGAATCTATTGGCCAGAGAACCTCCGTATTCATCATCCCTTTTATTTGTTAAAGGGGAAATAAATTGATTTAGCAAATAGCCATGGGCAGCATGAATTTCTATTAAATCAAAACCTGCCGCTTTAGCAATTCTTGCTGAAGTAGCATATAACTCCAGCAACTCATCTATCTCTTTTTTTGAAAGTTTTTCAGGTTTATAATCTTTTTCTATCCCTGGTGGTTTAATTCCAGATGGGGAATAGGAATTACAACCAGTAATTTCTGGATCAGCTTTGGCACCGGCATGAGCAAGTTGAATTCCTGCAGCTGATCCTCCCTCTTTTATTAAACTTGCAAGTTCTTTTAAACCATCTAATTTAGTGCCATCATTAATAGCCAGCTGATTTTCACTGGCCATACCAGCTTTATCAATGTAACTGTGTTCTACAATAATTAAGCCATTGCCAATTCTATTTCTATAATAATCTAATAATTCATCAGTAACCTTCCCATCAGCAGTTGCCTTTTTACTTGCTAATGGTGGAAGCACAATTCTATTTTTTAAAATTAAATTATTAATCTGAATAGGAGTCAATAAATTTGCAGTTCCAGGCATTTATTCTGCCTCCTTTAAAAAATCAACCAGATCATTGACAGCATCTGTTTCGTCTTTTCCTTCTGCTCTAATGATTATTCTATCTCCCTTACCAGCTGCAAGGGCCAGCAAACTAATAATACTCTTACCATTAGCTGGTTCTCCATCATGAACTATTTCGATTTCAGAATCATACTTTCCTGCACGCTCAACAAAACTGGCTGCCGGTCTTGCATGCAGTCCGTATTTACTGGTAATTTTTATCTCTCTTTCATACATCCTTATTTCCCCCTGACAAATCCAGTTAATTCTCTAAATGCTTTAAAAATCTCCTTTGTTTCTGCTCCAACTTTCCCGTCACCAACAACTTTATCATTTATCTGCACGACTGGCATAATTTCAGTAGTTGTTCCAGTTAGAAAAACCTGTTCAGCTTTCAATAATGTATAATATGGAATACTCTCTTCAATGACCTCATAACCTAATTCAGGAGCCAGTCTATCAATTACTGTCTGTCTGGTTATACCATTTAAAATATAGTTTGTTGCAGGTGGTGTTATAATTGTATCATCCTCAACAATAAATATATTCGAACTGGAACCCTCTGTTATAAAGCCATCTCTGGACATTACAGCCTCATAGGCATCTGCCTGTTTAGCTTTCTTTTTAGCCAGTATATTAGGAAGCAATGCAATAGACTTTATATAACAACGGGACCAGCGTTCATCTGGCAGGGTTATTATTTTAACACCTTCCTGAAAATACTCTTCTGGATTAGGATTTAAAGGCCCGGCTTTCATTATTATAACAGGTTCCAGGCCATCTGGATAAGCATGGCTTCTTGAGGCAACTCCCCTGGATACCTGAACATAAAGTTTGGCATTCCTATCTGCGTAACCTGTCTCCTGCATATAATTTTTAGCTTCTTTAATTAATGTTTCAGCCGAAGGAGTTTCAATATCAATCTCACCTGCTGAAAATACTAATCTCTCCATATGCTCCTCTAGAGTAAATGGCTCCCCCTGATAAAATGCCACAACTTCATAAACCCCATCAGCAAATTGATAGCCTCTATCTTCTATATCAACTTTAGCATCTTCTCTTTTAATTATATTTCCATTGTAATAAATTTTATCTGTCATTAATATTCCCACCCTTTTTTAAGTTTTAAAAAATATAATTGATTATTCTTAAAACCAGATTTAAAATAATACTTAAAATAACCATTGTGGTAATAGGAAAATAGAAATTAAAATTATCCCGTTCGATCCTGATATCTCCTGGCAGATTACCAAACCAGCTAAATAACTCTATATCTGACAATATAACCAGGCCAATTATAATAAGCAAAAACCCTATACCAATTATTAATCTGCCCAAACTTTCAAGATCTAGCACATTCGATCACCTTACTCAATCTATATTTTAAAGAGGTTCAAGCCATTTTCAGTAGTTATTTCGGCTACTTTCTCCAGTGTAAGATTATGACACTTTGCAACCTGCCTGGCAACCTCTTTAACCCTGGCAGGCTCATTTCTCCGGCCTCTATAAGGTTCTGGAGACATATATGGTGAATCTGTTTCAATTAAAATCTTATTAATTGGCGTATTACTGACTATTCTCCTTAACCATTCAAGGTTTTTAAAAGTTATTAATCCAGTAAATCCTATATGGAAATCCAGCTCAAGTAACTTTTTAGCCATTTCTGCACTACTGGAATAACAGTGCACAACTCCTCCATTTTTTGAATCCCATTCTTCCTCCAATATATTAATTGTATCTTTTTCAGCTTCCCGGCTATGAATTATCACTGGCAAATCTAGAGTCGATGCCAGCCTTAATTGAGCCCTAAAAGCCTGACGCTGCTCATCCCTGGGAGAATTATCATAATGATAATCCAGTCCAATTTCACCAAAGGCAACAACATTTTTGTTTTCCGCAAGTTCTCTAAGTTTTTTAGCAATTTCAATGCTATACATTGATCCTTCATGGGGATGGATACCAACGGCAGCGAAAATATCATCATAATCTTCAGCCAGTTTTACAGCTCTCTGGCTGGACTCCAGATCTGCTCCACAGTTTAAAATATATTTAACTCCTTCTGCTCGAGCTCTCTCGATAACTTTGTCTCTATCTTTATTGTATCTTGGAAAATCTATATGGGCATGACTGTCGAATAACTCCATTTAATTATCACCTTTCTATTTCTATAATTCTTTGTTCCTATTATATCCTGCTACGAAGGTCTATGCAAGATGCTGGGGCCAAAGAATTTAAATGTATTCAACTATATGGTATAATAAACGAGAAAATCAGTTAGTTAAATACGGAGTTGATTAATTTATGGAGATATATTTTGATAATGCAGCTACAACAAGGGTATCAGAAAAAGCTGCAAAGGTAGCATATCAAACAATGCTAGAAAATTACGGTAACCCCTCATCAATCCATAATAAAGGGATTGATGCTGACAAAATTCTAAAAAATAGTCGCAGAACTATTGCAGATTATTTAAGAACAAAGCCAGAGCAGATCCTTTTTACATCAGGAGGCACAGAAGCAAACAATCTTGCAATCCAGGGAGCTGCAGGCATCCGGTCTGGAAGGGGAAACCATATTATTTCCAGTCAGATAGAGCATCCCTCCATTTATGAGCAGTTCGATAAATTAAGGGATTCAGGCTATGACATAACCCTGGTCAGCCCTGACTCCTCAGGATTTATAAACCCTGAAGATGTAATAACTGAAATCAGAGATGATACAATATTAATATCTATCATGTATGTCAACAATATAACAGGTGCTATTCAACCTATAGCTGAAATTAGTAAAAAAGCCAAAAAATTAAATAGTGATATTATTTTTCATAGCGATATGATTCAGGCACCAGGAAAGGTAGAAACAGTCCCAGAAAAATTAGAAGTTGATCTGGCCAGCTTCAGTGGCCATAAATTTCATGGACCAAAGGGGACAGGTTTTTTATATTTAAGAGAAGATCATTATATAGAGCCTATCCTATATGGCGGTGGCCAGGAACGAGAATTAAGAAGTGGAACAGAGAATCTTCCAGGAATAGCTGGAATGGCTGAAGCCATTAAGGATCTAAATAAATCTAATGAATTTAATAATTCTATTAATAAAATAAAAAATCATATTATCAATAGAATAGAGAGTGAAATTCCAGAAATAATTATAAATACTCCAGATAAATCTGCTCCCCATATTATTAATGCATCTATACCAGGTTTGCCAGGAGAAGTAATAGTAAATGCTCTCAATCATAACGATATATATATTTCAAGTGGTTCTGCCTGTGCAGGAACTAATATTAAAACTGACCATGTACTTGAGGCAATGGGAAGAGATGATAAGATAGCCTCTAGTTCAATAAGAATTAGCATATCAAAAAATAATACTGAACAGGAAGCCAACCGACTAATAAATACTTTAAAAGAAGAGTTAAACTTTTTATTATAATCCCAGAGGTGATTAAATGTATAAATTAATTATTATTAGATATGGAGAAATGGGGCTTAAAGGCCATAACTTTTCAAAGTTTGCCGATGCACTGGCTGATGACCTGAATAGACGACTTAAAAATAAATTAGATTTCAATCTGGACCGGACTTTCGGAAGATTCTTTTTATATTTTGAAGAAGAAAAATCAGATATAAGCAAAGAAGTCATAGAGACCTTAAAAACTGTGCCAGGGATTGTTTCATTTAGTCCAGCAGTTAAACTGGAGCCTGAAAGCGATGTTGAAGACCTGAGCAGAACAGCATTTAAGTTATTTCAAAAAAAAGACCCGCAACTCCCTTCAACCTTTCGAGTTAGAACCAATCGGGCAAATAAGGGTTTTCCTTTAGAGAGCCCTCAGGTCAGTAGAAAAGTTGGTGGATATATTTATGAAAAAATCAATCAAAACGATAATGAACTCCTATCAGTAGATCTGGATAATCCTGATACAACAATAGAGCTAGATATCCGCAAAAGTGGAATCTATCTATTTATTGATACCTATGCAGGAACAGGCGGTTTACCTGTTGGCAGTGCTGAGTCTGCTCTATTATTACTTTCAGGTGGAATCGATAGCCCTGTAGCAGGCTGGGAAATGATCCGTCGTGGCGTAAAGTTAAACTTTATTCATTTCCACACACCTCCTTATACAGGAGAAAGAAATCTTGAAAAGGTTAGAGACCTTGCCAGAACCCTGGCAAAATATAATGGAGACGCAAATCTCTATATAGTAAATGTAACCAATCTGCAGAAAGAAATTAATAAAAATTGTCATGACGATTATTCAATTACTATTTTAAGGAGAATGATGCTCAGGATTGCTTCCAGATTAGGATTAGAAATTAATGCCCAGGCATTAGTCACCGGTGATTGTGTCGGACAGGTTGCCAGTCAGACCCTTGCCAGCCTCAGAACAATTGGCGATGTAGCTAAACTACCATTGCTCAGGCCATTAATAACAAGAGATAAAGATGATATAATTAAAGAAGCTAAGGAAATCGGCAGCTATGAAACCTCAACTTTACCCTTTGAAGATTGCTGTTCACTATTCCTGCCTGATAGCCCAATCACCAGGCCCAGGTTAAAAAGAACAGAGCAAACTGAAAGTAATCTAGATTTCCAACCACTAATTGAGGAAGCAATTGAAAATATTGAAATCGAAAGAATCCAGGGAGAGAATTAATTAATGTCAGATAAAATAAAACTGTTTAAAAATAAACTAAAAAAATCAAATATAAACTTTAAAGAAAATGAGTCTTTATCAAATCATACTTCTTTTAAAGTTGGTGGCCCTGCCAGCATCTTTATTGAGCCAGCAAACAAAACCAATTTAATTAAATCTCTAGAACTTGTAAATGAATTTAATATTAAATACTTTGTTCTAGGTGGAGGCAGCAATATAATAGTTTCTGATAAAGGTTATCAAGGGGCAATAATCACCACCTCTAAATTAAATAATATTGAATTTAACGAAAATCAGGTGATTGCCGAAACAGGTGTATCCTTAGAAAAGTTATGTGATGTGATTGCTGAAAATAATCTTACAGGAATGGAGTTTGCCTGTGGCATTCCTGGGAGTTTAGGAGGAGCTATCTTTATGAATGCCGGGGCATACGGCGGTGAAATCAAACAGGTAATTAAGAAGGCCAGACTATTTTCAAATAATCATGGTATCATCGAATACGACAAAGATAAATTAAATTTAGATTATCGTTATAGTATCCTCCAGGAAAATGATTTAATAGCATTAGAAGCCGTCCTGGAATTAAACCCTGCGCCTAAAACAACTATTAAAAATGAAATGGAAGAATTAAACGAAAAACGCTGGGCAAAACAGCCAATGGAATACCCGAGTGCTGGTAGTGCTTTCAAGAGACCTCCAGACAATTATGCCGGCTCACTAATCGAAAAAGCCGGTTTAAAAGGTGAAAAAGTAGGTGGAGCAATGGTCTCAAAAAAACATGCAGGTTTTATAATAAATGCTAATAATGCAAAGGCTGCTGATATTATTGATTTAATGATAGTTGTACAGAAGACAGTCAAAAAGAAATTTAATATCCAGTTATATCCTGAACCCAGGTTTTTAGGCCAGTTTGATAAATTACCTGAGCTCGATAATTAGTTTTATAGCTTAATAAACGAGAAAAAGGACAGTTAATTAACTGTCCCTTTTCTTATTAATTCCAATTTTTCATTTTTAGAAAATTGTTTGATTTCGTATTCTCTCTGCATAGCTCTGCTTTTATCAGAAAATTCCTCTAAATAAACTAATTCCACCGGCCCTCTACCCCGGGTATATTTAGCGCCTATGCCAGCATTATGTTCTTCTATTCTTCTTTCCGGGTCTGTAGTATAGCCAGTATAAAGAGTGTTATCACTGCACTTTAGAATATAAACATAATCCATTTTTAATTATAATTTCGCATCTAATTTAACCAGGTCTAATAGATGTTGTTTCTCTTCGTCGATTAATTTTTTTATAATATCTACAGTATCTCCGGAATGATTGTCAAGCATCTCGGTATAAAGCAGGATAGAATCTTTTTCCGCCTGAATTGCTAGTTTTAAGACTTCTTCCATTGAGTCAAATTCCTTATCAATCAGCTCATCACCAGGAAAAACTGCAAACTCAACTAAAGCATTTAGATAAGTACTAACCTGTTCATTATAAACATGATCTTCCTTATAATCTGAATTCTCCTTTATAGACTTCCCTAAATTATCGAATCTCTGAAAATGATCCTTTTCATCCCCTGCTAACCTTAAAAACAATTCCCTGATTTCCTGATTGTCTGTCTTATCAGCCTGGGACCTATAAAAGTTCAAACCTCTTTTTTCAATATCCTTGGCCATCTCTATAACTTCCATTTTACTAAACTGTTGATTTAACATTATTTGTCCTCCTAAAAAGCTATTTTAGTTTATTATTACTATATATTATCTTACATTATTGAGGAATAGATATCAATAAATATCTTTTAGTAATCCTGCAGGCACGATATATTGTGGTCGACTCATAAAAAAAGCACTATATATAGAAAAATACCATTTATTTTAAGACCAATATCTGATATAATATAAAAAGAAACTAAAAGAAAAGGTGGTAATAAAAAATGATTGAACCAGATCTTTCAGAAAATAGTATTCGGATTTTAGAGGCAAGATATCTTAAAAAAGATCCAGATGGAAATCTTATTGAAACTCCTAAAGATATGTTTTTACGAGTTGCAAATAATATTGCTGAAGCTAATGCAATATATGATGAACCTGTGGATAAAACAGCAGAAGAATTTTATGAAATGATGGCAAAGTTAGAATTCCTCCCGAACTCTCCAACTCTTATGAATGCAGATAATGACCTGCAACAATTAAGTGCATGTTTTGTCCTTCCAGTTGAAGATAGCATGGATGGAATTTTTGATGCAATAAAAAATTCTGCATTGATACATAAGAGTGGTGGAGGCACTGGTTTTAGCTTTTCCCGGATCCGACCCAAAAATGATATAGTAAAAACTACTGGTGGAGTTGCCAGTGGTCCTATCTCATTTATGCGAATTTTTGATGAAGCTACCAACACCGTTAAGCAGGGAGGCAAAAGACGGGGAGCAAATATGGGGGTAATGCGAGTTGATCACCCTGATATTAGAGATTTTATTACCTCTAAAGAAGACGAGGATCAGCTAAATAATTTCAATATTTCTGTCGCTATAACTGAAGATTTTATGGAAGCCTATCAGAATAACGAAAAATATGAATTAATTAATCCTAGAACTGGAAAAATTACTGGTCTTGAAGATGCCAGCGAAATCTTTAACCTGATAGTTGAAATGGCGCATAAAAACGGAGAGCCAGGAATAATTTTTCTGGATAAAATTAATGAAGAAAACCCGACCCCTGAAATCGGAGAAATAGAAAGCACCAACCCCTGTGGCGAACAACCATTACTCCCTTTTGAGGCCTGTAATTTAGGCTCTATCAACCTATCTAAAATGACCGAAGGTCCTATTGGCGAAGCTGAGATTAATTATGATAAATTAGCAGAAACAGTCAAAAAAGCAGTCCACTTCCTGGATAATGTTATAGATATGAGCGAGTTCCCACTTGATAAAATAACTGAAATGGTACAGGGAAATAGAAAAATTGGTCTTGGAGTCATGGGTTATAGCGACATGTTATTAAAATTAGGCCTGGCCTATAACAGTCAGGAAGCAGTAGAAACAGCTGAAAATATAATGGGCTTCATCAACAAAAAAGCCAGAGAAGCTTCCCATAAACTGGCTAAAAGACGTGGCCCATTCCCGAATTTTGAAAAAAGCATATACGAAAAAGAATATAGAAATGCAACAACTACTACAATTGCCCCAACAGGTTCAATTAGTATAATTGCCGGCACAAGCAGTGGTATTGAGCCATTATTTGCTCTGGCATATGAAAGACATGTAATCGATGAAACATTAGTTGAGCTCCATCCAATATTTGCTCAAATAGCTGAAGAAAGAGGCATCATGAACGACGAGTTAAAAGAAAAACTTGCCAGTCAGAGTTCAATCCAGAAAATAGATGAAATCCCTGATGACTTAAAAGAAATATTCGTTACTTCCCATGATATTACTCCTGAATGGCATATAAAAACTCAGGCAGCCTTCCAAAAATATGTAGACAATGCTGTCAGCAAAACTATCAATTTTAAAAATAATGCGTCTAAAAATGATGTCAAAGAAGCTTACGAATTAGCTTATAAGCTAGATTGTAAAGGCATTACTATTTATAGAGATGGCAGCCGTTCAGGCCAGGTTTTAACAACTAAATCCAGTGATAAAGACGAAAAAGATAACAAAAGCAAAAGAAATCGACCAAAAGTAACAGTTGGTACAACAGAAAAAACTCTTATTGGTTGCGGTAAACTATATATAACAATTAATTCTGATGAAGAAGGCATCTGTGAATTATTTACAACCACAGGAAAAGGTGGAGGTTGCCATGCCCAATCAGAAGCTATCAGTCGATTAACTTCTCTGGCATTAAGAAGTGGCATGCCTGTTGAAGAGATAACAGATCAGCTTAAAGGGATCCGCTGTGAAGCTGCAATGATACGTACTGAAGTTAGAAATCTCTCCTGTCCTGATGCCATTGGCCGGGCCCTAGAAATTTCAAATGAAAACGGTGAAATAAGCATTAAAGACAAAAACTTCAATTCTGAAGCAGTTAAAGAAAAAGCTGCAGAAGCAGTTAGAGGTTTTAATTTCAAAAATAATCCTGAAGAAAAAAGAAAATGTCCGGAATGTGAGAGTGAACTAGCCAGCGACGGCGGATGTGTCGTCTGTAATAGTTGTGGCTGGTCAAAATGTGGTTAATATGAACCCATAAAAAGAGGCAGCCCATCAAGGGCTGCCCTTTATATTACATCAATTACAGAAATTATTCTACCCAGCCTCTAGCTCTCATTGCTTCAGTTAATCTTTCAATAGAAACCATATATGCTGCTACCCGATAAGGCACCCCAGCTGTCTTGTGTTTTTCATGGGTTCGCTTGAATGCATTCACCATTATCTTCTCTAACTTATTATCAATTTCTTCTTTATCCCAGTAATAATTATACATATTCTGGACCCACTCAAAATAAGAAACTGTAACTCCACCTGCATTGGCTAGAACATCAGGTAATACAATAACACCTTTTTCATTTAAAATCTTATCTGCCTCTGGAGTTGTTGGCCCATTGGCTGCTTCTGCAATCATCTTAGCTTTAATATTATGAGCATTTTTTTCATTAATTTGATTTTCCATAGCAGCTGGAACCAGTATATCACATTCTAAGGTTAACAACTCTTCATTGCTAATATCCTTTGAACCCGGGAAACCATGAAGCTCTCCATGCTCATCTTTATATTTTTTTAATTCAAAGGCATCCATTCCATCTGGATTATAAATCCCACCACTGGAATCATTGGCAGCTATTAATTTTGCTCCTAATTCCTGCAAAAACTTCGCACTAAAGTTACCAGCGTTTCCATAACCCTGAACAACGACAGTAGCATCATTTAAATCCATATCCAGTTCTTTAGCAGCTTCTCTAACAGTATACATAAGCCCGCGAGCAGTCGCTGAATCACGTCCATAAGAGCCACCGATAACAAGAGGCTTACCTGTTACAAGACCTGGAGTATTTACACCTTTTATCTTCGAGAATTCATCCATAAACCAGGACATTACCTGGGCATCTGTATATACATCAGGGGCAGGAATATCCTTATCTGGACCAATAATAGGTGAAATAGCCTGAATAAATCCCCTTGATAACCTTTCTAATTCTCCTTTACTCATCTCTTTAGGATTACATAAAACCCCACCTTTAGCTCCTCCATATGGAATTCCAACAAGAGAACATTTAAAAGTCATCCAGGCTGCCAGTGCCTGTACCTCGGCTTGTTCAACCTGCGGATGGAAACGAATTCCTCCCTTTGTTGGCCCCAGAGCGTCATTATGCTGACAGCGGAACCCTTTAAATACTCTAACACTGCCATTATCCATTCTCACAGGTACTGCTACTGACAGAGACCTAACAGGTTCTTTTAATAATGCTTTAACCTGAGGATCCAGATTCAATTCAGTTGCTGCATCATCCAGCTGTTTAAGAACAACCTCATAAATCTTAAATTCTTTAGACATTTAATTTTTCCCCCTTAGTTTTTAGGTTGGCATAATTCTGTTAGAACACCTTTGGTACTTTTGGGATGAATAAAGATAATTTTCTTATTGCCTGCACCTTCTGTCGGTTCATCACCTATAAACCTTACACCTTTAGCATCCATTACAGAAACCTTTTCATCAATATTGTCAACTAAATAAGCAATATGATGAATTCCCTCTCCTCTTTTACTTAAAAATTTAGCAATAGGACTATCTTCATGCAGAGGTTCTAATAATTCAATTTTACTTTCTCCTATTTTCAAGAAAGCAACTTTAACACCCTGTTCTTCAACTTCCTCCTGGCCTTTATATTCCAGACCTAATGCATCGCGATAAAACTCCAGCCCTGCCTCTAAATCCTCAACAGCTATGCCAATATGATCTATCTTCATATATATTATACCCCCTCTCCAAAATCACTAAGCCATTCAGAAACCCTGGTATATGGATCTTTCTTTCTTTCAATTACATCATCTAAAGAAGTTGAAAAATCTTCATCTTTTAAAAGTGGCTCAATATATTTATTTCTTAAACCCTCCTCTAATAAATGAATCAAATGATTTTTCATCACTTTCTTTTTATTATCTAATTCCTGATTGGATTCTTTCAAATAACCCTTATGCTCAGCAATTTTTTCAATTAACTCTCCAATGCCATCCTCTTCAGTGGCAACTGTTTTGATCAGAGGAATCTTCCAGCCTGAATCATCTGACCTTGCCAGATCAATCATCTGCTTTAAGATCAATTCCATCTTATGGGCAGTTGCATGATCTGACTTATTTAAGACAAATAGATCGCCTGCCTCCATCAGACCAGCTTTAAAGGATTGAATTTCATCACCAGCCTCAGGCACAGTCACAACTAAAGTTGTATCAGCCAGACTAACAATATCAATCTCATTCTGGCCAACCCCAACAGTTTCTATTACAATACGATTATACCCTGCAGCAGATAAGACCAAAACTGTGTCAAAGATAGCCGGGTTTAAACCACCTAAATAACCTCTGGTAGCCATACTCCGAATAAATACATCAGGATGGGTAGCAATCCTGCCCATTCTAATTCTATCGCCAAGTAAAGCCCCACCAGAAAACTCACTACTAGGGTCAATGGCAATCACAGCTACCCTTTCCCCAGAATCAACCCATCTACTAACAATTTTTTCTACAAGTGTACTTTTTCCTCCTCCAGGCGGACCAGTAACCCCCAGTAAATAAGCTAGCTCTGTTTTAAGATAAAGCTCTCGCAATAAATCAAAAGCCTCTCCCCGGGAATTTTCTACAAGACTAATTGCCTTTGCAACAGTCTTCTCATCACCAGCAATAATCTTTTCAGCATCAATCTTCATTATGCCACATCTAATTCCTGATGAATAAATTCTACAATCTCATTAATCGGGGTCCCTGGCTTAAATATTCCCTTAATTCCAAGTTCTTTTAATTCTCCATGATCATCATCAGGAATTATTCCACCTGCAATCACAAGCACATCATCTTTACCATTATCCTTTAATTTTTTCATTATCTCTGGAAAAAGATGGCTATGAGCTCCAGATAAAATACTTAATCCGATTACATCTACATCTTCCTGAACTGCCGCTCTAACTATCTGATCAGTGGTCTGCCTTAAGCCTGTATAAACTACCTCCATGCCGGCTTCTTTAAGACCTCTGGCTATTACCTTTGCACCGCGATCATGACCATCAAGGCCTGGTTTTGCAATCAGAACCTTTATATTCTCACTCATCTATATCCCTCCTGATTACTTATCAAAGCTATTAAAAAATCTTTGCCTCATACTCACCAAATTCTTCTCTTAAAACACCACAGATCTCTCCAATACTAACATAATCTCTCACAGCATCTAAAATTGGATACATCAAATTTTTATCATTAATTGCTGCATTCCTGATATCCTCTAAATGCTTTTCAGTTATATCAGAATCCCTGTCAGCCCTGATTTCACTTAACTGCTGACATTGATCTTTTTCAAGATTTGGATCAACTTTTAAGATATCGCCAATCTCTTCAGAATCCTCTTTATGCTTATTGACACCTATCACAGCTTTTTCGCCACTTTCAACGGCTTTCTGTTCCTGATAGGCAGATTCCTGAATCTCTCGCTGGACATAGCCTGCCTTAATAGCTTCAGCCATTCCACCAAGTTCTTCAATCTCATCTAAATATTCTCTGGCTTCCTCGACCAATTTATCAGTCATACTTTCAATATAATAGGAACCAGCCAAAGGATCAATAGTATCTGCAACACCGCTCTCTTCAGCAATTATCTGCTGTGTTCTTAAAGCTATTTTAGCTGCCTCTTCAGTCGGTAAACCTAAAGCTTCATCAAATGAATTAGTATGGAGAGATTGAGTTCCACCTAATACAGCCGCCAGAGCCTGAATAGCCACCCTGACAATATTATTCTGTGGCTGCTGAGCAGTTAAAGCTGCACCGGCAGTCTGAGTATGGAACCGGAGCATACAGGATTTAGCCTTTTCAGCTCCAAACCTATCCTTCATTATCTCTGCCCATAACCTTCTGGCTGCCCTAAATTTAGCAACCTCTTCTAAAAAGTCCATCTGGCCATTAAAGAAGAAGGATAACCTCGGGGCAAAGCTATCAACATCCATGCCAATACTTAATGCAGATTCTACATATTCAATACCATCCGCAATAGTAAATGCCAGCTCCTGAACAGCATCAGAACCGGCTTCACGAATATGATAGCCACTGATACTAATTGTATTCCAGCTTGGAAGTTCTTTAGAACAGTAATCAAAGATATCTGTTATCAATCTTAATGAAGGCTCAGGAGGAAAAATATATGTTCCTCTAGCAATATATTCTTTTAAAATATCATTCTGAATAGTACCAGATAGTTTCTCCTTTTCAACCCCCTGTTTTTCAGCAACTGCAATATACATGGCCAGAAGTACTGAAGCCGGGGCATTAATAGTCATTGAGGTACTGACTTTATCAAGGGGAATTTGATCAAAGAGAGTTTCCATATCAGCTAAAGTATCAATGGCAACCCCAACTCTACCAACCTCTCCCTTTGACATTTCATGATCAGAATCATAACCGATCTGAGTCGGCAGATCAAAGGCAACACTTAATCCAGTCTGGCCATGATCTAATAAATATCTAAACCTCTCATTTGTTTCTTTAGCTGTACCAAAACCAGCATACTGACGCATAGTCCAGAGCCGACTCCGATACATAGTAGGATAAACCCCCCTGGTATAAGGAAACTGACCAGGAAAATTTATCTCTTCAAGGTAATCTATATCTTCTACATCTAAAGGCGAATACAATGCCTTCACAGGCCTATTTGAGCCTGTTGAAAACTGATCCTTTCTTTCTCCATAATTATTTACAGTCTTATCTAATTTATTTTCTTTCCATTCTTGATATCCTTTTTCTAAATCAGCCATTTTTCTACCTCCTCGTAATCAACAAACCATCAATTTTAAGATTTCATCTCTGAGACAAGTTTCTTGCCTGCCTTAAATGCTTCTTTATTTTTCTCCTCAGTCCCGGCAGGAACCCTGGAAGCTATCGTCTTTAAGATCTCCTCTTCTGAAAGGTCAGGAATAAAATGACTTGCTGCTCCTAGAGCAACCATATTAGCTGTCAATTTTAATCCTATTTCCTCAATAGCAGTATTAATAATTGGAATTGAGTAATATTCAACACCATCACCAGGATTATAATCTAAATCTATATAATCAGAATCAGCAATTACAACTGCAGTTTTCTTAATATCATCCCCATATTTATCTAAAGCTTCAGTTGTTAATGCTACCAGCAAATCAGCCTGAATAACTTTAGGATAATCGATTGCCTCTTTGCTAAAGACAACTTCCGCTCGACTGGCACCTCCCCGGGATTCAGGTCCATAGGATTGGGTCTGGACAACATTTAATTCATCATTATCCAGAGTCGACTCGGCAAGAATTATCCCAGCCAGGATCATACCCTGGCCACCGGCACCACTTAATCTAACCTCATATCTACTCATTAGATTCACCTGCCATTACTGTATTAATAACATTTTTATATTTATCTGTATATTCCTCTTTAACAACCTGATGAAGAATTCCAGTAGATATTAAACCTTCTCTCTCTGCTGGATCCATCTTTTCATACTTCTTTGCAGGTACAAGATTTTCATCCTGCCATTTCAACATATCTCTGGCCCCGCCAATCTTATTTCTCTTACCATAATTAACAGGACACTGGGTCAGGGTTTCAACAAAGGCAAAGCCTTTATGCAATAAACCCTCTTTCATCAATTTGATCATCTTTCTTGGCTGATAGGATGCTCCTCTACCGACAAAGGTTGCTCCTGAACTCTTTGCCAGCTCGCAAAGGTCAAAGTTCTGATCTATATTTCCATATGGCGAAGTGGTAGCTGTATCGCCAGTCGGTGTCATTGGAGAAAACTGTCCTCCAGTCATTCCATAAATATTATTATTAAAGAGAACCACTGTAATATCAATGTTTCTCCTTGAACTATGAATTAAATGATTACCACCAATAGCAGCCCCATCGCCATCACCGGTCATAACAATAACATTTAGCTCTGGATTGGCCATTTTAACACCAGTAGCAAAGGTTAAAGCCCGGCCATGGGTAACATGTAGAGTATCAAAATTCAAATATCCGGAAGCTCTACCAGAACAGCCAATACCTGAAATAACAACAGTCTTATCCTGGTCCAGACCTGACTGGTCAAAAGCCCTGACAAAACTACCTAAAACTGTGCCATGCCCGCAACCTGGACACCAGATATGGGGCAACTTATCCTGTCTTAAATATTTATCTATATTTACATCCATTTAGAGAGCCCCCTTTATTTCAGCAACTACATCGGCCGGTGTAATCAGTGTACCGTCATAGCGGTTAATACCGGTAACCTCAGCTTTGCCAGCTGCCACTCTTTTAACTTCTCCAATCAATTGTCCCATATTTAATTCAGGCACAATAATTCTATCCACCTTTTCTGCCAGTTCTCGAACATAATCATCAGCAAATGGCCAGATAGTCTTCAATTTAACCCAGCCTGCTTTTACTCCATCCTCTCTAACCTGGTTAACTGCACTGATTGCCGAACGGACAGTTGAACCATAGGCTAGAACAACAACATCTTCATCGCCATTTAAATCCTCTTCAAGATGAATAATATCATCTAAATTATTATTGATTTTACCCATCAATCTATCCATCAATTTCCTGGCATCTTCAGTCTTACCCCTTGGAAATCCTGTTTTATCATGAAAAAGACCGGTTGAATGATACTTAAAACCTGTCCCATAATCAGGCATCGGAGGTATTAAATCCTCAGTTTCTTCATAGGGATAAAAATTATCATTATCCTCTGGCTTAGGCTTCTTTCTATTGACAATCTCAAGTTCATCAGCAGGAGGAATAGTAATCTTTTCCCGCATATGGCCAACTATCTCATCTAAAAGCAAAATAACAGGTATTCTATATTTTTCAGCTAAATTAAAAGCGGTCACAGTCAGATCAAAGGTCTCCGAAACCGAAGATGGCGATAATGCAATAATCGGATGGTCTCCATGGGTTCCCCATTTAGCCTGCATAATATCACCCTGTGAAGGCGAGGTCGGCAGACCGGTTGAGGGACCAACCCTCTGAACATTAACAACAACACAGGGAGCTTCAACCATAATCGCAAATCCTAGATTCTCCTGTTTCAACGAAAATCCTGGTCCACTGGTCGCTGTTATTGCCTTGGCTCCAGCCAGTGAAGCCCCAACAATACAACCCATTCCAGCTATCTCATCTTCCATTTGAATAAACTTACCGCCTTTTTCAGGCAATTGCTCTGCAAAGCCCTCTGCAATTTCAGAGGCAGGAGTAATCGGATATCCGGCAAAAAAATCAGCACCTGCTGCCATTCCACCTTCAACAACAGCTTCATCTCCCTGGAGCAATAAAGTTATAGATTTACTCATTATCTTCCACCACCTTTAAGACAAAATCAGGACAACTTAATTCACAGTTTTCGCAACCTATACAGTTCTCTAAATGAGCTATCTGAATTCTAGTATTCCCTAATTCCAAAACCTCCACTGGACAGACTTCAATACAGATTCCACAGGTTTTGCACCAATCTGGCCTGGCAATTTTAACCTTTCCCTTTCGGGCCACCGAAATCAGCTCCTTTTTTAAGCTTATGTTATAATTAGTAACCAAAAAATCTCTATTTTATTATTAGACTATTTCCACAATTATTACAAATAACCTTCAGGACTATCTTGTTATTAACTTAATTATGTTGTGATTGGCAGTATTTAATTGCTACTTCTATATTTTGATGGAGAAATATTAAACCTTTCTTTAAATGCCCTGGCAAAATAATTCGGGTCATTAAACCCGACCTGATAGGCAATCTCAGATATATTTTCCCTTCTGTTTTCCAGTAATAACTGACTTGCCCTATTTAGTCTGTATTGACTTAAGTAAGTTGAAAAATTTTCTCCAATCTCATTGCTAAATAAGTGGCTAAAATAATATTTAGATAACCCTACCTGCCTGGCAATCTCCTCAAGACTTATCTCCCTGTGATAGTTCTTTCTAATATAATCAAGGGCTGATTGAATCTCTTCCCTGAGGGATGGATATGCCAGCTGCTCCTTAAAAGTCTGGAAGATCCAGTGCCAGAATTCATCAATAATTTCGTCAACTTCCTTCCCATTTAAAACCCTCAAGAGTGAACTTAACTCAATTGGCTCTTCTTTATCCCTTTCTTCCAGATTAATCCCTTTTAAAATCTCCAATTTAATCCTGCTCATTAAATTATAAATTCTGAGCTTTATCTCTGCCGGCCAGCATTCCTGGTATAAATTATCCTTTAAGGCAAAAAACTCATTTTTGGCCTGCTGATAATTATCTGATCTAATTAAAGACAAAATCAGTCTCTCATTCTCATTATTATATAAAGACCTGGCAATCTTTTCAGTTATTATCGAGCGATAACTGACCACCTTAAATGCAAAGAACCTGGCATAATCTATAGCCTGAACAGCCTCCTGATATGAGATTGAAAGCCCCTCAACAGACTTATAATTCTGGCCAAGTCCAGCTATAAGATCTATCTCACTAAAATTATCAGCTACATCAATTGCCTCTATCCCTTTAATTAAATCACTTTCAGTTACAGCTCTATGGTCAAAAAATATCGCCAGCTTAAAAATATCAACTGCAATCATGATATAATTTGGGATTAATTGATTTAATTTTTTCTTCAGCTCACTCTGCCAGCGCCGCAAATATTCCTCCCGGCCAATTGCAGATAAAGAATCAAGTGAACCTGGGTCCCTTAGTTCAATAACAAGTGCCTGACTCTCATCAAGTTTTAAATCTTTAATATAGGCAGGATCATCAAAATTAAAAGACGAGAGCCTCTGGTTTTCAGAAAAGATAATCTCCTCAATAATATTTAACTCTCTACCTTCAAAATTATTAACCATTATCCTGACTCTCCCCCCTTACGTATAAATCTGGCCGGCCACACCGGCCGGCCAGTCAATTATTCCTATTTATCTTCCATAAATGGATAGCTATAATCCTTTGGTGGCACTAAATTCTCTTTAATCGTCCTTGGAGAAATCCAGCGATATAAGTTCAATTTACTTCCAGCTTTATCATTGGTACCAGAAGCCCTGGCTCCGCCAAATGGCTGCCTGCCAACAACTGCACCAGTCGGCTTATCATTGATATAGAAATTACCGGCAGCCTGAACCAGAGTCTCTCTGGCCTTAACAGTAGCCTCTCTATCTTTACTGAAGATAGCCCCAGTCAGGCCATATGGAGAGGTATTATCACATAATTTTAAAGTCTCTTCATATTCTTCAGAATCATAAAGATAAATTGTTAAAACAGGACCAAATATCTCTTCTACCATCGTCTTATAATCAGGCTCTTCAGCCAGGACAATCGTCGGATCAATATAAAACCCATTAGAATCATCATACTCGCCACCGGCCAGAATCTTGGCATCAGCCGATTCCCTGGCATGATCGATATATTCAGTAATATCTTTAAAGGCTTTATGATCAATCACTGCATTAATAAAGTTAGTGAAATCTTCCACCGGTCCAACTTTTAAATCTTCAACCTGCTGAATCAAGTCTTCAGAGATCTCATCCCAGAGTTCATGAGGAATATAAGCCCTTGAAGCTGCAGAACATTTCTGGCCCTGATACTCAAAGGCACCTCTAACTAAAGCTGTGATTAAGGCTTCAGGATCAGCAGATTTATGGGCAAAGACAAAGTCCTTGCCTCCAGTCTCGCCAACAATTCTTGGATAGCTATCATAATTCTTAATATTTCTGCCAACCTCTTCCCACATATACTGGAAAGTAGCTGTAGAGCCAGTAAAGTGAATGCCTGCCAGGCGGGAATCAGCAATAACTTCTGGCCCGATCTCTCTACCTGAACCAGGAATAAAGTTAATAACACCAGCTGGCAGCCCTGCCTCTTCTAAAAGCTTGAAAATCAGGTAATTAGAATAAACCGCAGTAGACGCCGGCTTCCAGAGAACAGTATTCCCACAGACTGCAGGTGCCGACGGAAGATTGCCGCCGATCGATGTAAAGTTAAATGGAGGAACAGCAAAGACAAAGCCCTCTAGAGGCCTGTATTCCATCTTGTTAATCTCAGTCTCAGATGAAGCTGGCTGGTCCTGATAGATCTGGCTTAAGTAATAATTATTAAACCGGAAAAAGTCGATCAACTCACAGGCAGCATCAATCTCAGCCTGGAAAATATTCTTGCTCTGGGCTAACATAGTGGCTGCATTAATCTTTGCCCTCCAGGGTCCAGCCAGTAAAGCTGCCGCCCGATCAAAGATAGCAACTCTATCCTCCCAGTCCATACTGGCCCATTCAGCCTTAGCTTCCATGGAATTTTCAATCGCCTGCTGAACAAGCTCCTCATCTGCTTTATGATACTGCCCTAAAACAGTGCTATGATCATGGGGACATTTAATCTCAGCTGTATTATCAGTCTTTATCTCTTTCCCGCCAATTACAACAGGGATCTCTAAAAACTCTTCCTTCATCTTCTTTAGCTGCCGCTTAACCTCTTTTCTCCTCTTGCTACCTGGTTCATAATTATATATCGGCTCATTATCTGGCCTCTCTAAACCAAGAATTCTATTGCTCATAATTTCCACCCCTTTTAAAAAATAATAAATAAACTAACTCCTTAAAACTAAATAAATCAGCAATTAAACTACAGACGGTTCTAAGATTAAATCACCTTTCTCAAACCTTTCAAGATCTAAATTAATATCCAGACTCAAATCTTCACCGAGGATCATCTCAGCCATTAAGATCCCTGTCATTGGAGCTATCATAAAACCATGGCCAGAAAATCCAATCGCCATATAGAAACCTGGAACCTCCTTAGACTCAGTTATTATTGGCTGTCTGTCAGGGGTAATATTATATAAACCTGCCCACTGCCTGACAACCCTCAGCTCACCTAATGGTGGCAGAAGCTTATATGTCTTTCTAGCCATCTCCTCTAAAAAATGCCAGCTGCTTTTACGATTAAAACTGGCCGGCTCATCAGGGTCGCCAAAGCCCATTAAAAATGGTCCTCCAGGTGTCTGCTGACAGTAAATATTATAAGAGAAAGACATCACCATCGGCCCCTGAAAGGGCTCAACCCTCTCAGTAACAAGGATCTCATGGCGTTCAGGCTTCACAGGCAGATCAAGACCCACCATCTCACCTATCTGACAGGAATACCCGCCGGCAGCATTAACAACCTTATCTGTGGCAATAAAGCCCTTGTCTGTCTGGACCCCTGTAATTCTGCCAGCCTCTTTAGTAATATCTATCGCTTCAGTAAAAGTATTTATCTCAACTCCCAGCCTCCTGGCCGCATCTTCATAGGCCTTCACAACTAAAAAGGGATTGGCATGGCCATCAGTCGGACAGAAAGTACCGCCAGCAACATCATCAATATTTAAATGAGGAACAATCTCCTTAGCCTCTTCAGGTGTAACCTCCCTGGAAGGAATATTCTCCCTTGCCTGCAATTCCAGGTTCTTTCTAAACTGTTCCATCTCCTTATCAGAAAAAGCCAGCAGCAGATAACCCTGCTGTTTTAGCTCAATATCCATCTTGGTCTCTAAAAGTTCATTCATATTCTCAAAAATATCCATACTCTTTCTGGCCAGCCGGCAGTTCATCTCTGTTCCCCATTGCTGGCGAATCCCGGCACCACAACGGCCGGTGGCTCCACTGCCTAAATATTCCCGTTCTAAAACAACAATATCGTCCATGCCCTTTTTTGCAAGATTATAAGCTATTGCTAGCCCAATCACTCCACCACCGATTATAACAGCATCAGCTTTAGATTTCATCAAGACCACCTGCAATCTCCTTAAGCTTCATACCCTCAACAGGAGGCCTGTTAGTCGGCTGCTGGATTGCATCTCTACCAGTCCCCTGATATTCAGCCAGAACCCGATCAATCAGCTGAAGACAGGTTCCTCCCCGGCAGGGCCCCATGCCAAGTCTAATAACCCGCTTGATCTCATCAATTGTCTCATAGCCATCCTCAATTACATCCCTGAGTTCAGCCAGGGAAAGATCTTCACAACGGCAGATAATAATATTATTCTCATCCATCAGCAGACTCCTCCATCCTCTTAAAATGCCTGACAGTTAAGAGTTTATCCTTATCAACTGCCAGCCAGACAATAGCTGTCTTATCCTGATTCTCATTATTCACAACCCTGACAATCCTGCCAGTTCCAACCTCTTCTCCAGAATGATCCAGAGCAATCACCTGCTCATCAACAGCTGGTAGCGGCGAGAACTCATAGGGCAGCCTGATAACACCCTCATCTTCACTATAGGTATAATCAATAACAAAGATAGCCAGGCCAGGGCAGTTAGCCACGCACTGGGCACAGCCAGTACATTTATCTGAATCAAGCTCTGGCAGATTATTAATATCTTCAAACTCTTTAATCGCCCCTAACGGGCAGCTATAATAACAGGGATCACAGGGAATCTCCTGATAGCATTCAAAGATAGCCACCGGCCCCTCTTTTAAGCGTTCCTCGTCAGGCAGATTATTTTGAATATCTTCTCTGTCGGGAATACCTGTCTCTTCCAGCATTTTCATCACCTCTTGCTTTCTTTAAGCCAGACCTGATCTCTTCTCCAACCGGTCCTCTCCGCAAATCAGCCAGCTTTTCGCTAACATCTGCATAGGCAGCATCTAATTTAGAGCTCTTGCCAGCAATTGCCTTAACAGCATTAACAGCAGCCAGCTCGCCCTCTAAAATAGCAGCAGTCGCCTCTTCAATTCCTCCGGCATCACCGGCAATATAAATATTCCTCTCGGTTAGCTCCAGGTCTTCATCTCTGACAGGAACATCACCGCCTAATTCAGGCACATAGGCCATCTGACAGCCAGCCTGCAGGGCCAGATCAACCTTTGGCGTAAGTCCCACAGCCAGGCAGATAGTATCAACTTCTAAAATCTCCTCTGTTCCGTCTATTATGTTCCAGTTTTCATCAAGCTGGCAGATAACAGCCTCCTCAACCTTTGAATCTCCTCTGGCCTCTTTAATCGTATGTTTTGTCAAAATAGGAATCCCTGCCCGCCTGATCTTAGTAGCATGGACAGCATAGCCACCAATCCTATCTGTAGCCTCAACAACAGCCTTAACCTTAACACCGGCCTGCAATAACTGATAGGTAACAATCAGGCCAATATTTCCTGCCCCGATCATTAAAATCTCCTGGCCAGGCAAGATTCCATACTGATTCATCAGAGTCTGAACTGCCCCTGCCCCATAAATACCAGGCAGATCATTATTAGGAAATGAAAGCATCTTCTCAGCAGCTCCAGTCGCAATTATCGTCTTTTCAGGCTTTACCTTCTGGAACCTCTCATTTTCTAAATAGCCAATAACACCATCTTCATAATAAGCCTGAACAACAGCTCCAGTCTTAACCTCAATTCCAGCCTCACTGTGAACCTTTTCTGTCAGTTCATCTGCAATATCTACTCCTCTGGTACCTGCATATTGGTCCTTTGAACCAAAAAATTGATGGGTCTGTTTAACTAATTGACCCCCTAAAAAATTATCTCTCTCAAATAAAACTATTTTCTCTAAACCTAATTCTGCTGCTTTATTAGCAGCTGCCAGACCAGCGGGACCTCCTCCAACAACAGCCAGTTCAATCCTATCCACTGAGTTCCCCCTTTCCCTGCTGGGTATTAACTTCCATACCCTCTTCAACCTCAGTTACACAGGTCTTAACATTAGCCCTGCCATCAACCTCCATAAAGCAGGAAGAACAATTACCGATGGCACAGAATAAACCTCTCGGTCGATCATGGCGGAGACTTTTAGATAACTCCTTAACCCCTGCAGCATGAAGAGCTGCAGCAATCGTCTCACCTTCATACGCCCTAATTTCTTCTCCATTAAAAGTAAACTTAATCTCTTGACCCCGGTCAAACTCCAGGACAGGATGATCTTTTATTCTCATAAACTACCTCCTCAGCAACTAATTGAAAATAATATGCCCTGATAATACTATTCTAGTTTTTTACTCTATCTCCTCCAAAAATGCTTTGAATATTTATACCTCTCCCCTTTTTTTTAGATAAAATCAACTATTTACCCTAAACCTGGCCTGAACCTGGTATATTAGAACTATAAATCAGTTAGCAGAATTACTATCTGCAGAATAAAAAAATCCTGACTGGCATTTTAATACCAATCAGGACCATAAATTCTATTAAATTAATCCAGATCTCATATAACTTAAATTCGGTCTAAATACGCTCGTTCTTCGGTCTGGCTTCGGTTTAGATTCGGTTTAGATTCGGTATAGATTCGATATAGATTCGGTTCATTTACGGTATAGATACGGTATAGAACTTCTCAGCTTTTTCATAGAAGTATTCCAGTTATTCTCCAGGAGTGCTCCAGGTCTGCTCCGGGACTCCTCCGGGATTGCTCCGGGAATCCTCCGGAATTGCTCCGGCTCAGACCCATCCCGGCACCATATTCTATCCAAAACCTTCACCAGATTAACAAAAATATTCTATCCCCATAAATTCTAATTCAAAGCTGAATTTAATATTCAAACTTTAATAGTATCATAAGCAGTTATAAATGTCTATAACCGCCTGGTGCATTGAAGAAAATAAATTTATTTTTTCTCAGGAATCGATTCAAGTACATGCTCAAGCCCCTGACTGAAAAGGGCCAGCACATGCTCATCAGCCAGGGAATAAATAGCCTGGCGACCTTCCTTCCTGTATTTAACCAGATCAAGGTTCCGCAAAATTCTGAGCTGATGGGATACTGCCGAGGTGCTAAGACCAACAGCCTCCTGAATATCACATACACAGAGCTCCTTAACCCTTAAGGCATTAATTATTTTTAGCCTGGTCGGGTCAGAAAGGGCCTTAAAAATATCTGAAAGCCGCTGGTAGACATCCTCATCCAGCTCCTTTTTCTTTAACAGCTCAATAATCATCTCATGGGGATTAAAAACCTCACATGTCAGACAACTCTCTGATTTTTCCTTTAAATCTGAAGCCATAATTAATATCCTCCAATCATTATAATAAGGCCAATTACTCAGCCAGGCGATAATCCCATAAAATCCTCAATGAATTAAAAACTGCCAGCAGTGCCACACCAACATCTGCAAAGACTGCCGCCCAGAGACCGGCCAGTCCCAGCGAGCCCAGCACCATAAATACGACCTTAACCCCTAGAGCCATAATAATATTCTGCCAGACAAGCCGCCTGGTTCTATCTGCAATATCGATAGCAGAAAGCAACTTACTTAAGCTATCGTCCATAATCACAACATCTGCTGAATCAATAGCAACATCAGTTCCTAAAGCACCCATGGCAATTCCTATATCAGATCTGGCCAGGGCAGGGGCATCATTAATCCCATCTCCAAGATAGGCCAGCTTCTCCTTTTTAGACTGGCCGGATTTAATATCCTCTAAAATCGATAACTTATCCTCTGGTAATAATTCAGAATAATAGGATATCCCTAGCTGCCCGGCAACTTCAGCAACCTCCTGCTGTCTATCACCACTTAAAATAGCCTGTTCAAGACCTTTAGCCTTTAAATTTCTAACAATTTCTTTAATACCAGGCTTTAGCCGATCCTTAAAATTAAATAAAGCCGCCGGTTTTTCATCAATAGCCAGTAAAACCTCGGCACCACCATTATCATTCTCTGAAAAACTCAAACCTTTCTCCTCTTCAAGCCAGCCTCTACTGCCAATCCAGATAAGTTGATCATCGATTACAGCCTCAAGCCCCTTGCCAGGAAATTCAGTAGTCTCCTGGACATCATAAAGCCTATCCAAGCGCTCCTTCTCATTCTGGAGGGCTTCAGCCAGGGCATGATTGGAATACTGTTCAGCTGAAATTGCAGCCCTTAAAACCTCTTTCTCCGAAAAATCATTATATAATTCAACATTAGCAAGCTTAAATTTTCCCTCAGTCAGAGTACCTGTCTTATCATAAATCACAGATTTAATATCTGCCAGAGCCTCAAGGAAATTACTGCCCTGAACTAAAATTCCCTGACGGGCAGAAACACCTATTCCGGCAAAGAAGCTCAATGGAATTGAAATAACCAGCGCACAGGGACATGAAATCACAAGGAAGATCAAAGCCCTGTAAACCCAGGTGCTAAAGGTTCCAACCCCTAAAAGCGGAGGCACAATGGCAACCAGCAAGGCCAGCAGAACAACAACAGGTGTATAATACCTGGCAAATTTAGTGATAAACTTTTCAGTCTTCGACTTCCTGCCAGTGGCCTCTTCAACCAGCTTGATAATCCTGGCCACTGCCGAATCCTTATATAATTTCTCAGCCTCGACAATTAAAGAACCACTGCTATTAACCATCCCGGATTGCACAGCATCACCAGGACCAACATTTCTCAGCTCAGACTCCCCGGTTAAAGCCGATGTATTTAAAGCTGACTGGCCTTCAATTATCCTGCCATCTACAGGAATCTTATCGCCAGCTCCGATCACCAGTCGATCGCCAGGCTCTATCTCCTCTGCAGATTTTTTAATGATCTCTCCATTATCAGTTTTAACCTTGACAGCATCAGTCTTTAACTCCAGTAATTCTCTAATAGAGCTTTTAGATGACGAGACTGCTCTATTTTGAAGATAAGCCCCAACCTTATAAAAAGCCATAACTGCAATAGCCTCAGGCCATTCTCCAATCAACATCGCCCCGATAGTAGCAATCGACATTAAGAAGTTCTCATCAAAAACCTTGCCAGAAACCAGATTCCTGGCAGCCTGCTTAACGACAGAGCCACCTGCCAGCCAGTAACCGATCAAATAAAAACCAATATTAATATTATAAATATCTATATTATTCCTGGTAGCAAGAAATCCAAAAAGGCCAAAAGTTACACCGAGCAATAATCGATGGATCTTTTTATCCCTGTACCATTTTTCATTTTCGTTAAACTTATTCAGATTTTTAGAACTCTTACTATCATCGACCTTCTCAACAGTAGCAGAGGGTTCATATCTATCAACTAAATCCTTAACCTGGTTATCAAAGGATTCAACATTATCGATTTTATCATTTTTTAATTCTATCTTAATTCTATCCAGACTAAAATTAAGCTCAGCTTGAATAACCCCTGGAAGACTATTGATAGAATCAATAACCTTATCCATACAGCTTGAACAATAATATCCATTTATCCTGTAATTTAATATCATAAATATTCCCCCGGCAATATACTTGTTATAATACTTGAGCAACTGTTCAAGTTTAGTATATACTCCAGGAGAATTATTGTCAAGCCCTATCAGAACAAAACTATCAGGACTTACCGTCAACCAGCGGCACAAACCTTACCGGCTCTAACTTTTCCCTATCAAATTTATCATCTGCTTTTTTATGATATAAAACCAGCTGCTGTGAAAAACTATTTCCTAGAGGCAAAATCATCCTGCCATCTAGCCTTAATTGATCCAGCAACTTTTCTGGAACATCACTGGTAGCTGCACTAACAATAATAGCATCAAAAGGACTCTTTTCAGCCCAGCCTAATTTACCATCTCCATATTTAATCTCAACATTATCATAACCCAATTGATTTACTCTCCTCTGGCTTCTCTCAACTAAAGCAGACTGTCGCTCAATCCCATAGACCTGAGCAACAATCTGGCTTAAAATAGCCAGCACATAGCCACAGCCACTCCCAACTTCAAGGACCTTAGCATCATCATCTAAGTCTAGTCTAACTAACATAGCAGCTATAATATATGGTTGACTGATAGTTTGATTATTACCAATCGGTAATGGTCTATCTGCATAGGCCAGATTCTGATATTCTTCAGGTACAAACTCATGCCGGGGTACCGCTTTAAAAGCTTCTAAAATCTCACTATCATCAATTTTTCTATTCTTAATCTGCCTATCTATCATATTAATTCTAGCTTCATAAAAATCATCAGTCATAGGAATCCCCCTCATTTAGCCTTTTATACATAATAGAGGCTTTAACTGGGCAACTGGATAGGCCAGGTCACTAATCTGTAAAGAACTAATCACTTCTGTGATATCTTTATAGGCAAGAGGTGATTCATCAAGAATATTCTTGCCAGCAGATACAACCTCAACATCTCCTAAACTCCGCATATGATCCTGTCTACTGATAGATTTCTTAGCCTGGGTTCTGCTCATCTTCCGACCAGCGCCATGGGCTGTTGAATTCAAAGAAAGCCTGGTGTTTTCAGAATCAGCTGATTTTACAACATAACTGCCAGTACCCATTGAGCCTGGTATTAATGCCTTGCCACCTGAAGCAAGCCTGGTTGCTCCCTTTCTATGGACTAATAGATCCATCTCCTTACCATTAACAACATGCTTTTCTTCCCTGGCAATATTATGGGTATGATCATAAAAAAGTTCGATATAACTATCAGGATAAAGCTCAGTAAATACCCTTTTAATACTCTCTGTCAAAAAGGTTCTGTTGGCATAGGCAAAATTAGCTGCAGCACCCATAGCTCCCAAATAATTTCTTCCTTCTTTACTATCCCAGGGAAAAAAGGCTAAATTATTGGTTGGAAAACTCAAACCATACTTATCCCTAGTCTTTTTAGCCAGATCTATATAATCTGTAGCCACCTGATGGCCAAAGCCTCTGGAACCTGTATGGACCATCACCATTAAATCTCCCTCTTCTAATTCATCACTATCTGAAACACTGGCAACCTCCTGCAGTTCAACAAAGTGATTGCCAGAACCCAGGGTATTTAACTGCTCAATTCCCCGGCTGATAGCCTGACTGGAAACAGTATCAGGATCAGCCTCTTTAAAATTCCCATTATCTTCGCAATTTGCAGCTGCTTTTCTGGATACATAACCTGCTTCTATTAATTTGCTGACTCCATTAGCCAGAATCTCTTTAAATTCTCGCTCACTAAAATTTAGATTAGAACCCTCACCAACTCCTGCCGGTATCGCCTGCTGTAATCTTCTCAAAATTATATTTTTATCCTTGAGATCAGAGGCCTTTAAACCAGTCTTTAATAATCTGACCCCGCAGTTTATATCAAATCCAACAGCTCCAGGAGAAATAGGTCCATTCCTGGCTGCAGCCATTACACCACCGATCGGAAGTCCATAACCCTGATGCAAGTCTGGCATACCAACAACAACTTCAACTCCTGGCAATGTTGAAGCATTTAATAGCTGATTTAAGGCTGTCTTCTCTATCTCAGCATAAATTTCCTTTGAGGCAAATAAATAGACCGGACAATTCATATTTTCTTCAACTGGAAACTTATAAAAAGTCATTAATATTCACCTCCATTGATGTCTCTTTACTTCATTATATCATTAATATAATAAATGTCTAATTGGAGAAATAGCTTGAAATATCAAGCTCCTTGAGCTTACAACGATTATTGTCAGAAAATAAAAATGAATCTTTAAAGTCTTGCTATTACAACTTTTGTATTAGCTGTTGACACTAATTTTAACCATGTTATACTTGTCCTAGAAAACAAGAAAAGGAGGGGTAATTATGAAACTTACAGGTCTCCAGGAATTCCTAAGAATAGAAGATAGAAATGTCAAGAAATATATCAAAGAAGAAAGAGATGCAGAGATTCGTCGAGAAAGTCAGACAATTTTCGGCCTCTAAATATGAGGAGGGTAAAAAATGATCAAAGAAACAATCGATAATATGGCCTCAATGAGTGATGCAGCTCTAACAAGGAGTGGAGTAAACCGATTTGACGAGTATGACTCCAGATTAAAGGAAAATCAATACTCAGTTGAAGGCTTCTATAATTAGAATAATAAGAAAAAATAATAAATACAGGAGGAATCAGAAGTGCGAGTAGCTGAGCAGAGTAATTCTGATAATTAAGCCCCTTTACCGGCCTAAAAACCGTTAAAGGGGTTTCTTGTTGTTTAAAAGTTATTAAATAAGTTTGTTATCAAAATATAACCATGATATAATTATCTGACAGTATTAGGGGGGAGATAAATGTCAAATAAAGATGATAAAGAAAGAGAATATAGTTACACCTACAGTCAATTACTAAAAAAGTTTTATGCCCATTATTTATCTCGTTATAAGAAGGAGTTTTTTGGAGTTCAGTTCCTCCATATAGTTGGTGCTGTCCTCGTTTTAATACCCCCTCTTATTATGAGAGAAATAATTGATGATGCAATCCCGGCAGGCAATGTCAATAGAATCTTTGGCCTGGTCGGTATAGCCCTGGCAGTCTTTTTAGTTGATGCCATTGTCAAAAATATTACTATTTTTCATGGCCATCGCATCGCCCAGGAGATAGTCCGGGATATGCGAGACGACCTCTATCAGCAGTATCAACGATTATCAATGAAATTCCATGATAATAAAAAAACCGGGGAATTGATGTCAAGAATCGTAGATGACTTAAATAAACTCCAGGAATTTATCCACCATGGCCCTGAAGCCATGATTGGCTCAGTCGTACTCCTTGGTGGTACAGTTATTATTATGCTGACCCTGGATGTAAGATTAACCCTTGTAACCTTAACCTTTGTACCTTTTCTATTTATATTTGCCAAAAAATTAATCGATAAGATGCATAAGGCCTTCAGAAAGACCAGAGAGGCCAAGGCAGATCTAAATGATCGTCTGGAA
Organism: Halonatronomonas betaini; assembly: GCF_015666175.1. Taxonomy (NCBI): domain Bacteria; kingdom Bacillati; phylum Bacillota; class Clostridia; order Halanaerobiales; family Halarsenatibacteraceae; genus Halonatronomonas; species Halonatronomonas betaini. The sequence continues at coordinate 276,631 of NZ_JADPIE010000004.1, read as the reverse complement.
GATAACCTGGCAGGCATTAAAGTTATAAAAGCCTTTGCCAGCGAAGATAGTGAGCTTGAAAGGTTCAGAATGAAGACCCAGCAACATACAGATTATAGATTAACAGCTATCCGTTATATCAGCATTTTATTCCCGGGCTCAAGACTATTTAATGCCATGGGAGTCCTGGCAGTCTTAAGTTACGGTGGTTATCTATCAGCAACTGGAGCCATGACAGTCGGTACAATTGTTGCCTTTTATGGTTATCTCCAGCAGTTTAGAGAGCCATTGTTAAGACTTGTTACAATGTCAGAGGGTTTAAGTGACTTTTTTGCCAATACAGAAAGATATTTCGACCACAGCGATCTTTCGCCTGATATCACCAAAACCATCGGCGGCAAACCAGGTAAAGAACCAATTAAAGGTCGTGTTGAATTTAAAGACGTCCACTTTTCATATAATGATGATGAGGTTGTTTTAAATAATATCAGCCTAAAATCCGAGCCAAAGGAGACTATTGCTCTTGTCGGTCCCAGTGGTGCAGGCAAGACCAGCATAGTCCGCTTAATTCCAAGGCTCTATGAAGTAGAAGATGGCGGGGTCTTAATCGATGGCAAAGATGTCAAAGATTATTCTGTCAGAGAACTGAGAAACTCAATCGCAATGGTCATGCAGGATGATTATCTCTTCTCTGATTCTGTCAGACAGAATATTTCATATGGTAAGCCCGGGGCATCTGAAGAAGAAATAATTGAAGCTGCTAAAGCAGCCAATGCCCATGAGTTCATAACTGAGTTCAAACATGGCTATGACCAGCAGGTTGGCCAGCGTGGTTTAATGCTTTCCGGTGGACAGCGCCAGCGGGTAGCTCTGGCCAGGGCATTCTTAAAAGATCCAGGTATCTTAATTTTAGATGAAGCCACATCAGCTGTCGACCTGGAGACAGAAAAACTGATCCAGGATGCCGTTGAACGCCTGACATCAAGCAGAACAACATTTGTAATAGCCCACAGGCTATCAACTATTGTCAATGCCGATAAGATCATCTTTATCGAAGATGGCCAGGTTAAAGAACAGGGCAACCATAACGAACTAATGGATCTTGACGGCGAATATGCCCGTTTCTATAAGATGCAATTCGATAGCCCGGCTGCAAGCTAAATTAAAACATGCAAAACCATTAATTCTAAAATTATTACTCAATAGCAAAATCCCAGGCAGAATTGCCTGGGATTTTGTATATATTATTTAATTAATGTCTTATTCAAAGGTAATAGCTGCTTCAGGCCCATTAACTCTAAAGGTAAATGTTTCAAAGAGAAATAGGTCCAGTGAATCAGCATCATAATTTTTAAAGCCTAAAGAGACATCCTGGCCAACAAATAGTTCAAAATCATCGCCAGCTGCCAGCATTACACTATTATCCTCTAATTCAGGAACATAAATAATCTCTGAACCGACTAGATCCTCTATCTTCTTAAAGAGTGGATAACAGGCTGATTCTAATTTATTCATTAAATTATAATGTTTGGTACCCATTAGAATATTATAAGGGCCTTCAATTCCCTCTTCTAATAGTTTTTCTCTGGCAGTAAAGATTGCCGAGAAGAAAGATGAGCGATCCTCTTCAATCTTAATCGGATCATGTTCCTCTTTTGATAGAGGAATAATTCCTTCAATTCCTGCCTCAGGCATACCAAAGAAGATAGCCTTATTTTCAATCTCAGCTAATTTCTTAGCAGCATCTCTAACAGGATCTGAATCAGCATCTTCTGCTCCCCTGGCAAATGCATCTATCTCTGCTCTATCAATCTTAACAGGCAGTTCAACTTCCACTAAATTCAAAGCTTCTCTGCTCCTGAATTCAGCACCATCACCAGAAATTTTCTTCATCCGTCCAGTATTAATTGATGAGACATCAAGACCTAAAGGCCCTTCAAATTCAACAACTTTCCTGGCTGTCAGTCTTAACTCTAATACTTCTTTAGCCTCTTCATCAAGAAATTCCCAGGCTTCTACTGGAATCGGAGCAAGTGAACGATTTAGAATATCAACCATTTATTTTCCCTCCTTTAAACTGCCAATACCTAGTGAGCCATCTGAACCTGAATCATGATCATCATGATCATCGTGATCATCTTCCTCATCATGCTCATGGCCATGCTCGGTTATATCTCCATCTCTAAATAGAAATTCCCGTAAGTATTCATCCCAGGTCTCACTATTTCTCCGTAACCATTCTAAACCCATACAGGCATGTTCAATCTCCTCATCCCTATTATGAGAAACAATCTTCCGAACATCTTCATCTTTAGTCACTGCTGCTCTCTGATTATACCAGTCAACAGCCTCCATTTCTTCAATCACACTCTTAATAATCCGATGATATTCAATTGCTTCCTGTGGCAAATCTTCATATCTCTCATGGTACTCTCCGCTCATGAATTTCCCTCCTTATATTTGTGTAATTTTTCTTTACACTACTAACTAATATTTTATTGCTTTAATAGAAATATGTCAAGTGATTACTTAACTATTACCAGCATCAGTCTCTGATTTTTCAACTAAAATAACCGGTATTTCAGCCATACTTCCAACCAACCTGGCTACACCGCCAACAACATTATCAACCCCAGCAACTTTATGCCTCTCGCCGGTGTCACCATATTTGCCTAAATAAATATAATCAATATTATACTTTTCTGCTATATCGATAATTGTCCTGGCCGGGTCAGCGGATACTTTAAAGATAATTTCATGCTCGATATCCTTTGCCGCCTGTAACTCTTCTTCTAGTTCCTTTTGAGAAATATTCGGTTTATCAGGCTGCTCAATATTTAATATTATTAATTCACCATCTACCTGTCGGGCCAGCCTTGCCGCCTCCTTTAATGCCTCCCTGGCTAGCCTGGTCTGATCAATTGCAACTAAAAAACGGTAATCCTCATGGACACTGATTTTGGTCGGGTCTATCTCACCTTTTTTAAGTAATCTGGGAGCAAAAAAGTCAATCCCGAATGCCCCTAAAGGTGCAGTCACAAGTATTGCCAGAACAGAGATAGCCAGAATATACTCTCCCTCTGGCAGCCCGGCAGCTAAAGGGATCCCACCAATTGCAGCCTGAACAGTCGCCTTGGCCATCTGGCCAACCATCATAAAGTTTCTCTCCTTAAAATTCAATCTGGAACCCCAGGCAGACAGATAAATACCAGCTGTTCTTCCAACTATTAATCCCAGGAATATAATAGCCAGACCAACTAAGCCTGATTCAAACATGATTTCTAAATTAACTGCTGAACCAATTAAAACAAATAAGAAGATCTCACCGGCATTCCAGAGCTTATCAACCTCAGATCTTATTCTTCTGGCCAGAACTGTATCAATTTCTAATAATATAAAGCCATAGGTCATAATTGCCAGAAATTCTGAATAGGGGAGGAAATCTTCACCGATCAATAATAATAAGGCAACTGCCAGGGAAATAATAATCTCCCCCATATCTGTACTGGCCAGTTCTGTCCTATCAAATAAAGCCTTAACCAGCCGGCCAGCAAGATAACCGATCAACAGTCCTAAAATGATCTGAATCGGAATCTGACTTAACTCCATCAAGAGGCCATTGGCCAGTCCTCCTTCCACTGAAATCGTCAGAAAAATCCCAAACATTGTCACAGCAATAACATCACTTAAAGTTCCTCCAGCCAGAACCAGATCAGGAATTCCCTTTTCTGCTCCAAAACCCTTTGCCTTAAGCTTTAACATCATCGGCACAATAACTGCCGGAGATGCTGCACAGATTATCCAGCCTAAAAGACCTGCCGTAATCCAGTCCCAGCCTAAGAAATACCTGGCAGCAACTGCAACAACAATAGTCTCTAAAGTTGCAGGCAAAAACCCGAGTCTTAAAGCCACAGAGCCTTCCTGCTCCAGCTTTCTCCGGTCAAGTCCTAAACCAGCTTTAAATAGAATTATTAATAATACCAGTAATCTTATCTCATCTGATATATTTAAGATTACTTCTGGCAATATATCCAGACCAAATGGACCGATTAAGATTCCCGCAAATAACATACCAATCAGAGGCGGTAGCTTTAATTTAGCAGCCAGCCTCCCTGCCAGATAGCCTGTTATCAATATCATAAATATCCCTAAAATCATAAACATTCCCCTTTCTTAATTTACATTATTATTTCAAAATCAAGCTATAAATATAAATCTCCATTTATGTTAACACTATATAAATAAAAATAGCCCCTGACAGGGATATCCTATTAAAAATAAAATATCCTGCCAGGAGCCATCAGCTAAAAGACCTTAGCGGTTAATGGTGAGCTCCATCACCTATATAATTATATATCTTTTTAAATTACTTACTGTAATGAATCGCGCCACCTTCAGTATCTAAAGCAGCCTCATGAATAACTTCAGCAGTTGTTGGATGGGCATGGATCGTCTCTGCTATCTCATGGGCAGTCAGATTCCTGTTAACAGCCAGAGTTAAAGATGCAATCAGGTCGGTGGCATGTAACCCAATAATACCTGCTCCAATCACCTGACCGGTCTCCTCTTCTTTAATGATCTTAACAAAACCACGGCGTTCTCCCATAGCCATAACCTTGCCGTTGGCGCTGAATGGAAAGCGGCCAACAACATAATTAATCCCGGCTTCTTTAGCATCCTTTTCACTCATACCAACTGTAGCTACTTCAGGATCTGTAAAGATTGCACTTGGAACAGCTTTATAATCCATTTTATGCTCAGTTCCTGTAATATTATCAGCAGCCACAATCCCCTGATGGGAGGCAACATGGGCCAGCATCACCTTATCAGTAACATCGCCGATAGCATAAATTCCATCAACAGATGTTCTCATATGATCATCAACCTTGATGCCACCTCTTCTCTCATTTAATTCCAGTCCTAAAGATTCTGTATCAATTCCTGGTAGATTTGGCAGACGTCCAACAGCAACCAGGACCTTATCTGTAATTATATATTTCTCTTCTCCCTCTTTTTCAAAAGCAACCAGCATATTATTATTCCGGCCCTCTGTCTCTGCAATCTTTTTGGCCTGACTTGAAGTATGTATATTAATTTTCTTATTTCTGGCCAGTTTAGTCAATTCATCAGTGATATCATTATCAGCATCTGGTACTATTGAATCCTCAAATTCAATTACTGTGACTTCAACACCCATATTGGCATAGAGAAAGGCAAATTCCATACCAATAACTCCGCCTCCAATCACAACCAGCTTATCTGGCATTTCTTCTAGATCAAGGGCATCTCGACTTGTAATAACACCTGGAAGATCCATACCTGGAATAGGCAGGTCGGCAGTCTTTGAGCCTGTTGCAATAATAATATTCTCAGCATTTAAGATCTGTTCTTTACCATCATCTAATTCTACCTGAACCTGGTCTGGCTTACTTAATAAACCGATACCATTATATGTATCAACATCTTCATTTTTCAAAAGAACTTCAATCCCTTTAACCAGCCGTCTAACAATTCTATCTTTCCTCTTTATCACTGAAGGCAGATCAATTGTAGCCTCTCCCTCTATATTAATCCCAAATTTGCGGGCATCCTGCACTTCATGATAAATCTCAGCTGAACGGATCATCGCTTTAGTTGGAATACAACCCCAGTTTAAGCAGACACCACCAATAGATTCCTTCTCAACCAGTGCCACTCTGGCTCCCTGTCTGGATGCTCTAATAGCTGCCACATATCCACCAGGGCCTCCTCCAATTACAACAAGATCATAATTTAAATTATTATCTTTCTTACTCATCTAATCTCCTCCTGAATAATAAAATGATAGATAAAATAAATCAAAAGCCCGGTTAGCCCGGGCTAAAATTTAATTGCTTCGGCGATATTTTAATACACCTTTGCCTACAAGACTGACTAATACAGCTGCCAGCACAACTTCTGGCAATCCATGTAACCAGGCAGCTCCAATAGCTGCAGATAATGGTAAAAAATCACGGATCACGGCCAGTCCTAAAACAAATATTGTATTTACCAGAGTTCCAACAATACCGGCTGTTATTAATGCCAGACTTTCATTTCTCTTTACCAGAGACCTGTAAGCAAAATAAGCAAAAATACCAATAAAGATCCTTGGAACTATAGCTATTAAAGGATCAGTAAACATCGGCGCACCTGGCTGTAAAAAACTAAAAATACCAAATATTAAACCAATCAGCGCACCAACTACCGGTCCTTCCAGAACAGCCCCTAGAATTGCCGGTATATGCATGATTGTTGCATTACCTGCCGGGGTCGGTACTGGAATAAAACCAAGCCGAGTAACTCCTAAGACAATCGAAATTGCTCCTAACATTCCTGCTACCACTATTTCCTTTGTTGATAATTGCAATTCATTTCCTCCTATCATCCCGGTCCATTTCTGGATCCAGGTGATTTAATTTTTTTGCATATATATTATATAATATATTTCAAGCTCAGACAAGGCTTAAATTACTGGCTCCTTCATTCTGGCAGGCCTTGCCTGCTGCTTTTATAGCTTTTCCCAATAAATTTTTCATATTTTTATCCCTGCTATTCCTATAATAATCAGATAGTAGCTTACCAATAAAAATATCTCCAGCTCCTAGATCATCATAGATTTCATCTCTATTCTTAGTTGAAATTTCATCCATCTCAAGATTAGAGTTAAAAAATTTGACTCCCTCTTCTCCATTTAATAAAATCAATCCTTCTGCTGGTAAAAAAACCAATTTACTAATCCACTGATGCTCCCTGGCAAGCCCCCCGGAGATAAAAAACCAGTCAGTTTCAGGCATTAATTCAACTATATCATCTGTCCCAAAGATAAAAGAGGCATCAAATGAAAAGCTTTTTGAATTGGCTTTTAAATATTTTATTTCCTTCAACCCCAGGCTATATGGAGTTGCATGAACTAAATCATACTTTCCTATATTAATACCTGTTAAATAATCTAAAGGAATCCCCTGGTCAACTCCTTTATCTATACTAATTAACTCAGTCCCAGAGTCTTTCCTCCTCCAGTTAGCCCTGGCCGTTTTACCTGATAATTTCATTATTTTATCCAGATTAATACCTTTAGCCCTTAATTTAGTATATAATTGCTCACCTGCAAAATCATCGCCAATTATTCCGATGAGATCCACATCTGATTTCAGGCTATTTCTCTTAAAGGCTAGAGCAACATTGGCAGCACTGCCACCTATATAACTATTTCTACTGTCAGGATAATGGTCAATGACAATATCGCCTATAACAAGCACCTTAATTTTTCTCATCTTCTTTCTTCTATAAATTCACTGATATATTTTACTGTCTGATTAATCTGCTCTTCTGTAGTTATCATGGCCTCACCATCACCATCCTGTTCACCATAATCAGCAAATCCTGAATGATTTGCACCTATTATTTCAGTAAAAATAGCTGAATCTGGCAATATATTTCTTCTCTCCTGTAATAACTCAAGATCAACTATTTCGTCTTTATCTCCATATATAGATAATACATCAATATCATGATCCCCAAGGGAATCAGAGCTGGCCGGGTATGCAGACAATAAAATCAAGCCATTTACCCAGTCTGGTTCTTCTCTACTTATAAATCTTGAAGCCATTGCTCCTCCTAATGAATGGCCGATTAGATACCAGCTATTTTGCTCTGGAATTAATTCTCTAGCTCCATCAGCTCTTCTCCAGCCTAAAATAGCTAGTTCTAAAGGCATATTAACTATTATTGTCGAGTAACCATCCTCTGCAAACTTATAAGCCAGACGACTATAGGCTTTATGCTCTACCTGAGCACCTGGATATAAAATCAATCCAGGTTTATTATCAGTAAAATCTTCTGGTTCAAATAACAAATAATTGCCTTCTTCTATAATATTCACAGACTCGGTACTCTCTAAGAAATCTAAAGCAATATCTTCAGCATTATAACTCTGAAGTGCCCAGCTTAAAACAGCACCTCCGATCACCAGTAAAAAAATCAGAAGAGGAATAATAATTATAGGCCTGAATATTTTTTTGATTATACTTTTTACTTTCATTTAATCTTTATCTTCTTCCGAATCTGCTTTTTCTTCAGTATCATTTATATCCCCTATATCCTCTTCATCTTCTTCCATTACAGACTCATCTTCAGAGACAAATTCAGGAATATCTATTCCCAATACATTAATATTTACAGCTTTAACATCTACCCCAGTCATTTTTTCCAGTGATTTTTTAACATTTCTCTGAACCTCTTCTGTCACCTTGGGAATATTAACTTCAAATTCTACAATTAAGTTTAATTCAACAATAACACCTTCATCTGTTTCTTCTAATTTTACGCCTTTGGACAGGTTTTTTCTTCCTAGCATTTCAGCAATTCCACGAACTAAGCCGCCACTCATTGCTGCAACACCATCAACCTCGGTGGCTGCAATCCCGGCAACAATACCTAAAACCTCACTGGCTATATTCATACCGCCTAGTTCTGACTTATTGGTTTCTACCATTATTAAATCTCCTCCTCATCATTTTTAAATTAAAGATCTATACCTGGTTTAATAGATTCAAGTCTGGCTGGACCAATACCATCAACATTTAACAACTCATCTAATTCAGAAAAATCACCATTTTCATCTCGGTAAGCTATAATTCTTCTGGCATAGGCAGGGCCAATACCTTTAACCTTTTCCAGTTCTGTGCTATCTGCTAGATTAATATTTACTTTTTCTAAATCAGAATCATCTCTGCTTGTTGTTTTAGCTTTCTTTTCTTCTTTAATTTCTTTAGCTTTTTTGATTTCTTTAGCTTTTTTGATTTCTTTAGTTTCTTTTTTATCTACAATTGAAATCTCCGGTTTTTCATCAACAATTATATCATCATATAAGTCTAAATATTTTTCTGCTGACTTATCCCAGCTAAAATCTCTTTTCATTATATTTTTTTGAAGAGTTTCCAATTCCTTCGGCTTAGACGCCAGATCTGCAGCAGCTTCAATAGCATTTAGCATCTTATGGGCATTATATTCTTTAAATGTAAACCCGGAACCTTCTCCGTCTTGATATGGTTCAACTGTATCCTTTAAACCTCCAGTTTCTCTTACAATTGGAACAGTTCCATATCTCATCGCAAATAGTTGTCCCAGACCACAGGGCTCAAATTGAGAGGGCATTAAAAAGAAATCAGAACTGGCATAAATTCTTTTGGCCAGGGTGAAATCATATTTGATTTCAGCTGCAACCTGATCAGGATAACGGTTAGATAGATCTCTAAAGAAGTCTTCATACTCAGGGTTGCCAGTTCCTAAAACCACAAATTGCAAACCTGTATTTACTATTTCTTCAGAGACATGCTTAATTAAATCTATACCTTTTTGTTCAACCAGTCTAGTAATTATACTTAAAATCCTTTTATCTGGATTAATCTCCAATCCTAAAAAGGATTGTAAAGCTCTCCTGTTTTTTGCTTTACCCTGAAAATTACTTGCATCAAAATTCGCAAATATTTCTTTATCGCTAGCAGGATCATTCTCATCAAAGCTGATACCATTTACTATTCCCTCAAGATCATCGCCTCTCATCCTCAAGGCATAATCTAAACCCTCGCCAAAATATGGTGTCTTTATTTCACTGGCATAGGTATTACTTACAGTTGTTATTTTATCGCCATACATTATTCCTGCTTTCATAAAATTAACAAGACCATCATGGCGAATATTTCCGTCATAAAAGTGAGCAGGGTCTACTCCTAAAGAGTCAGAAACTATTTCAGGTCCAAAAATCCCCTGATACCTTAAATTATGAATAGTAAAAACAGTTTTCATATCTCTATAAAAATTATATCTTTTATAATTATCCTTTAATAAAAGTGGAATAAGACCAGTCTGCCAGTCATTACAATGAATTATATCTGGTTTAAAATCTATCTCAGAAAGCATCTCAAGAGCTCCCCGCATAAATAAAATAAACTGTAAATGGCGATCCGGGTTATCATAGAGATTACTCCGGTCAAAATATTTTTTATTATCAATGAAATAAAAAGGAACACCGTTATGTTCTAATTTATTTACTCCTACATACTCATTTCTCCAGGTTATATTTGTTCTAAAATGTGTTACATGCTCAAGTTGACTTTTGTAAGTCGAATTTAACTGGCTATATTCAGGTAATACAACTCTAACATCATGACCTTTTTCTCTCATCGCTTCTGGAAGGGAACCGGCAACATCACCTAAACCTCCAGTTTTAACAAATGGAGCCGCCTCAGATGTCACAAATAAAACTTTTTTCTTAGCCATTTTTATCACTCCCACTTATAAACTTATAGTATTGCCAGGATAGTTATATTTTAATAAAATAAAATAACTCTGTCAAACTTTTTATTATTCCAGATTACTTATAATTTCTTATAAACTTTAACTTATAAAAGCAGGTATTATTACTTTTATCGAGAATTAATTAAGTGAGAAAAGTATTTTTTTGGCAGGGGGTTTTTTAAATGAAAAGTATTAAGCCTACAAATTATGATCAATATCTATTCCACAGTGGTAAACATTATCAGGCATATGATTTTATGGGAGCACATCCTGGAGAGTATAACGGCGAATCTGGAACTAAATTTACTGTCTGGGCACCTAATGCAGAAAAAATTTCAGTTGTTGGTGACTTTAATGACTGGCAAAAAAATAAGAACCAGTTAAAAAAGATTGAAGATAGTGGTTTGTGGGTTGGTTTTATACCTGAAGCCAGACCAGGAGATAAATATAAATACTGGATTACTGGCTATAACGGACAGGAACGGGTTAAAGCAGACCCCTATGCATTTAAAGCAGAAAAAAAACCTAAAACCGCCTCAATCGTTACTGATATGGACAAATACCAGTGGAATGATAGTAAATGGTTAAAAACGAGAGAAAACACAGATATTCTTAAAGAACCTGTTTCAATCTATGAAGTCCATTTAGGTTCCTGGAAAAGAAATTCTAAAAATGAAGTTTATAATTATAAAGAGATTGCAGATCTCTTAATTCCTTATCTACAGGAAATGAATTATACCCATGTTGAACTCCTGCCAATCGCAGAACATCCCTTTGATGGGTCCTGGGGATATCAGACAACAGGATATTTTGCTCTAACAAGTAGATATGGCAGCCCTGAAGACTTCAAATATTTTGTTGACAAATGCCATCAAGCCAGAATTGGAGTTATTATTGACTGGGTTCCTAGCCATTTCTGTAAAGATGATCATGGTCTTAGATTATTTGATGGAACTGAATTATATGAAAGCAATATTAAGTTAAGAGCTGAAAATCCACAATGGGACACTCTAAACTTTGATTTCGGACAACCGGAGGTATGGAGCTTTTTAATTTCCAATGCCATCTTCTGGTTTGAAGAATACCATATTGATGGTATAAGAGCTGATGCTGTAAGTAACATGCTATATCTCGATTATGGCAAAGAAAATTCAAACTGGGTCCCCAATGAATATGGTGGCCGAGAAAATATTGATGCAATTAAATTTTTAAGAAAGATGAATGAAGTAGTATTTTCCCAATATCCAGGTGTCATGATGATAGCTGAAGAATCTACTTCCTGGCCCCAGGTCACTTCTCCAGGCTATATTGGTGGACTCGGGTTTAATATGAAATGGAATATGGGCTGGATGAATGATACCCTTGAATACATGAAGTCTGATCCTGTATTTAGAAAATGGGAGCATAATAAATTAACTTTTTCATTAATGTATACCTATTCTGAGAACTTTGTACTGCCTTTATCCCATGATGAAGTTGTTCATGGCAAAAGATCTCTACTTGATAAAATGCCTGGAGATTACTGGCAGAAATTTGCTAATTTAAGACTGCTTTATGCCTATATGATGGCCCACCCAGGCAAAAAGTTATTATTCATGGGTGGAGAGTTCGGACAATTTATAGAATGGAACTATAAACAGGAATTAGACTGGTTTCTTCTGGATTATACAAAACATCAGGAAATCCAGAACTTTGTTAGAGATTTAAATCAAACTTATCTAAATGAGTCTCCCCTCTGGGAACTTGATTATAGTCCAAAGGGGTTTGCATGGATTGAGCCAAATGATAATAGTCAGAGTGTATTAAGTTTAATCCGCTATAATACTAATGACCAACCAGTAATAATCGCTTTAAATTTCACTCCTGTTCCTAGAGATAATTATAGAATAGGAGTTCCAAAGGAAGGGGTTTATGAAGTTATTCTTAATAGTGATGAAGATATCTATGGGGGCTCGGAATATTCAGGAAAGACTAAATATCAGACTGATGCCCGTGAATACCATGGATTTCCCTATTCAATAGAATTAACTCTGCCTCCACTGGCAGGGATATATTTAAAGCCAGCAAAAGATAAACGAAAAATATCTAGACCATAATAAATCAGGAGGGATATTATGTCTAAAAAAGAAATGGTTGCAATGTTATTGGCTGGAGGAAAGGGTACCAGACTTGGAGTTTTAACAAAAGAAATAGCCAAGCCTGCTGTTCCTTTTGGTGCTGAATATCGTTTGATCGACTTCCCCCTCAGTAACTGTTCAAATTCTAATATTGATACAGTTGGAGTTCTAACCCAGTATGAACCACTTGTATTAAATTCTTATATAGGTAATGGAAGCTCATGGGATCTAGACCGTCGAGATGGTGGAGTTACTGTATTACCCCCATATATTCGAGAAGGAGGCGGGAGCTGGTATAAAGGCACAGCCCATGCAATTTTTGAAAACATAAAATATATTGATCTCTATGATCCAGATTATGTTCTTGTTCTTTCCGGTGACCATATCTACAAGATGGATTATTCAGTTATGTTAGAGGATCATAAAGCAACTAATGCTGATGCCAGCATTGCTGTAATGGAAGTTCCCTGGGAAGACACAAACAGATTCGGTGTCATGATTACTGATGATAAAAAGAGAATAGTAGATTTCCAGGAGAAACCTGATGATGCCAGAAGTAATCTAGCTTCAATGGGTATATATATCTTTAACTGGCCAATGCTTCGAGATTATCTCCAGGAAGATGCTGAAAACCCTGACTCTTCAGGTGATTTTGGTAATGATATAATACCAGCCATGCTGGATGATCAATTACATTTAAATGCCTATACATTCTCTGGCTACTGGAAAGATGTTGGAACTATAAAGAGTTACTGGCAGGCTCATATGGATTTATTAAAAACCGATAATATGGGGCTTAACCTATATGACAGAGACTGGGTAATCTACAGTGTTAATCCAAATAGGCCGCCACAATATTTAAGCAGTGAAGCAAAAGTTAGAAATTCAATGATAAATAAAGGTACAAAAATCCAGGGCGAGGTAGAAAATTCAGTAATTTTCTATGGAGTAGAAATAGGAAGAAATGCTGTAATTAAAGACTCTGTAATAATGCCTAATGTAAAAATTGAAGATGGTGCCTATATAAATAAAGCAATAATCGGTCAGGATTCATTAATCAAAGATAGTGCAAGAATCGGTATAGGAGATGTCTTAAAATATGATGTAACTGTAATAGGAGAGGGTGAAATAATTACAAACGGTGCCAAAATCGAACATGGAAGCATAGTCGGATAATCAATAAAATACAAAAGGAGGTAATATTATAATGAATAATGTTATGGCAATACTAAATAATAACCCTCAAGGGATTTCTTTAAAAGAATTAACTGGCCATCGTTCACTGGCTTCAGTACCTATTGCCAGTAGATATAGATTAATTGACTTTCCATTATCTAACCTTGTCAATTCAGGTATTGATAATGTCGGGATTTTATTAGAGTCCAGATTCAGATCACTGCTTGATCATATAGGACCTGGTAAAGCCTGGGGTTTGGATACAAAAAATGACGGTCTCTTTTTATTACCACCAGCTCACATTAACAAAACTGGCCATGTCTATAAAGGGGATATAGAAAACTTCCAGGCAAATTTAGATTATATACACCGTTCCAGCCAGGAATATGTTATAGTCTCATATCCATCAATCGTATGTAATATAGACTATGTTCCGATTGTAAAGCAACATATTGATTCCAGGGCTGATATTACAGTTGTATATAAGGATTTAGAAACACTATATAAAGATTCTCACTACACAACTATTAATATTAATGACGATAATCGGATAACTGATATGAAAATTAACCCTGATACTAGAAAAAATACCCAGGTTTCTTTAAAAAGATATATTATGAGAAAAGATATTCTTCTTGAGATAATTGATCAGTGTGTATCTACAGGCCAGTGGGATTTTGAAAAAAATGGAGTCTCAGCTAATCTTCAAAATTATAATGTACAGGGTTATGAAATTCATAATTATATAGCTATAATTAGCTCTTTAAGTGAATATTATCGTAGAAATATGGAACTCCTCCAGCCTAAAATATTCAATGATTTCTTTAGTACAAATGGCCCGGTATTCACAAAGCCAAAAGATGAGGCTGCTACAAAGTATACCAGTAAAGCAAGGGTTCATAATATTATTGCAGCAAATGGTTGCTTAATCAATGGAGAAGTAGAAAAATCTGTGTTATTTAGAGGAGTTAAGATTGGTGAAAACGCATCTGTCAAAAATTCAATTGTAATGCAAAAGAGCCAGGTTGGCCAAGGGGCTGAACTTGAAAATGTTATTTTAGATAAAAATGTTACAATAACCCCTGGCAAAAAATTAAAGGGTGACCCTTCATTCCCATTAATTATCGATAAAAACTCAATTATATAATCGAAAATGTCCCAGGTAGTCCTGGGACATTTTTAATTGCTTTAATCATTGGAATAAAGAACCATTACTGAATGGGGGGGGACATCTACTTCATCCGCCTTAAAAGTATTGAAGGTTTCAGTGCCAGAATGCCTGTCATCAACAATAATATTCCAATTTTTCTTATTCACAAGGTTTACATTTGCCCAGTCCCACCAGCTATTATAGATAACTATTATCTCCTTCCAACTATCTCCACCAGCATAAGGACCTAATTTGAATGCTATTATCCCAGGTGGTGTCTCTAAAAACTTTAAGTATTTACGAATTTCCTCTTCAGATTTTAGCCTGAAGGCTGGATGTTCTCTTCTTAAAGTTATTAAACCCTGATAATATTTAAAAGTATCATTGTATTTGCTTTTTCTACCCCATTTTAAAGCATTTATTTTATTGCCAGCATTATAGGAGTTACTATTTCCATATTTAGTTCTTAAAAATTCTTCTCCTCCTAATAAAAAAGGAACCCCTTGAGAAGTCATTATTATTGCCTGGGCAAACCTATCTAAAACAATTCTCTCTTTCTCATCTACGGCTGGAAAAACACCCTGAATTTTGTCCCAGAGTGTATGATTATCATGGCAGCTCACATAATTAATTGTCTCCTCCGGTACAAGAGCAAAACCTTTAATTTCTTTATTATAGTTTATTTCACCAACAATACCTCGCTCGATTGCCCTCTCTAAATTATTATGACCACCAATAAATCCTTGAGTTCTCAAATCATTCTCACCTTTGATTGCATTTCTAAAACTATCATTAAAAACTCCAATACCTTTGCCTTTTTGATCACCCTTTAATATAATCTCTTTTTCTGATAACTGTGGAGGCAATGCATACCAGGGTTCGCCATATACTAATATATCCGGATCAATTTCATATAATCCTTTTCGTATTTTTAACATTGTCTCTTCATCAATTAAAGCCATTAAATCAAACCGAAAACCATCTATATGATATTCTCTGGCCCAGTATAAGACTGATTCCACGATGAATTCCTGGACTTTATCCTTTTCTGTGGCAATCTCGTTGCCTACACCTGAACCATTAGCCAGCTCATCCTCATTATACCAGCGATAAAAATATTCTGGAGCTATTTTATTAAATGCAGATTTCTCAGTATAATATGTATGATTATAAACCACATCCATTATAACACCAATATTATTTCTATGAAGAGCCTGAATTAGTTTTTTTAATTCTTTAATTCTAGAAAAATTAGATGGATTAGTTGCATAAGAACCTTCAGGAACATTATAATATAATGGATCATAACCCCAATTATAATCTTCAATATCCTGATCATCTACTGTGGCAAAATCAAATACTGGCATTAATTGAACATGGGTAATCCCTAATTCTTTTAGATGATCCAAACCAGTTTTCAGTCCTTCACTATTAACTGTACCAGTTTCAGTAAATCCAAGATATTTACCTTTGTTTTTAATTCCAGATTCAGGATGGATACTGAAATCCTTTACATGCAATTCATAAATCACTGCATCCACCGGAGAATTTATACTAATCCTTTTATCTTTATTCCAATCAGGAGGATTAGTCTTCTCTAAATCAACAATAATTCCTCTCTCACTATTTACTCCTACTGCTTTTACCCAGGGATCAACAGTCTCAACCCTTTCCCCATCACGCTCAATCTCTAACCAATAATAAACGCCATGCAAACTCTCTGGAATGCTTTTATACCAGATATTTTTTTCTTTTTCCTCTAATTCCAGTTGAGCAAATACTTGATCATTATCATTATATGATAAGTTAACAATAACTTCATCGGCATCTTTAATCCAGAGCTTTATATCAGTGCCATTTAAACCTACTTTTATACCATAACTAAATTGATCATATGTATTATAACCTTTAAAAGACTTCAAATGACCAGGCCTCCCCAGGACAACATTAATAATAAACTATCCACTTATAATTATAACATAAATTAGTGATTTAAAAAATTTAATTTTACTATTTTAAGCTATTGATGTATAATAATAAGCATATCATATGATAATATTTTTTGATTTTAAGTATATGAGGAGGCAATAATGAAATATGAATGAAAAAATCACTAAAGGTATTAAAAAAGACCCGGCCAGAGTAGCTTATTTCTGTATGGAATATGGTCTAAATGAAGATTTTAGAATTTATTCTGGAGGTTTAGGAGTTTTAGCTGGTGATACTATGAAAGCTGCTAAAGACTTAAATCTACCTGTTATTGGAATAGGTATTATGTGGAATAAAGGCTATACCAAACAATTAATTGATGACTATGGAAGACCTTATGACAACTTCCCTCCTGAGGGACAAAATTATAAACATGTTGAGGATACTGGAATTACAGTTACTGTAGAGGTTGAAGAAACTGATGTTAAATGTAAAGTCTGGAAAGTTGATAAATTTGGGAATAACACAATCTACTTACTTGATACCAATCTTGAAGAAAATGGAAAGTATAAATGGATTACTGAAAGATTATATGTAGGTTCATCTGAAGAGAGAATTGCCCAGGAAATTGTTCTAGGAATTGGTGGTGTAAGAGCTTTAAGAAAATTAGATATCGATGTCGATATTTATCATTTTAATGAAGGCCATGCTGCCCTTGCTGGAACTGAATTAATCCAGGAAAAAATCAAAAAAGGTTATGAATTTAATCAGGCCTGGGAAGAAGTTAGATCAGAAATAGTATTTACAACCCATACTCCTGTTAAAGAGGGCAATGAATCACATCCAATTGAAAATTTAGAAAAAGTTGGGGCCTTCAATGGTCTGGAGAAAGAAGAAATGGAAGAGATTGGAGGCAATCCTTTTAACATGACTGTGGCTGGATTAAGATTATCTTCAAGGGCAAATGGTGTTGCTAAACTTCATGGAGTAACAGCCAGAGAAATGTGGCAGCATGTAGAAGATAGAGCCCCTATTATCTCAATAACTAATGGTGTGCATTTGCCTTCCTGGGTTGATGAAAGGATGTTTGACAGCCTTTTTGATAAAGAAGAAATCTCTAAACTGCATAAAGAAAATAAAAAAGCTTTAATTGATTTTATTGAAGAGGAAAATGGTCAAAAATTCAGAGAAGATAGATTATTGATTGGTTTTGCCAGAAGAGCAGCAACCTACAAGAGACCTGATATGATCTTCTGGGACATTGACAGAATCAAACATCTCCTAGAAGATCAAAGATTACAGTTAGTATTTTCTGGCAAGGCCCATCCTGAAGACAATAAGGGGAAAGATATCATTACAAAAATAGTTGAAATCTCAAAGGAATACCCACAGAGTGTAACTTATCTTGAAGATTATAATATTAAAACTGGTCGAATGATGACCAGAGGCGCCGATGTCTGGCTAAATAATCCTCGTCGTCCTATGGAAGCTTCAGGTACTTCTGGAATGAAAGCCGCCATGAATGGTGTTCTTAATTTCAGTACTTTAGATGGCTGGTGGAATGAAAGCTGTCAGCATGGTATTAATGGCTGGCAATTTGGAGATGCCTATGTTGGTAATGGCCAGGATGAACATGATCTCTTTGGGCTATATCATGTTCTCTTAGATCAAATTATTCCAACCTATTATGAAGATAGAGAAAGATGGTTAATGATGATGCAATATAGTATAAAGATGACCCATGATCGTTTTTCTGCTGAAAGAATGCTCACTGATTATTATGAACTCTTATATCAAATCTAAAAATAGAAATCAAACGGCCTCTATTCTCGAATTTCGGGGATAGAGGCCGTTTATCTTTAATATATTATTCAAGTTTAGATCTTAATTATATTTAGAGTTTATATAATAGGTTTTCTTCATGTTTAACTCTTTCTTCTTCTCCTTTTAAGTATTCAATAATTGACAGAGCAAAATTCATGGCTGTTCCAGGCCCTCTTGAGGTTATTATATTATCATCAATTACAACCGGGTCTTCAAGGTAATCATATCTAACAAATTCATCTGCAAATTCAGGATAAGAAGTTAATTTCTTACCGTCTAAAATTCCTGCACCCTTGAGTACAATTGGAGCTGCACAGATTGCAGCAACAAGTTTATCTCTGGCATCAAATTCCTGAACTAAAGAGATAATATTTTTATCCTGCCTCAAATTTTCAGCACCTGGCATTCCACCTGGCAAGACAATCCCATCAAATACCCGCCAGTTGATATTTTTAAACCGCTGATCTGCTTGAATTATTAGGCCATGGGCTCCCATTACATCTGTCTCTGTTAAACCTGCAACAACAACTTCAATATCTGCTCTTCTCAAAAGATCAATTACAGTCACCGCTTCAACCTCTTCAAATCCTCGGGCTAATGGAACGATTATCTTTGCCATTTTTTCACTCTCCTTATTAGAATTTTAATCCAGTTCATCCAATTCTTCTATTAAGCCAGTTTCAATAACTCTTTCAAAAAATTCCCTAACCAGCGGAGCGGCAACACGTCCCCCCACCCCACCTTCTTCAACTAATAATGCAAATGCTAAATCTCTATCCTGAAAGTCTTCAATAAAACCGGCAAACCAGGCATGAGGGTCTCTTCCTGTTATTTCAGCTGTGCCGGTCTTCCCGTAAATATTAATGCCATCAAGATCCACCTGGCGGCCTGTGCCATCAGTTACAACTTTTCTTAATGCTCCCTGTAAACTCTCAGCTGTCTCTTCAGATATCACCTGATCCATCTCATAACCATAGTCATCTATCATTAATGTAACTTCTGGAGCATACCCATTATTAGCAAAGGGAATAAATAGTTTTGCCATATGGAGTGGTGAGATCAATACCTGATCCTGTCCAATTGCTGACCAGGCCAAACCGACCTGACTTCTGCCTGGATTTCCGATTTGACCTGCCTGTAAAGGTAAGCCAAGGTCTGGAGCTGATGACAGGCTAAAACTATTAAAATAATTTTCCAGCTCTTCAGCACCTAATTCCAGTCCAACTTTAGCCATTGTAGTATTGATTGAACGGACAACTGCATCCTCTAAAGTATGTTGATTAAAAACTTCTCTCTCAAAATTTCTAATAATATTACCTTCAACTGTCAGTTCTCCTTGATCATTAAATTCGCTATCCAGCTCGTAAATTCCTTCATTTAAAGCTGCAGCAGCAGTTAATATTTTAAAGGTAGAACCTGGAGGGTAACGGCCCTGAGTTGCCCGATTAAATAATGGCCTATCTGGATCAGTCGTTAATTGTGACCATCTGGAGCCACTAATCCCCTGTACAAACTCATTAGGATCAAAACCTGGTGTAGAGGCAAGAACAATTATTTCCCCGGAATTTGCATCTAATAAAACTAATGAAGCCCTCTCCCCTGCCAGTATATCTACAGCTTCATTCTGTAATGAAATATCCAGCGAGATATTGATATCCTCTCCATCAACTGCTGTTAATTGCCTGAATAATTCCCGGTCACCTTCTGTTTCTATATAAAATTCATAACCTGGCTTTCCTCTAAGAATTTCTTCCTGACCAATCTCCAGACCACTTCTTCCTACTCTTTCTCCAGCCTGATAATCCCTTTCAGGATAATAATCAATCATCTCTGCTGTTACTTCGCCTAAATAACCTGTAATATGGCCAACTGTCGTATCATATGGATAAACTCTACTATCCTGTCTCCTAAAAAAAATACCTGGAATTGGGCGAAGAATTGGGTCTAATTCAGCAAATTCTGATTCAGATACAGTAGCTACAGGGACAAACCAGTGATCCTGTACACCCTCTGCCTGGTATTCTCCTGTTAAATATTCTTCTGAAAGAACAAGTTCTTCATAAAGTGTTTCGTGCAATAACTCTGGATCTTCAACTCGACCTGGCTGAATTCCAATATTTATTACTGATCCACCGCCAGCTAATAATTCTCCATTTCTATCATAAATACTCCCTCTTTCAGGATAAAGCCGTCTTCTATCATAAGAAGCTTCCAGGCCATATTCAGGTAATGGAAGATAGTCATTCCAGTGAACTTTCCAATCCAGGATACCATCTCTAGATAACTCCATTACAAAGTCAATATTTATATCTTCAAAAAATTCACTGATATAATTAATCTCAACCTGGTACTCAGCTTCAAAGAGAGACTCTTCTAAAGAATCAAATTCCACTAATTCAATCTCAAATAAACTGAAATTATTACTGAAATCATTAAAAGAGTCAGTTAATCGCTCAGCTGATGGTCTTTCAAATCCTGAATGATGAAATTTAACCATGTTTTCAAAATCTTCAGTTACAAAGGTATTTAAATACTCTTCTGCAACATCTGCTGGCAAAGGGTAAATAAATTCAGCTAAAAAATATCCTGCACCTAACATTAAGCCTGCCACAATAATTATTATAATCGCTAACCTCATATTAGAGCCTCCTAGAAAATTTATTAAAAATAAAGGAAAAAAGATTTTTTTATAGAATAATATAACGAAACCCAAAAGGAGGTATCTATAAAAATGAAAAAATATTTAACTTTAGTCTTAGTTCTTGCATTTCTTTTAACTTTTACAACCTCAACTCAAGCCTTAGTCGAACCGACTGTCAATGAAGGCCAGGGCTATTTCACAGTTAGTCTTGTTCCAGGAGGAGACACTGGCTTTTCCATTGGTGGAGACTTTGGCATTACCAATACTGCAGGGATATTTGGTGAAATAGGAGATCCCTATTCCCGTCTTGGCTTAAAATACCAGTTAAGCCCTGAATTTGCAGTAACAGGTGGCTATGTTGTTGACAACTCAGTCTTTCTAGGTTTGAATACCTCTATTCCAGCTGCTGATAATTTAAGAATAGCAGGAGAATTAGGACTGGTAGCACCAGATAGTGATTTAGCACTAATGTATCAGGCCGGGGTTATCTATGACCTCCAGCAAAATATTGATATTAGAGCTTCTGTTAATGGTATTACTTCTGATACAAATAGGTTCAAGCTTGGATTTGGCTACTCTTTCTAATAAAAAATAATTATAAAAATATACTATCCCCGCTTGTCGGCGGGGATTTTATTATTTTATTCTATTTTATTATACCATAATATTAATGATTCTTTAATCAATGGGTCATCTTTCTTTTTAATACGCTCTAATTTATTATTGATATTTTCAACTTCATCAGCTGAAAGATAAGACTGTTCTCTTAAATCTATTAAAGTTACTAAAAAATAATATATTAACCAGGGATCTCTAGCAGTTTCAAGATTGTCAATAGTAAACCTTTTAACTCGATTCCATTCTTCTTTCTGCTTTAAAATTTCAAGCCAGAATCTTGAAAATTGGTCGATCTTATTTCTGCTGGCAGTACTTTCGATTTCATTTGTAAACTTAAAGAAAGTACAGTCATTTGTTAGATTATCAGTATAATCAGGAGCATGTTTAAGGAGTTTATCTGCTAATTTTTCAGGGTCTTCTTTCTTTTTTAATAACCAGTATCTCAGAAAATCTAAAAACTGATTAAAATCAAATTTATCTTCAAAACTTTCTTTTATTGTTTCTTTTACTTTCTTTGCTTCTTTTATATTCAGCTTATTAAAATATACAAAGTATTTTTCAGGACTATTTATATTCCTGTATCTAATTAATAACCTCTTATACTTAATTAAATACCAGCTCGGGAATATTGAAATAGCAAATAATATTAGCACTCCCCTTAAATATAATTGTCTCCAAAAAAACTTATTATCTGTATTATATAATAAGCGGTTTGGAGAAATTAAACTAATAGAATCATTAATTATTCTGGCATTATCTTTAGCTATTTCAATTAATTCCTCGCCGGAATAATCTTTAGAACTTCTTGATAATATACCAGCTAAGAGACCAGTTACCCTGGGGGCTGCAAAGGAGGTTCCTGCTTGCCTATAGGTTATTGTCTGAAATGAACTCATTCTTCCTGGAAGATAACGGACTACATCACCAGAAGCAGCTAAATCGACTCTATTATTATAGGTGGCATAATCAGCCAATCCTCGTCTGCTGCCGCTGGTTATTGAAAAAGTCCCCTCATAGGATGCCGGATAATACAAATAATCATCGCCACTATTGCCTGCAGCTGCAATCGTTGTAATTCCCATATCTTTTAAGTTTTGAAAAAGTTCTTCTTCAACCTGGTTGCCATCCATAAATGCCAGACTTATATTAATTAATACTCGCTTATTCTGATTTACTATCTGCTCAAAATAAATTTCCTGGAGAAATTCTTCAAATTGCTGACGTCTTTCTGCCTGGCTGATAGGCTGAATTTCTCTTTCCCGAATTATTAAATTGCTGGTTCCAGCGCTGCTCTCAATTATTTCTCTAACCAGCTGTCCGTGACCTGGCCTTAATCTGTAATCGTCAGGTCTTTGAATTCTATTGGTCGGTCCAAACATTGGGTTAAAACTTGCATCTATTATATAAACAATTACTGGCTTCTCTTCTCCTCGCTGCAGCTCATAATATAATGCTAAAGATCCAAAAATTAATGCTAAAGCTAATAACAATATTAGGATTTTTTTCATAAGTAACCTTTTTCCTGAAGTTTATAAAGTGGTGATTTCTCTTTAAGCCAGTCTCTATCAACTTTTGCCATTAATCTTTTAGCCTCTTGATTTGCTTTATTGATAATCTGCTCTTCATTGGCAGGCAAAAATTTATGATCTTTAACTACAAACTCACCTGAAATCATGACTGATTCTACCTCCTGGCCTGAGGCTGAATAGACTAAATTAGGAACCAGGTTTCTTAATGGCGAATTTATAACTGGTGTTAGAGCAGGTGATTTTAAATCAATAAAAATTAAGTCCGCTTCTTTCCCAGGAGCTATTGAACCAACTTTATCTGAGATATTTAAAGCTTCTGCTGCTTTACTTGTTGCAAACTGTAAAACCTGGCCGGCATTTAAAACCCTGGGATCAGATGATTTAATTTTATTGAATAACGAAGTCAGTTTTATTTCATTGAACATATTATTGCAATTATTGCCTGGAGCCTGATCACTCCCTAAAGAAATGCGATCAGAAACTTCTAAAAATTCCTGTAAAGGTGGGACAAGGCCATCAATTATTCCTATACTCCCGGAGCAAATTGTCAATGCTGCACCTGATTCTGCCAGCAGTTTCGTTTCTTCTGGTGTCGCTTCAGTTAAGTGAACTGCTCTTAATTCAGGTCCTAAAAGTTTGTTTTTATTTAAAATTGGGATAGTTCTATCTCCATATCTCTTTTCAATCTGCCAGTCTTCTCTGTCACCCTGAGCTACATGCATATGGATTTGAATATCAAGGTTTCTTGCCTGTTTATAGATCTCCTTTAATAAATCCATTGAAACCATATCCAGTGCCTGAGGCCCTAAATTAAAGTCTAGTAAATCATCATTTTTATATTTATCTATAATTTTCAATGCAGAATCTAATTCTTTTTCACCTTTTTTGTGATCAAAATTATATAACTGTCCAGGTTCAGCTGGATTCTTTTTATCAAGCTCATTTATCGTTTTAGCCAGAACACCTCTTACACCGAATTCCTGACAGGTACTTGCAGTAATATCTATTTCTGAGCCAAAATCTCCAATAGTAGTTGTGCCATTCTTAATTGCTTCCAGTATATTCAGTCTAATAGCCGCCTCAGAGGCTTCCTGATCCAGGTGTTGGCTAAAGGGCCATAGTCCTAATTCCATCCAGTTATTTAAGTCCTGAGCCAGCCCTCTAAATATAGATATTTCTGTATGCATATGAGCATCAATAAATCCTGGCATAATTAATTTATCTTTACCTGAAATATATTCTTTCGCTTTATATTTATCTGTAATACTATCATTTTGTTCTGCAATGAAAGTTATTTTACCATTATTTATACCAATAGAAGCGTCGTTATAATAACCGACGCCATTTTCCATTGTCAGAACGGTTGCTCCATCAATGATTAAATCAATCATCATTTCAGCCAACCCCCTGATATTAATTTTTCTTAGCCTTAGAAATAATTATACCTTCTTCAGTCTCTTGAATCAAAACATCATCACCTGGTTTGACACCAATTGCATCCATTACCTCTTTATCAAAAGTGATTTCTCCGTCTCCTGAAATATATATTTCAGCCATGTTTCACCTACTTTCCAGGATAAACTTACTTATATTTTTATAAAAAACTTTTATCCTTGTTACATTATATTCTAAGTCAAAATCATTGTCAAGTATTTTTGTAAAAAATGTTAATATTTTTTTATTAATTATTTCTCTGATATCTTTAGGTAATAATTGTTATTAATAACTCTGCTGTAGATAGGTTTTAAACCCTGCTCTTTCATAAGATTAATTACCTCTTTAGGGCTCAGTCTATGCTCTAAACCAGGGCCTTCTTCTGTCTCTTTTTTTCTCCATTCTATAACTAGCAGGCGCCCGCCAGTTTTTAAAAATTTAAGATAATCTTTTAAAAAATTATTGATGTCAGGAACTTCATGGAGTATATTAGCCATAATTATAAAATCAATTTCTTTATTTTTAAGCATATTTATTTCAGAAAGATTTGCCCCTTCTTCTGAAACTTTTAAAGTTTTAATATTATTAATATCAGACTCCTCTGCCCTTGAATTTAATGAGTCCAGCATTTCCTGATAAATATCAAAGCCAAAAACTCTGCCATTATCTCCAACAATTTTAGCAGCAGGTAGTGCAAAAAAACCATTCCCACAGCCAACATCAAAAACTGACATCCCCTCTTTTAATCCAGCAGCAGTAAGCAGTCTTTCAGGTTTAAAGAGCCTCCTTCTTTCATCTGATATAAGTTTATCTTTATTTTCAGGATTAAAGATATGAGCCATTATTATCACCTCTAACTTTCTATAAATTTTCTGAATAATTACATTTTATTGTTTTTATTATACTATAAACAAATGAAAGATTAAAATTTTTTCAGTTTGCCCACATAATTTACTCATTAATTCTATTAGAAAGTCTATTAAACTAAATTTACCCTGGATATTAAATATTCATCCAGGGTATAATTTATATTATATTTAAGCTATTTCATCTATTAATTCCGGGATGATTTCTTTTAAATCACCAACAATACCATAATCACATATATCAAAAATTGGGGCTTCTGGATCTTTATTAATCGCTATTATATAATCTGAGTTCTGCATTCCAGCTTTATGCTGGATTGCCCCTGAGATACCACAGGCAATATATAAGGTTGGTTTTACTGTTTTGCCAGTCTGGCCTACCTGATGTTCTTTTTGTATCCAGCCTTCATCAACTACAGCCCGTGATGCCCCGACTTCGCCGTCCACAGTTTGAGCAAGCTCTTCTATTAAACTAAAGTTTTCAGGACAGCCAACACCTCTACCGCCGGCAACAATAATATTTGCACTTTCTAAATTAATTGAAGCTTTAGGCTCTTTAATTATATCTTTAATCTTAGTTATTATATTCTTTTCTTCAATCTCAGGTTCAATTTTGATTATTTCTCCAGTCCGATTGCTGTCTTCTTCTAACTCCATCATAACTCCTGGCCTAACAGTAGCCATCTGTGGCCGATGTTCTGGACAGACAATTGTAGCCATTAAATTGCCACCAAAAGCTGGCCTGGTCTGCAAGAGGATCTCTTCTTCAGAGTCTATATCAAGTTCTGTACAGTCTGCTGTTAATCCAGTATCAAGCCTGGCTGCCAGTCTCGGGCCAAGATCTCTACCATTATTGGTAGCCCCTAATAAGACTATCTCAGGTTTTTCTTCTTTAATTAAATCAGATATCACCTGGGTATATGGCTCAGTTCTATAGTTTTCAAGTTCTTTATTTTCTAATAGGAATACTTTATCAGCACCTCTATTAATTAATGTCTTAGCCTGCTCTGATAAATTATTTCCAACTAAAACAGCTGTTACATTGGCATCTTTCTTTTTAGCCAATTTCCTGGCTTCACCTATTAACTCAATCGATACATTTAATAACTCTCCCTCTCTCTGTTCAGCTAAAACCCATATACCTTCATATTGATTTAAGTATGAATTATCTTTTTGAGAATTAGTAATTAACTCGATTGCTTCAAAGTTACAGTGATCAACACATACACCACATAATGTGCATTTTTCTTTATCAACAATTGCAATATTTTCCCTCATATATAAGGCATCATAGGGACATTTATCTATACAGGCTTCACAGCCAACACAATTTTTATCAATTATTTTAAGCATCCAAAATTCCTCCTATATTACTTTCTCTTGTTTCAGGTTATTTACTAATAATTTTACAGCACTCTGGGTTTTTGAATCATATATTTCTCCCTTTTTTTCATGGGTTGGCACAAAGGTATTGGCAACCTGGGTCGGAGAAGCATCAAGTCCTAATTTATTTTCATCAAGTTCAATATCATCTTTGGTCCAATTTATTATTTTATCCTGATTATATATTTCAATAATCCTTTTAATACTTGGATATCTTGGCTGATTTATTGTATTTAAAATTGTTACTAAAGCCGGCAGCTCTGTCTCTAATTCCATTGAGCCATCTTCTATAGCTCTACTGACAGATATTTTAGTATTATTGATTTCCAGTGATTTAACATATGTTAACTGGGGTAAATCTAAGTTTTCAGCTATCTGCGGGCCTACCTGGGCTGTATCTCCATCAATTGCCTGACGGCCACATAATATTAAATCAACATCTCCAAGCTCTTTGATAGCCTGGGATAAAGTATAAGCTGTTGCCCAGGTATCAGAGCCGGCAAATACTATATCTGATAATAGGATAACCTGGTCAGCCCCGATTGCATAGGCCTCCCTTAAAGCCTCTCTGGCCTGTGGTGGCCCCATGGTAATAGCTATAACCTCAGCTCCATTTTCCTCTTTTATTTTGACAGCTTCCTCTAGAGCATTTCTATCTTCTGGATTTATAATGCTGGGTACACCTTTTCTAATAAGGGTACCCTTTTCTTCATCTATTTTTACCTCATCAGTATCTGGTACCTGTTTAATACAAACGACTATCTTCATTTTAATTAATGCCTCCCTGTTATAAAACTGAATTTGCAATTACCATTTTTTGAACCTCAGTTGTTCCCTCATATATTTCAGTAATTTTAGCATCTCTTAATAATCTTTCAATTGGATATTCTTTCATATAGCCATAACCACCATGTAACTGTATGGCCTTATTGGCAACATCGGTAGCTGTCTCTGAAGCAAAATATTTAGCCATAGCAGCTTCTTTAGAGAATTTCTTGCCTTCATCTTTAGTTTTAGCAGCTTTGTAGACAAGATTTTTAGCAGCCTCTATTTTTGTTGCCATTTCAGCAACTATCCACTGAAGACCCTGAAATTTACCTATTGGTCTGCCAAACTGTTCACGCTCTCCAAGATATTTTACTGATTCTTCTAGAGCCCTTTCAGCTATGCCTAATGCCTGGGCAGCAACACCAATTCTACCGCCATCCAGTGTCTTCATTGCAATTACAAAGCCCTGGCCTTCTTTTCCTAATAGATTTTCTGCAGGGACTTCACAGTCCTGAAAAATTAGTTCCCTGGTATCTGAAGCATTGATACCCATTTTTTCTTCTTTTTTTCCTAAAGTAAAGCCTGGATAATCTTTTTCGACTATAAAGGCAGATATCCCTCTAGTCCCTTTTGATTTATCTGTCATTGCAAAGATTATAAAAGTATCAGCAACCCCTGCATTGGTAATAAATATTTTGTTACCATTTAAGATATATTTATCGCCTTTTTTTTCAGCTACAGTCTGAATATTAGATGCATCTGAGCCAGCATCAGCTTCTGTTAATGCAAATGCTCCTAATTTTTCTCCCTTTAACATCGGTTTTAAGTACTTTTCTTTCTGTTTATCATTACCATATTGATAAATAGGCTGACAGCCTAATGATGTATGTGCTGATAATATTATCCCATGAACTGCACAGGCCTTTGATAGTTCTTCAACGGCTATAATATAACTTAAAGTATCCCCACCTGCACCTCCTAATTTCTCAGGAAAAGGAATGCCTAACATATCAGACTTGATCATTTTCTTTAAATTATCAGTCGGGAATTCTCCAGTCTTATCAATTTCTGCCGCTATTGGCTTAACCTCTTTTTCTGCAAAATCTTTAACCACTTTTTGAATCATTTTCTGCGTATCTGTTAAATTAAAATCCATATTTGATTCCTCCATTAATTTTTAAGTATTTATCATTACTTCTGCATTACCAGTCAATACTTCAATATCATTTTGATTAAAACAGCTTGTATTTAATTCAAGAATATTTTTTCCTGGTTTTTTATCAATAACCTCTACTCTGGCTGTAAGAGTATCATTAATTTTAACTGGCTTTTTAAATTTTAAATCCTGAGAAAGATAAATAGCTCCTGGACCAGGCAATTTGGTTCCTAGAACAGCAGAAATTAAACCTGCCGAAAGCATTCCATGAACGATCCTATCTTTAAAAAATGAATCTTTAGCATATTCCTGATCAATATGTACCGGATTAAAATCTCCGGTAATCCCTGCATAATTTGATACATCAGACTCTGTAATAGTTTTAGAAAAAGAAGCAGTCTCACCTATTTGAAAACTATCATAACTTTTTTTCTCCACAAACCTCACCCCTTAAATAGATTAAAATAAGTGAATTTCTTCACTTTGATAGGAAAAATTAAAACGCCATTACCTTAAACTTAAATTTTTTTGTGAAAACTTTAATTACCATGTTTATCATATCACAATCCAGGTATATATTTCAACAGTTTATATAAATTAGTAATATTAAGATAATTGTGATAATACTGGGGTAATGGGGAAATCTGTATGCGTTTATTTTCTTTCTTTTAGATATTTCAGTGAAGGAATACCAGCGATCTTTTCAGCTGAATGGATTGAATCTAAAATTGCTTCAGATATAATTTCAGCAGCCTTATTACCAAGCAGTGAAATATCTATCTTTTTATCTCCAGTAGAAACTGCATAGACTGTATCTCCATCAAGCATTGTATGGGCAGGGGTGAGACTTCTGGCCAGTCCATTCTGGCCAAGTTCGGCTACTTTTTTCGCCTGATTTTTATTAAGACTGGCATCAGTTGCAATGACTGCAAGGGTTGTATTTTCTATACCAAATTCTTTATTACCTTCATGACTTTCCAGCATGTTCATTGTATTTAAAAACTCATTTTCTTCTCTATCATAAGCCCCGGCAATTATATTACCGGAATGCTGACACCTTAGATCTCCAAAAGCATTCAATACAACAACAGCTCCAATACTTATGCCATTTGGAAATTGATAGTAGGCAGTACCGATACCTGATTTCATCATAAACGCGGGCCCTTTGACCTTTCCAATTGTAGCTCCAATTCCTGCTCCAATATTTCCTTTTTTCATTTCTGCTGAAGAAGCCGATTTACAGGCTGAATATGCCAGGCTGGCATCTGGCCAGGCAGGTTCTCCTATCAGAAAATCAAAGATAACTGAAGCTGGAACTATTGGGACTGGTATTACACCTGTCTCAAAACCAATATTATTTTCTTTTAAGTATTTCATTACCCCGGCTGCTGCATCAAGTCCAAAAGCGCTGCCACCAGTTAAAAGGATTCCATGTACCTTATCAACAGCTTTCTCCGGGGCCAGCAGGGCTGATTCCCGGCTGCCTGGTGCCCCTCCTCTAATATCCACTCCTGCAGTTGCACCTTTTTCGCCTGTTAAAATAACAGTGCAACCTGTCAACTCTTTTTCCAGCTGGGCATGGCCAACCTTTATTCCAGGAACATCTACTATCGATTTCATTTTTAAAACCTCCAGATAATAAGATTAGTCAGGACTATTTAAAACAAAAAAATTACCGAATATACCAATAGTTGTTGAACTTTCTTCACCATTTAAATCCGGGATATTAGTCTCATAAATACTAAATATAACATAATTATTTCGACTGGAAGCCCTTCTAATCATTGGTTCTCCAACAAATCTGGTGAGTAATTCTTCAAATTGATTAGATGCTTCTTCACTTGACTGATCGGCAACCCAGCTTACATAATCATCCATACCTGGATTAGTTACAGCCATCAAAATCATTATTATAAGAATTAATAATATGAAAAATTGACTGCTTTTCATTATATCACCGTTCTTTCTGATTATTTTCTTCTCTTATTTTAATAAATTTATCTCTGGCTAACTCTTTATAATATGGCTTAGTTGTTGATTTTCTAACAATTTTATCTAAAATAGGCATTGCTTCTTCATGATGACCATGTTCAATTGATAGATCTGCCAGCAGTAAAGATAGCTTTTCTTTAGCCTGGGAATTCAAGTTTTGATTATTTTCTTTATAATAAAAATCCTTGAGCTCCTGGTAAGCATTTTCTGATGCTTTATTTGCAAGCTCAACTTCATCCTGATCACTATAAAGCCAGCTTAATCTGAGCCAGGATGCTGCAACCTGCTCCTTTTCAACACCAATAAAATTATAACAGGCAATATTTAGATAATAACTATTAAAGACTTGATTTAAATTCCTTGGCTCACTA
Organism: Halonatronomonas betaini; assembly: GCF_015666175.1. Classification (NCBI taxonomy): domain Bacteria; kingdom Bacillati; phylum Bacillota; class Clostridia; order Halanaerobiales; family Halarsenatibacteraceae; genus Halonatronomonas; species Halonatronomonas betaini. The sequence goes on along the minus strand of NZ_JADPIE010000004.1, from coordinate 245,378 downwards.
AAGCCTGCTTGAAATTGACTTGATATTTTTCTTTCTACATAAATTTTAAATTCTTTTCTTATTTTTTGCTTATTGGCCTTAGAAATATCATTAAATTTAATTCCTGGGGCTGCATAATAACATTGAGGACAGACCCGAATTCGATACCAGATAGGTTCGAAATTTTTATAGACTTTTCTTAAATTATCTTTTATCTTTTCAAGTCTCAATCTTGATCTTCGAATAATTTTAGCTTTAAAGTTATTGCCACAGGCAGGGCAGTCTATATCTTTTGAGTAAAGGTAATGCTGATATGATTCTGGAGCCTCCCTGTTGTAATTCCCATGGCCATCCAGGAAAAACTCGCCTGGTGACTCTTTTTTAGACTCTTCATTCTGGTTTGACTTAATAGAGTCTAAATCTAAATTAATCTTAACTGGATCTTCTAATTGCTGTATTCTTGAAACCAGGGTATTAATTAATTGTTGATTTATTTCTGTATCTGCTCCAATCAGGTCAAAAAAATCTTTAGCTGAATAACTGAAAATGGAAGCACCATTCTGAGCTGCAGTAGCTCTAATCTTTCTAGTTTGATTATTGATTAGAGCTAGTTCACCAAATAAACCTCCAGATTTTATGATTTCAAAGGCTTCTTCAGCACCTCTAGCTTTTTTAGATAGAATAATTTCTCCCTGCACAACTATATAAATATCATCAGCAGAATCCCCATAATCAAAAATTATATCGCCAGCATTATACTTTAATAGCTGGCTGGAATCTGACTCGATTAATTGACTCATCAACGACAAAATTAACACCAGCCTTTATAATTATTTAGAGAAAATTTTACTTAAAATCCCCTTTATAATACCTTTGTCTTTTTCCTGCTTTTTTGTTAATTTAATATTATCTTTCTGGATTTTAATATTGACACTCTCTGCCCCATCTTTAAGAGCAGTAATTAAATACTCAAACTGCTTTGAAACTGAATAATTCTGTCTTGGAAGGTCAAGTCTCTCAACAACTGATTGATAAATAGTCTTTAATTCATCTTCCTGATATTGTAGTTCCACTATCAATTCTTTTATTTCATCAATAATTCCTGGAGCTATCCTAATCATAATTGGGTTAAAGTTATTGTTATTACTCAAACCACTAAGATCAATATGATAGACTTTCATTAAATTCTTTAAGGTTTTTTGATCTTTATCAATATCTCTATAAATATTGGCCATACTTAAAAATATATTTCTATAATCATTCCAGGCTTTTTTCTTTCTAGCTTTTTTGCTATTTTCTTTAAGAAGATCAAGGGCAACTTTTCTATAACTGCTTTCTTTAGATTCAAGATAGGTATTATGAAATTTATTAAGATCAATATTTTTCTGCAATAATTTTCTTCTATGGTAATAAATCAAATGGGGATGATCATTAATAATCTCTTCACCCCTTGCAGTTAATGCATAACTGGCTTTCTTTTGATTAACCTCCATTAAGCTCTTTTCAATTAATTTATCTTTTATTTTAGCCGAATCTATATTATACTGTTTGTCAAGGTAATCATTAATTCTGCTGCCTGCTTTAACCTCATCATATTCTTTGAGAATAAGAATCTCTTCTGGATTAATATTCATGCTTCACCTCTTTCAATAAATAAAATTTAACTATCTTACTGGTCTAACATTTTTTCAGATATAATCTGCTGATAAACCTGCTGCAATGGCATACCCTTTGACTTTGCTATTTCTTTACATTCTTCATATTCAGGAGAAAACTTTATTAACTCACCATTATAAAAAGCTGCTTTAAGAGTAACAGTTCCAAAACTGGAATTAAAATTAAGAAACTTTCTTTTAAGGCAACTTCTTTTAATCTCTTTAATTCTAATACCTAATGTCGTAGTTTCTTTAAAAATTATCTTTTCCAGATCTAACTGTTTCTTTTCAGGACAGAGAACAGACAGCATGACCCCAGGTCGATTTTTCTTCATTTTAATATCAGTTAAAAATACATCAAGAGCACCCTCTGCAAATAGCTCATCAAAAAGGTAGGAGTAGATTTCAGGATTCATATCATCAATATTTGTCTCAAGTAAGACTAAATTATCTACTCTTTTTTTTTAGCCTGATAGACCCTTAATACATTTGTTATCTCGAGTTCCTTTTTTCCTGTACCATAGCCGATTTTTCCAATATTTAATTCAGGTAAAGAAATGAATTCCTCGGCAAGGGTCTTGATAATAGCTGCTCCTGTTGGAGTAACCAGTTCACTTTTAATGCCATTAGAATAGACTGGTACATCTTTTAAAATTTCAATAGTTGCCGGTGCAGGCACAGGAATGTTGCCATGATCGGCATTTACAAAGCCTGTCCCCAGTGGTATCTTTGAAGAGTAGATATGATCAGGATTTAACATCTCAATAAGTATTGCAGTCCCAACTATATCCACAATAGAATCAACAGCTCCAACTTCATGAAAATGAACCTGACTAATATCTTTATCATGGACCTTTGCCTCGGCTCTGGCTACTTTTTCAAATATTGTAATACTTAATTCTTTAACAGCATCACTTAAGTCACTATTATTAATTAACTTTTTGATATCATTGAAATTGCGATTATGACTGTGGTGATGAGAGTGGCTGGATTTATGGCTATGGTTATTACAATCAGAAAGACTTGCACTATGGTCATGATTATGGCCATGATTATGATGACCAGTACTCTTATTTAGAATAACTTTAAAATCTGTTCCAGTTATACCATTCTTCTTCTGCCTGGTTATTTCCAGTCTATATTCATCCAGCTTTAGTTTCTTTAACTCTTCTTTGAATTCATTCTGGTCTATATCTAGATCCAGCAGAGCTCCAATTGTCATATCGCCACTAATCCCTGAATTTATATCAAAATAAAGTATTTTTTCCAAATTAATCGCTCCCTTTTAAAGCATTCTCGATCTGCAAATTAATAGTACTGGCCAGATAGGCTGCCCCAAATCCGTTATCAATATTAACAACGCCAACACCACTGGCACAGCTATTTAACATTGTTAACAAAGCAGAAACCCCGCCAAAGTTAGCTCCATAACCGACACTGGTAGGTACGGCTATTACTGGTTTATCAACCAGGCCACCAACAACACTGGCTAGAGCTCCTTCCATACCGGCAACAGCAATTATTACAGATGCCTGATCCAATTTATCAAGACTGCCTAAAAGTCTGTGAATCCCTGCTACACCAACGTCATAAAGCCTATCGACTTTATTTCCAAGAGCTTCTGCTGTGACTGCTGCCTCTTCAGCAACTGGCATATCAGATGTGCCACCACTGACAACTAAAATTTTGCTATTAGTTTCCTCTAGCTCCTGTTGTTTAATAAAAATCATTTTTGGCCTTGGATGATAAATAGCATCAGGGGCTATCTCTTTAACCATCTCAAAAATTTCCTGACTGGCTCTGCTGGCCAGGATATTATTATTAGTCTTTAACATTTCAGTAATAATGGCTTTAATCTCTTCTAAAGATTTTCCCTCACAGTAAATCACCTCAGGAAAACCATTTCTTAAGCTTCTATGATTATCTACCCTGGCAAGACCTATATCTTTATAGGGTAGATCTTTTAAAGAATTAAGGGCTGTTTCAATATCAACTTCATTTGATCTAACTTTTTCTAGTAATTCTCTTAAATCTTTTTTATTCATCTTCAACCTCCGGACTCTGATTCATACTTCCAGATTTATAGCCTCCTAAATCAAAGGTTACATAATCAAAACCAAGACTTTTAAGTTTATTATTCAAATCATCAAGAACCTCTAAATCAAATAGCTTTTTCCTTTCTTCAGGAAGAACCTCAATTCTGGCAAGATCGTTATGATCACGAACCCGGTACTGATTAAATCCGAGTTCAGCCAGATATTTTTCTGCAGTTTCTATTCTTGCAAGTTTTTCTTCAGTAATTTCCGAGTCATATGCTACTCTAGTAGCCAGGCAGGATAATGAAGGTTTATCCCAGGTTGGCAGATCCAGGCTGGCAGATAGCTCTCTGATCTCAGATTTACGTAATCCGGCCTCAAATAAAGGGCTTCTAATTTTTAACTCTTTTAATGCCCTCAGCCCAGGGCGATAATCTCCCTGGTCATCCTGATTAGTACCTTCTATAACAGTTCTTTTCTCAGCCTCAGCATATTCTTTGATCTTTGAGAAGATCATCTTTTTACAGTAATAGCAACGCTCAGGGCTGTTCTTTAAGGCCTTACCTAACTGCTCAAATTCAATATTAATGATCTGATGATCTATATTTAAATCTTTGGCCAGCTCAGCCGCCTCTTCAATCTCTTTTTCTGGAATAAAAGGAGAGTTTATTGTTATAGCTTTAAGATCAAGCCCCATCTCTGCAGCAACACCTGCTAAAAGAGTGCTGTCTACACCTCCAGAAAAAGCCAGCAAAGGTCTATCAATCTTAGCTAATATCTCTTTTAACTTCTCATATTTTGATTCATGGTCCATATTATCACTCCAGTATTTTACCTATTTAAAAACCAATAGATTTAATCGCATTATATCTATTTAAAAATTCTTTAATTTCTGTCAGGGTCTGATTTAAGTCTTTATCAAGATCGCATTCAATATTCAAAACTAAAACCGGGTCATGGAGAGACATTCTTAATAAAAACCAGTCATTGCCACCGGTACTAATTCTGACCCCCTGATAATTATTCGGTGCAAGCTTCCAGCCTGGAATCTTAGTTACGTATTCCTTTAAATCATCGATTACCTGTTGCCCATAATCTTTATAATCTTCCAGGTCAATGTCCATTCTGAATTCCTTTTTAATATTCGCTTCTTCAAGATCTTCAATTAGACTTTTTAATTTTATACCCTCCGTTGCCAGATTGGCCATTTTAATTAAGATTTTAGCAACTAAATAGGCACCATCATCGAGAAAATAATTTTCTTTTAAAGCTGCATGGCCTGAAGTTTCAATGGCAAGTGGAGCCTTAATCCCCTCCTGTTCCAGGCGAATAGCTTCATTAATGACATTTTTATAGCCTCTTTTGAAGCGATGATGCTTACCACCTAATTTTTCTTCTATGAATTTATTTAAACCAACTGAGGTCACAGAGTCTGTAACTATTGTGGATCCAGGGTTTTCCTCTAAAACTATGGCTGATGCCAGGGCTATTAATTTATTTCTATTAATTGAATTACCATCACCATCTACAACTGCTGCCCTATCAACATCAGTATCAAAGATAATGCCTAAATCAGCATTAGTTACTTTAACAGCCCCCTGAATTGAGGCCATAGCTTCTTTATCCTCTGGATTCGGAGGATGATTAGGAAAGTTACCATCTGGTTCTAAAAACTGACTACCTTCTGTATCTGCTCCCAGTGGTTTTAAAATTTTATCGACAAAGAAACCTCCAGAGCCATTCCCGGCATCAAGTATTACCTTAAAACCCTTCAAAGGCTTTTCTTGATCAACCTCTTCATTCAGATTAGCTCGAACCAAGTTTTTTAAATGATTAGAGTAATCCTCCATTAAATCAATTTTAAAGTCTTGACCGGTTCTATTTACAGATCTAAAATCATTCCTGGCTGCAAGTTTTAAGATTTCTTGAATATCTGCTTTCTCAAGTCCACCTTCTTTTGTAAAAAACTTAAAGCCGTTCTTATCAGATGGCAGATGACTGGCTGTAATCATAACTGCTCCATCATAATTATAACTGGCAAAGACAGTTGACATGAACATAGCTGGCGTTGAAGCCAGACCTGTAAAGTAAGTATCTGCACCTGCTGAACGAATGCCAGTTGATAGAGACTGACTTAATTTATCAGCTGATAATCTTGAGTCATGGCCAATCCCAATTTCTAAATTATTAGTTTCAATATCTAACTTATCACCTAGCCAGAAAGCAAATGACCTGCCGATCTTTTCAACGACCTCTTCAGTTAATTCTATATCCTGCTCATTATCAGCAATCGCTATACCCCTAATATCTGAGCCGCTCTCTAATTTTAACCAGTTAGTTTCTCTCAAAATATTACCCCCTTATAGCTAAAACAATATTTATAAAATATATGCTACTACTAATTATAATATAGTTATATAATAATTGCATATCATACCCTTGCAAAATCAAGACTTTAATTGAATTTCCCAGTTCTTAAAAAACTGGCAACCAGAGCTGCTGTCTCTTCCTGATAATGAATTTCTTTATGATGATATGGAACTACAATAAAATCAGAGAGTCCAGAGAATTTTACTGATTCTACTTTTACCCGACCATCATTTTCTCCTTCAAGAAATCTGCCAAAGAATCTGGTAGTTTTATTGCCTGCTATTGCCCCTATTTCAATAGCATCACCCTCTATTAAGTCCATTGCCTCAACATTCTCTACTTCAAGAGATTCAAGAGTAGTAAAGATACTGGTCCATATTTCTGAGATATCTGAAACAAGGGTTGCCAGACTACTCCCCTGGTTTGGTGTGGCTATTTGAACTGCTCTATTGATCAAATCTCTATTATCAAGTTGATCTAAATATTTTCTAATCACCAGTCCACCGGTACTATGACCGACAAAACTAATTTTCTGATCAGTATCCATGTTGATGAGAATATCGTCCATTTTATCTTTAAAAACATCAGTAGCATGTTCAACAGATCTAAATCTTAAAGGCAAATCAACAGTAACTGTCTCATAACCTTTAGTTTCAAGATATTCTTCTAACTGGATCATATCTCTATGATCTTTATTATAACCATGTATTAGAACAACAATCTCTCTACTTTCAGCCGCCTGAAGCAGTTCATCTGCAAGAAAGAAGCTGGATATCAAAACAGCTGAGAGCATTAAGATGACTAACAATAATTTATTCACCTATCTCACCACCATCTAATTGATATTATCATTATAACTTATTCTATAATTTATATCCAGCAAAGGTCTTTTTATGTTATTATTAATACAGGAGGGATTAAATTATGGATCTTAATAAAATTTATAAAGCCAGGGGTAACGCCTACCTGGTTGGTGGGGCAGTCAGAAATTTATTACTTGCTGAAAAAATCAATGATCTAGATTTAATCATATCAGGTTTATCAGAAGAGAAATTTTTAGAACTATTTTCTGATGCTAAAAAAGTAGGTACTGATTTTGAAGTTTTCTTATTAAAAGATAGAGAGAAAAATATAAAATATGAAATCACCTTAATTAAAGATGATGAGCTGCATAAAGATTTAAAAAGAAGGGACTTTACCATCAACAGTATCGCAATAGAATTAAAGGAGCTAAGATTAATAGACCCTTTTAATGGTCTATCGGATCTTATTCTTGGCAGGCTGGAGATAACAGATAAAAATAGCTTCAAAAAAGACCCTTTAAGAATATATCGTAGTTTCAGGCTTGCCATTAAATATAATTTAAAAATTTCTGAGAAAACTCTAAAGCATCTGCTTTTAAATGCTGAACAACTTAAAGGGATTTATCCTGAGCGGGTTTTTGAAGAGCTAAAAAAAATAATCTTAATCGATGAGGCCAGCCAGTTTTTCTGGTTACTCAAAAAATTAGACCTATTAAAGTACCATTTTCCAGAATTAAAGGAATTAATAGGCGTAAAACAGCCTGAAGAACATCATCCTGAAGGGGATGCTTTCACTCATACTATGCTTGCCTTTGAGGAGATAATCAGGCTTACAGCTAAACCAGAATTTACTGACAGAAAAAAATTTATGTTAAGATATGCAATTTTAGTCCATGATCTTGGCAAAGCAGCAACTCCTCCAGAAGAGTATCCCCATCATTATGATCATGAGGAGTATGGACTGGCTATTCTTGATACTATCAAAGCCAGGCAGGACTATATACTACCTGAAAAAACTTATAAAGCAGCCAGCCTTGTAATCAAACAGCATATGCGTGTTTATTATTTTAATAAGATGAAACCAGGTAAAATTGTTCGCCTGTTTGAAGATATAAAGAGATCGCCACTTTCAATTGAAGAATTTGCCCTTTTACTGATTGCTGATGATCAGGGCCGGGCTAAAGACAAAGAAATTCCTGATTATATTGATGAAATGATTAATCTCTATCATAGAATGTATGCAGATACCGGTGGAGATGATATTGACCAGGATAAATATCAGGGAGAAGCATTTGGAGAACAATTATTCCAATACCGCTGTCAATATATTAAAAAAGCCAGAGAAAACTAATCCTCCTCTCTGGCCTTTTCAATTGCCGATCTAGTAGATGAAAAGATGTGATCATCAGCTTTGAAAACATTATCCCTGCCAACTTTATTTACTATGCCATAACGAACAAACATTTGATATATTTTACTATCTATTCCGCAGAGAATTACCTGACCCCCTGAATCACTAACTCTATCTATGAAGGATTCCAGTTCTTTTAATGAAGTTAAATCAATATTTTCTACATCTCTAAGCCTGATGATAAAGACCTGATCTTTAACATAGCTTTCATCTAAATTATGCTTAAGATTTTCAGATGCATTGAAATTAATATTTCCTGCCAGGTTGATCAGAATATAAGACTCTTTGTCAAAATTACCATTTTCAATCTCTGACATCTCCCGTCTATGAAATTGCTCCCCCCTATCTTCATATTCAAAATGAGAGTAATTTAGTGAACTGGTATTTTTAAGAACCAGAATAAATGAAACTATCACACCAAAATAGACTGCATAATCTAAGCGGGGCAAACTGATTGTTGTAATAAACGTTGCCATAAATATCAAGCTATCAAATCTATTTTTAAAACTATTTCTAATCTCTTCAAAATCAACCATTTTTATTGCAACAACAATAACAAGACCAGCCAGACTGGCAATCGGAATATAGCCTGCCAGAGGGCTGAAGAAGATAATAAATAGGGTTACAGTAATTGCAGTAATTAAACCAGAGAGACGGCTATTGGCTCCAGCCTGGTAATTGGTATAACTTTTTGTAAAAGAACCGGCAATTCCAAAACTACTAAAGAATGAACAGCCCAGATTAATAATTCCCTGGCCTAAAAAGACCTGATTAAGCTCAACTTCCTGCCCGGATTTTAATTCCAATGATTTGATCACAGATAATGTCTGAATAAATCCTAAAAGGGCAACAGAAAGAGCTGTACTCCAGTATTCAGCAATAAAGCCCAGGTCAAGTGAATGGGTTGAAAAATAAGGTAATCTTGCTGGAAAGTTTTCAACTACTTCAAGATTATTATGCCATCCAGTTAGATAAACCAGGCCAACTGGAATAACCATTGCCAGAAGATAATTTGGCATTCCTGGCCTGAATTTTTTTAAGAGAATTAAGATTGAAATTGTTAAAAATCCGATAAAGACTGAATAAAGATTAGCCTCTTCAATATTTATTATAAAATAATATAATTCCATAAAGACATTAGGAGCTGAAGGCAACTCTAATCCAAAAAGATTATCAAGCTGACCACTAAATATTATAATAGCCACCCCTGCTGTTAAGCCTCCAATCACTGATCTAGAGATATAATTAACCAGATCACCAAGCTTAAAGAAGGCCAGCAAGAGCTGGAATACTCCCATCATAAAGGTTAATAAAAGTACAGCTTCCAGATATTGGTCACTACTGATTCCAGAAAGGCCACTGGCAATGGCTACAACAATTAGATTAGTTGGACCAACTATTAAATAATTGGATACTCCAACGAATGAGGCTATAAACATTGATACCAATGATGTGTAGAGGCCATAGATTGGATCCAGTCCAAGAATTAAAGCATAGGCCATATTTTGAGGCAAGGCAATTGCTGCTACTGAAAGTCCGGCAGTTATGTCATCAATAATATCATCTTTAGAAGTTGAATAATCTAATTTATCTAATGTTTTTTTAAGCATCTTTAGCTCACCTCAATCAAAACTTTTTTCACTAAAATCTAAAGATCTAGTTGTTAAGTTTATTTTATTATTCTATAATATAATTAGTCTTATTTCAAATAAAGTACCATAAAGTTAATATATTTCACAGGAGGGGTAATTTTGCCAAAAGAAAATATGAAAAAACGGGAAGAAGTTAAAGAATCATTAAAATGGGACCTGACCAGGCTCTTTAAGGATGAATCTGAGTATCAAGAAACATTAAAAGAAGTTAAAGAGGGTGTTGCCAGAATAGTTGAAAACTATCAGGGTGAGTTAGATAATCCAGAAACTATCCTCAAGTGCCTAAAAGATTATGAAGAAATGATGATTAAAGGACATCATCTTTATACCTATGCTTATCTGGCAACTTCAGTAGATGAGGCCAATTCAGAGAACCAGGAACGGCTGATGAAAATCAGAATGAACTTTTCAAATTTAATGAGCCAGACATCGTTTATAGAAAGTGAGATTAAGGAGTTAGATGATGAAATTTTAGATAAGGTGATATCTAAATCTGAGAATTATCAGGTTTATCTTGGTGATTTAAAAAGAAGTAAAGAATACAAGCTTGATTCGGCAGTTGAGAAATCCTTATCTGCTCTTTCACCGGTGCTTGATGCCCCTCAAAATATATACAATCAGGCCAAACTGGCTGATTTAGATTTTGACAAATTTGAGATCAATGGCGAGGAATATCCATTAAGTTTTGTTCTCTTTGAAAATGAATACCAGCAGGAAGCTGATACTGAGGTGAGAAGAAAAGCCTTTGAGCAATTCTCTAAAAACCTTGAAGATTATAAGAATACAATGGCATCAACCTATAGTACCCAGATTCAAAAAGAGAAGATCATGGCAGATATGCGTGGTTATGATGATATCTTTGAATATTTACTATTTGATCAGAAGGTCGATAGAGAGTTATATGATAGACAGATTGATCTGATCATGGAAAAGCTGGCTCCCCATATGAGAAAATACGCTACCCACCTCAAAGAATTATATAATTTAGATAAAATGACCTATGCTGATCTAAAAATTCCTTTAGATCCAGACTTTGAGCCAGAGGTTACAGTTGAAGAATCAAAAAAATATGTTGAAGGTGCCCTTTCAGCATTAGGAGAAGAATATAAAGATTTAGTTATGAAATCATATGATGAACGCTGGGTTGATTTTGCTCAAAACAAAGGAAAATCTACAGGAGGCTTCTGTTCCACACCCTATGGAGTTAATTCCTATATTCTCCTCTCCTGGACTGGCCTGATGAGTCAGGTATATACGCTGGTCCATGAATTAGGGCATGCCGGTCATTTTATTTTATCCCAGCAGAATAATAGATTATTTGAAGACAGACCATCAACCTATTTTGTTGAAGCGCCCTCAACTATCAATGAGCTGCTCTTAACAAATTACCTGATAGAACAAAAAGATGAACCCCGTTTTCAGCGCTGGGCCCTGGCTACAATGATTGGCAATACCTATTATCATAATTTTGTCACCCATCTTCTGGAAGCTGCCTACCAGCGAGAAGTCTATAAATTAATCGATGATGACGAAAGTATTCATGCTGAAAAGCTAAACAAATTAAAGAAAGAAGTTCTTGAAGAGTTCTGGGGCGATGCTGTCGAGATTACTGACGGTGCCGAACTGACCTGGATGCGCCAGCCTCACTATTATATGGGTCTTTATTCATATACCTACAGCGCCGGTCTAACAGTCGCAACTGCTGCCAATCAGCGAATTAAAGAAGAAGGTCAGCAAGCTGTCAATGACTGGATAAATGTTCTTAAAGCTGGTGGCACTAAAACCCCGGTGGAGCTTGCTAAGATGGCTGGAGTTGATATTACTACAGCCAAACCATTAAATGATACTATTGATTTTATTGGCGAATCTATAGATAAGATTATTGAATTAAGCGGAAAAATTGAAAAGTAAACCTTAATAATATTGAATATAAATGCCCTGGAAATGAATGCTCCCAGGGCATTTTTTATTTAACCACCATCAGCCAGGGTTAAAAGGCTGATTCTATCCCCTGACTTTAGAGCTGTTTCTTTACTTGCTGGCTGGCCATTAACTAAGATCATTATATATTTAATCTCTTTTTCTGGGAATTCAAGTTTTTGAAAAATATCAATGATTCTACTGCCAGCATTTAATTTTAAGTTTAGCTCATTCTGGTCTCCAGAGATATATTTCTCCAGATGGCCGACAATTTTTACAACGACTTCTAGCTTTTTTTCAGTTCCCATGGGTTATTCTATCCACTCGATACCCATTCTAACAAGCTTTGACCTGGCTGGTTCAAGAGTCTCTGGATCCCAACCCATCATCTGATAGCGGAGTTTTAGGGCTTTAGCAAAGTCATCTCTATCTATCCCATTTTTACCCTTTAAAGGACCATCAATGAAATCTTCATAAAACTTTTCTGGTAAAAAATCATCTTCTGGTTTTAAGCCAGCCTTATTATTAAAGACTCTGGCCATATCTATTGATCTTTCTGCTGCTTCCATTAATTCCTTTAAACTGATATCTTCTCCTGTAACAGCATGGATTAACTCTAACATCATTTTAATCGAAACTGGTCCTCTAGGAGCATAACCAAACTGGCAGGCTCCTAAAATATCGATAAGTGTCCAGTAAAGATCAAGATTAACATAAAGGCGAACCTTATCCTCGCCGAGAGATAGAGGATCAACAGGATCATAGATACCCAGTGACTTTGTTGATTTTGTGCCATAACTATCGATTGTTGCATAGAAAGAATCATGGGGCGCTTTCATATGATCGGCCCCGTAGCCAGCAGTTGCATACTGGATGCCGACACCTGTTTTAACTCTTGGATCATGCATTGGAACTTCCTGGCCTTTAACCTGATGGGTATATTTAATAGCGCCATTTCCTATTTCTTGAGCAGCCTTCAAACTGCCCTCAGCCAGTAGATCGCCTAAGCCTTCCCGTTTGGCAATCATTTCAATCATTTTTAGAGTTCCATCGCCATTGCCGAATTCCAGTTTCACTCCGCCAGTATCTTCTTCAGTAAGAATGCCATTTTCGAAGGCCTCCATGGCAAAGGCGATTGTCATCCCTGTTGAGATTGTATCCAGAGTATATTTATTGCAGAGTTCATTGGCCTTGGCAATAACTTCTTTGTCAGCTATCTCAAGGGTTGAGCCAAAAGAACCGACTGTTTCATATTCAGGGCCTCCGTATTTAGGATCGACCTGGTACTTGCCTTCTGTAATTTCAACGACCCGCTTGCAACGAATCGGACAGGCAAAACAGCCCCGACCTTCTTTAGAAATTGATTCCTTCCAGGCCTTAGCTGAAATTTCTTCAACCTGATCGAACTGCCCAAGATTCCAGTTTCTAGTTGGCAGGGCTCCTGCTTCCTGATTAGATTCAACTGTGCCCCAGGTTCCAACATCATGGAGAGATGAACCTAATGGATTTTTCATACCCTCTTTGGCTGTCCACCGGTTAATCTCTAAAACCTTATCTTTATTTGCCAGTTCAAGGTTTTCCCGACCTCTAACAGCAATAGCTTTTAGATTTTTTGAGCCCATGACAGCTCCATGGCCATTCCTTCCATTAAAATGGCCGAGATTATTTGTGATACAGGCATAGCGGACTAGATTTTCTCCGCCTGGGCCAATCTGAGCAACCTGAACCCGCTCATCTTCATGTTCTTTGCGGATCTCTGATTGGACTGCACCTGTCTCCTTACCCCAGAGGTCGCTGGCATCTTTAAATTCTACCTGGCCATCTTCAATATAGAGATAAGTCGGTTTTTCTGCCTTACCGGTAATAACGATAGCATCAAAACCGGCCTTCTTTAATTCTGGAGCCCAGTAACCGCCGGCTTCGCTTTCACCAAAACCATTGGTCAATGGAGATTTACTACATACTGTCAGCCTGGGAATGGCCGGACCCTGAGCACCAACAATGATGCTAGCTGCAAAGACCAGCATATTCTCCGGGCTAAATGGATCTACTTTTGGATCCATCTCCTTATGCATGTAATAAAGGGCAAAACCTCGACCTCCAATATATTTCCGATAAAAATTATCATCATGTTCATCGACAGTAAATTCTTTATTAGTAAGATCTACCTTTAAAATTTTATGGTTAACTCCCTGCATTTTCAACCTCCTCTAATACTTCTTTGATATCAGGTCTTTCAGACGGTTTGTATTCTTTAGACCAGACAACTTCTCCTTTCGGATTTATTAAAACATTGGCCCGTTTTGAATGACCTCTATATTCTATAAATACTCCCATCATCCTGGCTGCAAATCCTAAAGGATAAAAATCTGATAATATTTTTAAATTCTCAAGTCCAAGTTCTTCGGCCCAGGCTTTTTTAGTTGGCACTGGCTCAATACTGATACCAAAAGGAATTGTATTATTATCAATAAAATCCTGATAATACTGTTCTAAATCTGTCATCTGATTGGCACAGACTGATGTCCAGGCTAGTGGATGGAAAGAAAGTAATTTATATTGTTGATCATAATCACTTATATAAATATCATTGCCATCCTGGTCTGGCAGAACAATTGCATTAGGATTATTCCCTGGTGAAATTACCATATCAGATACCCCCTTTTATTAATGTTTGTAATATTCATGCTGACCTTTATAGGCTTCAGGTTCTATTCTAGTTCTCAGACTGTAAAGTTCTTCCTCTGTAGCTGGTTTAAAGTTTTCTACTATCTTTAAATTCTGCTCCAGAACCTGGAATGAGTCTATCCCGCTAACCAGGGTTGAAATAGGTAATGAAAGACAATAGGTTATTGCATCTTCAACAGATAAATCGGTATTAAAAATCCGTCCTGCAGCCAGGCTTTTCATTCCAATTACGCCGATTCCTCTTTCTTCTGCCTGGGGAATTAATTGATTTTGAAAGCTCCGGTAATGATAGTCAAGAATATTAACCGGTATCTGAAATGTATCCCAATCAATATCTAATTCCAGCATTTGTTGGTGATAATGGGGATCTCGATGACCTGTAAAACCGAGATACCTGATCTTGCCAGCTTCTTTAGCCTTAAGGGCTGCCTCCAGAACTTTCTCTTTTTCGATTCTGGCAGGCTCTCCTTCATTTATTATCTCATGAAATTGAAGAAGATCAATATAATCTGTTTGCAATCTCTTTAAGCTATCTTCTAATTGTTTATTAAAACTTTCAACTGTCCGACCATGATTTTTTGTCATTAGAAATGCCTTTTCTCTATATCCGTCCTGAAGTGCTTTGCCCATTAGCTTTTCGCTGAGTCCATTATGATAACACCAGGCATTGTCCATAAAAGTTATACCCTGATCGATAGCCTCTCTAATTAAACCAATCGAATCATTTTCTTCCAGAAGTCCAATGTGATAACCGCCAAGTCCAAGGATAGAAACTTCCTCACCGGTTGAACCTAATACTCTGGTTGGTACCCTGCTGGCCATCTTTAACACCTCTTTTTATTGATTTTATTGCTTTAGCTCTATAAATAATATTCTACAGAATCTGGTTTAGACCTTTTTTTAGATAAAAAAACCTCCCTGGAGAAAATCAGGGAGGTTTTCAGGGAGTTATATAATTTAAGGTAAAGCTTTATATTTTGCGATAAACGATAACATAATTTGTTGCTCCACTGCCACCAACATTGTAACTTAAGCCGATCTCAGGATTATCAGCGGCAAGTCCAATTGGATTGCCATTAAGCTGTCTGGCAGCCAGGGCAGCCATTGAGACTCCTGTTGCTCCAACTGGGTGACCCTTGGCCTTTAAACCACCTGAAAGATTGACAGGCAGTTTGCCATCGGCAGCTGTCCAGCCCTCTTCTATTGCTTTTCGACCCTGGCCATCCTCTGTTAATCCTAGAGTTTCATAGGCAAGGAGTTCAGCAATTGTAAAGCAGTCATGGACCTCGGCAAAATCCAGGTCTTCAACTGTAATTCCAGCCTCTTCATAGGCTGCTTTAACAGCCATCTTACCGGCAGTAAATTCATAATCAGCTCTTTTAGCCAGCTCTAAAGAATCTGTAACCTGGGTTAGAGCTGTGATCTCAACAGCCTCATGATTATTTTCTTTAGCCAGCTCTGTTCTGGTTAGAACAACTGCAGCTGCACCATCTGTAATCAGTGAGCAGTCATATAATCTTAATGGTGATGCTATCACCGGGTTTTTATCATCTTCTAAATCAAGGATCTCCTGATAGTTGCAGTCCCAGGGCATCTGAGCAAAATCATTGGCTGTTGCATTCTGGTGATTTTTAGCAGCTATCATGGCAAAGGTCTCTCTTAATTCTTCATCAGATAGATCATGATGATCTTTATAACCTTTAGCAAACTCTGCAAAAAGACCCGGGAAAGTCATACCTTCAGCACCCTCTGTTGGCCAGTATGAGGCCTTGGATAGAGCTTTCATTGCTCCCTTGGTATCCAGACTGGTCATCTTTTCTGCGCCAACAACCAGGGCATAATCGATGGCCCCTGATAACAGGGCATCTTTTGCTGCCTGAATGGCTGCTGAACCTGAGGCACAGGCATTTTCAACTCTAACTGCTGGAGTATATTTAAGATCCTCTGAAATCTCAAGACTATAGGCTCCTAAATGTTCCTGATTATTAAAACTACCTGCACTGTAATTGGCAACAAAGATTCTACCGATATCTTCTCCGCTCACACCTGAACTGTCTAATGCTTCTTTGCCTGCATTCTCCAATAGATCATATAATGATTCATCTAAACGACCAAAAGGGGTATGGCCTGTTCCTATTATACTAATTGTCATTTAATATCACCTCTTAATTGATTTTTTAACCTAAGACTAAACCGCCATCGACTGGCAGAATTGCGCCATTGATAAAGCTGGCATCATCTGAAGCCAGGAATAAATAGGCATTGGCTATATCCTCGATCTCGCCAAGTCTCCCGACTGGAGTCTTATTTTTCATTTTATCTAAAATTTTATCCGGTACTGCATCAAGCATCTCTGTATTGGTGAAACCTGGAGCTATACAATTGACTCTAACGCCTTTACCGGCAAGTTCTTTGGCCCAGGTTTTGGTTAGTCCGATTACACCAAATTTACTGGCTGCATAATTGGTCTGACCGACATTACCATAGAGGCCAACGACTGAGGAGGCATTTAAAATAACCCCGCCATCAGATTCCATCATCTTCTGGGCTGCAAATTTTGAGCAGTTAAAGACTCCTTTTAGGTTGACATCGATAACTTTATCCCAGGCATCCTCTGACATCTTTGAAAGAAAACCGTCAGCTGTGACTCCGGCATTATTGATTAGAATATCGACTTTGCCAAATTCTTCGACTGTCTTTTCTACCATTGCTTCTGCTGCCTCGGTATCTGAAACATCAACCTGAACAAAGATAGCCTCTCCATTTTCATTCAATTGATCTGCTGTTTCCTGACCGGTCTCAGCATCATAATCAGCGACAACAACCTTTGCTCCCTCTTCAATGAATAGTTCTGCAACACCTTTACCGATTCCTGATGCTCCACCTGTAACGATTGCAACTTTTTCTTTTAATCTCATGATTTATCACTCCTTGGATTTATTAATTAATTTCTAAGCCCATCTTTTCTGGTTTAAATAGGGCTGAATCCATCTCTTTAAGGTCATCTGCGATTGCAGGTTTAAATTCCATCTGGGCCAGGATATCTTCTTCAAGGTCAACACCTGGGGCTATCTCTGTAAGAACCAGACCCCTTGAATTTAATTCAAAGACTGCCCTTTCAGTGATATAAATAATCTCCTGACCCTCTTCAATTGCATATTCACCACTGAAGGAAATCTGCTCAACATCATTGATGAATTTAGTGATTTCGCCTTCCTGCTTGATATTGAGTTTACCATCAGTTAATTCAAGTTCTAAACCTTTAGCTGTAAAGGTTCCGCAATAGACAACTTTTTCAGCATTCTGGGTAATATTTACAAAACCACCGACACCGGCTATTTTCGGGCCGAACCGGCTGACATTGACATTACCGATCTGATCGACCTGGGCTAAACCGAGGAATGCAACATCGATTCCGCCACCGTCATAGAAATCAAACATATTGGGCTGGTCGATAATAGCCTCTGGATTGGTTGCTGCTCCAAAGTTTAAACCACCGGCTGGGACTCCACCAATTGGACCTGCCTCAACTGTTAATTTCATCTCCTCATTGACACCTTCTTCAGAGGCGACTGCTGCAACTCCCTCTGGCATACCGAATCCGAGATTGACAACTGCATCTGGAACTAATTCCATAGTTGCTCTTCTGGCAACGATCTTTCTCTCATCAAGTGGTAATGGTTCTAATGATCCCAGTGGAACTTTAATCTCACCGGTATAGGCAGGATTATATTCTTCGCCAAAGGATTGATGGTGATTATCCATATCTTCAGTCTCAACAACATAATCTACCAGAAGTCCAGGGATTTTAACATCCTTTGGATTTAAAGATTCATTGCTGGCAATTCTCTCTACCTGGGCAATAACAATTCCGCCAGAATTTTTGGCAGCCTGAGCCATCGGTAATGATTCCAGGGTTAGAGCTTCTTTTTCCATGGTGATATTGCCCTTTTCATCGGCAGTTGTTCCCCGAATGATGGCAACATCGATAGGAAATGGCTTGTAACGGAGATATTCTTCTCCATCTATCTCCATTAATTCGATTAAATCTTCAGTTGTCTTTTCATTGAGCTTACCGCCCTGAACTCTTGGATCTGCCAAAGTTTTTAAACCGACATGGGTGATAGTTCCTGGCTTGCCTGCAGCAATATCTCTAAAGAGATGGGTAATAACTCCCTGGGGAAAATTATAGCCTTCAATCTTTTCTTCGATTACCAGAGTTCCAAGCTTTGGAGCCAGACCCCAGTGGCCACCGACAACTCTTTTGATCAGGCCTTCATAGGCCAGATGGTTCATACCTCTATCTCTGCCATCGCCCTGACCGGCAGCATATACGACTGTTAGATTTTCTGGCTTGCCTTCATCTAAAAATCTCTGCTCAAGATTGCTGGTTATCTCTTCTGGATGACCGAAACCGACAAAACCTCCAACTGCTACTGTTGAATTATCTTCAATAAGCTGACATGCCTGTTCAACTGAAACAACTTTATCTTTTCTAACCATAATTTATTCCTCTCCTTTGTTAAAATTTCCTGCCAGAGCTTCAAGCTTACTGGCAACTTCGTTTAGCTCATCACTTGAAGCGGCGGTCTCTTCCATGACCGCTGCCTGGTTATCTGCAATTTCCTGTACCTGTTCTGTAACACCTTTGATTTTATAGCTTAATTCCTCTATTGAGTTTAAAATTTCAGTAATCTGTTCCAGAGATTGATCACTTTCTTTAGAAAGCTTTCTAATTTCATCTGCTACAACTCCAAAGCCACGACCGGCCTTACCGACTCTGGCTGCTTCAATGGCTGCATTTAAGCCTAAAAGGTTGGTCTGGGAGGCTATCTCTCTGACAAAACCAATCACTTTTTCAATTTCATCCATCTCAGCAGTCGAGTGTTCAGCATACTGATTTAATTTATTGACTGAACTGGAAAGATCCTGGGCCTGTTCGGCTATATCCTGGGTTGCTTCTTTTAAATCTGATGAGCTGGCTGTCAGGTGATTGGAGATCTCATTGATTAAATCCTGCCGTTCAGTATTTTCACCGGCAAAGACTGAACCGACCACATTGCCAGTGCTATCCTTTAAAGGGATTGCGATTCCAATATAGCGGCAACCGAATAATGTTTTATCATCGACTCTTTCTGTTATCTTCCGGTTTTCCTCCATGGCTCTGACGACCAGGGAGCCTGGCTTTAATTCCTGACCTGTTTGAACGCCATGATTTAACTCATCTCCAGGACAATATGATAAATATTTTTCTCTATCTGTAACTGCGATTGCTATATCTACTGTTACCAGCTCGCTGATAAAGGGAGCTGCATTGATGAAACTTTCTAAAATATCCAAAAGAAATCTTCCTTTCTAGTGATTATCCAATAATTGTTGCTGGAATAACTGCAAGTAGGCCAACAATTACTGGAATAAGTAAAGCTACGACAAATATATCTTTATAGGCCTCTTTATGGGTTAAACCTGTGACAACTAATAGTGTAATAACTGCGCCATTATGAGGTAGTACATCTAAACCACCTGAGGCGATTGCAATTAATCTGTGTAATAATTCTGGCTGTCCACCCATGGCCAGGAAGCTTTCTGATAGAGCTTCTAGAGCAATACTCATTCCACCGGAAGCTGAGCCAGTTGCACCTGCCAGGGCATTAGTTGAAACTACTCCAAAGAGATATGGGTTGCCTAATGTAACTTCACCTAATACATCGACCAGGACATCAAAACCAGGTACTGCCTGAACGACTGAGCCAAAACCGACTGCTAAAGCTGTATTCATAATTGCAGTCAGGGAGCCATTGGCACCTTCATTTAATGTACCTGCAACATCTTTGATAACTTCAAATCTATTCCAGAGTAAAATTAATGCAATTGCATTACCCCAGAAAAGAGCTGCATTTATATTCATTTCAAAAACATTTAAGAGAACAACCACTGAAACAAGAGGGATGATTGAAAGGGCAACAGACGGCAAGCCTTCCTGATCTTCGCCGCCAAAATTATCATCTTCTGCTTCTATATACTTTTCACCATTGGCCCAGGCCTTTTTAAGCTCTCTCTGCAAATAAGTATAACCTGCTATAAAGATTATTACTGCTGCAGCCAGACCTAAAAATGGAGCTGACATGGCATCTGTGCCAAAAAATTCTGTCGGGATAATATTCTGAATCTGAGGGGAACCTGGAATTGCTGTCATTGTGATTGTAAATGAACCGAAGGCAATTGAACCGGCAATAAATCTCTTTGGCACATTGGCTTCTTTAAAGATAGCCATGCCTAGAGGATACATTGTAAAGACAACAACAAAAAGACTGATACCGCCATATGTTAAGACCAGACAGGCTACAACGACTGCAAGAATAGCTTTGTCGGCACCGATCTTATCGATTATCCAGTTACCGACTGCTGCTGCGGCACCTGTATCTTCCATGATCTTACCGAAGATTGCTCCCAGGAAGAACATCGGGAAGAAATCCATTATGTAACCTGATGCGCCTCCCATGTAAGTTTCCATAAATGCAGGTAGTAGTTCCATTCCGCCAAAAGCTGCGACGACCATTGAAAAGATTGGGGCTGCGATCAAAATACTTAAACCTTTCATACATGCTACCATAATTCCGATTAATCCTATTACGATTCCTAATACTGACATTTGCAAACCTCCTCGATTTTATAAAGCTGCTTATTAATACTCACTTATATTAATATGCATATTCTATGCCAGGTGATTAAATTTTGCTAAAAAAAATTAAGATTACTGATATTAGAATGACTCTGGCTTTTTAGTGAAAATATTATCTTTATTATATTATTACTTTAAATTTTCAAACAATTGTCGCTATTATATACAGCTTGGCTTTTTATAGAGTGTAATTCTATGAATTAATGGCGATGATAGCATTCTGTATTATTTTAATACACTCTTTTAAAATTGTATAAAAAAACTACACCCTGTCCAGGGTGTAGAAAATTTGAGGCTATAATTTTTTATTTAATCACAATTAAGGTCATATTTTTCTAACTTATCATATAGGTTTGTGCGATGAATTCCTAATAACCGGGCTGCTTTAGATTTATTGCAGCCTGTCATGGCCAGTGCTTTTTGGATTGATTCCTTTTCCAGTCTGGCCACATTGTCTTTTAGATTTAATGTTTCGCCAAATTGAAAGTCCTGGTTATTTAGAGAAACCTGTTCGACAGGATTTGCCTGCTCGCTGATTATTGGCGGAAGATGTTCTGGCTTGATTACTCTTCCTTCAACAAAATTTATCGTTCTCTCTATTACATTAAATAGTTCCCTGATATTGCCTGGCCAGTCATAGGCCTTCAAATAATCTAAGGTTTCACTGGCAAATTCCAGGTCTTCAATTTCAAATTCAGAGATTAAATCTTTAAGTTTCTTTCTGGCCAGTAACGGAATATCATCTTTTCTTTCCTTTAATGGTGGGAGTTTTAACCTGATTACATTAAGTCTATAATAGAGATCTTTTCTGAAATTATTATTCTTTATCTTGGTTTCCAGGTTCTCATTACTGGCGGCAATAACCCGAACATCCAGCTCAATTGTCTCTGTCCCCCCCACTCTGGTAAATTCCTTCTCCTGGAGAACTCTAAGGAGTTTGGCCTGCATCTTTAATGGCAGACTGCTAATCTCATCAAGAAAGATGGTTCCGCCATTGGCCAATTCAAATTTGCCAGGTTTTCCTTCCTTACTGGCCCCTGTAAATGCCCCCTCTTCATACCCGAATAGCTCTGATTCCAGAAGATCTGAGGGAATAGCTGCACAGTTAACTCTGATAAATCTGCCGAATTTTCTATAACTTGCCTTATGGATTGCATGGGCAAATAGTTCTTTTCCAGTTCCAGTAGCCCCATCCAAAAGAACTGCCGAATTATTTTCAGCCGCTCTTTTGGCTATCTTCTTTAAGTATTTCATCCTGGAGTTAACAGTAAGAATATTATCAAAGGAATATTTGGCCTCCTGGAGCCTTTTTAACTCACCTTTATGTTTATTTAATTTTTCTTCTAAAACTTCCATCCGACGATTTAGAGATTTTAATTCTTTAACATCTTTAAAGATCACGACGCCAACCCCACCCAGAATTGTCTCGCCATCATCATCGAAAATAGGCAGACGATGGCAGATCATATCATTGCCCTGGATTCTCTGAATATGGCCGATCTCCTTTTCTCCATTCTGGACGATAAGATGCATTCTGGTATTTTCAATTACATCGGCAACAAACTCACCTTTAACCTCTTCTTCTTTAAGGCCGAGAAATTTTTCATAGGCCTGATTGAATTTGGTGATATAGCCATTTTTATCGACAACTACGATGCCTTCATAGGCCTCATTTAAAATTGTATCAAGTGCCTTAAGCTCTGATTTTACTGATTTAAGTCTTCTTCTTAATTCTACTGGGTCAGTAATTTCGTCTGGAGTATTTTTAGTATTTAGCATTTATATGCTCTGCTCCTTCTATTTTTTTAATAGTTATTCCTATTATATCAGATATAATAAGTTTTTTCAGAAAAAAGCTTCGATGCACCTGCCCCCTCTTTTCTTTTTGATTAAAATAGGGTAGACTGGAAATAGCATTTAAATAAAATCTGGAAAGGTGTGATGATTCTGGCTAAAGTTACTGGACCATTAATGTCGATTGGAGCCAGTGGTAAGTTTGCGAATTTAGTTAATTATAAATGGAAGGAATTTGATATCGTCAGGTCTTATGTAAGTTCTAACCCCAGTAATACTGAAAAACAGAAAGAAAATCGGGACCTCTTTGGTGCCGCCAGTAAATATTATAATTTATTAACTGATTATGATAGAGAGGCCTGGAATCGGATTGCTGGCAGGGGAGTAACTGGCCATAATGTTTTAACTAAATTGGCTAGAAATTCTTTGAAAGAGACTGGCGACTTTGCTCTAGTTCACAATCTTTATATCGATAATTTAGTCCCTGAAAAAGCAAGGATTAATTTTAATGTAACAGCTGATATAGATCTAAAATTAACCCTTACAGATATTAAAAATGATAAGATCAAGACCTATTCTTTAAAAGCCAGAAAGAATCAATTGAATTCTTTTACTCTCTCTAATTTAAATAGTGAGTCAGAGTACAGTTTTATATTTGAATCTGAAAAAATTCTTTCTAACTTCTCTGGAAAACTAATTCAAGCTGGAGATATTACTACTGGAGATTTCTTTATTAATTATGGCCTACTATGTATCAATAAAACAGGAGAAGAAAAACTTATCTACCAAAAAATTGAACTGGATAATGATACAATTAATGAAAATAATCCTGTAAAACTTAAATATCAGGGTTTTAAAACCTTTGATAAATTTTACCTTTATCGATTTAGTAATAATCTAGGTTTAAATGAGGGTTTAATAGCCAAGGCTATCCCTCCACAAATTGTATTTAATGATTCTGGAGCAAAAGCCATTAAAAAGTTTCCTGGCATTGAAAGTAATGAAAAGATAATTACCGGTTCTTCAGGTCTATATAGATTTGAAAGCTTTTAATTATAGCTGGAGAAAAGCTAAAGTATTCCTGAAGCAGACCCGGAGCAGACCCGGAGCATTCCCGGAGCATTCCCGGAGCATTCCCGGAGGAAACCTGGAGCATTCCTGGAGTAGAAATATACTGGATATAGAGTAAAATCAACTTATTAATAAAGAAATCCTGGCTGGAGCAGTTAAGAATGCTCTGGCCAGGATTTTATATTTTATCTACTAATTAATTGGCATGTCTGAGGCGCATCTTCTCATCTCTTATCTTCTTTCTAATTCTAATGGCATCAGGGGTGACCTCAACTAATTCGTCTTCAGCGATAAATTCCAGGGCATCTTCCAGGGTCATCTTTTTGGCTGGAGGAAGCTGGATGGCATCATCTGAACTATTGGACCTGACATTGGTCAATTTCTTATTCTTGCAGGGGTTTACTGTTAGATCGTTCTCCCTATTATGAAGTCCAATGATCATCCCTTCATAGACATCTGTGCCTGGCTCAATAAATAACCGGCCCCGATCTGTCAGGTTAGAGAGGGCATAACCTCTGGCAGTTCCTTTATTTGCTGAGATAAGAACGCCATTATTCCGTTCTGGGACCTCGCCTTTAAAGGGCTCATATCTATCAAAGGAACGGATGATTGTTCCTTCACCGCTGGTGTCATTGATGAATTCACTCTTATAACCTATCAGTCCTCTGGTCGGTACCAGGTAATCCAGTTCGACATAGCCATTTTCCTGCATCATTGACTGCATCAAACCTTTTCTTTTATTTAATTTTTCGATGACTGTCCCTGAATATTCTTCTGGAACATCGATTAAAACTCTCTCTATCGGTTCATGGCGTTTGCCATCGATCTCTTTCATTAAGACTTTAGGCATTGAGACTGCCACTTCATAACCTTCCCGGCGCATATTCTCCAGGAGGATTGAAAGGTGGAGTTCTCCCCGGCCTGAGACTTTAAAGGCATCTTTATCTTCGGTTCGCTCGACTTCCAGGCCGACATTAACTTCAAGCTCCCGGTCTAACCTGGCCTTTAGGTGACGGGTTGTCAGGTATTCCCCAGTCTGACCGGCAAAGGGAGAGTCATTAACCTGGAAATTCATTGACAGGGTTGGCTCTTCAATATCGATTACTGGTAGTGGATCTACTTTACCTGGCTGGCCAATTGTATCTCCGATTGAAATCTCTGGCAGGCCTGTAATAACTGCTATATCACCACTCTCAACTTTTTCGGTTTCAGACTGACTTAATCCGACATAGCTAAAGAGTTTGTTGATCTTACCTTTATTAATGGAACCGTCTCGCTTGCTGACCTCTACTTTCTGGCCTTTTGCGATCTGGCCCTGATAGACTCGGCCAATTCCCATTCGGCCTAAATAATCATCATAGGCCAGGTCATAAACCTGCATCTGGAGCGGTTCTTCGTTTTTATCTGGATAACTTTCGACTCTATCTATAATAGTATCAAAGAGCGGGGTTAAGTCTTCACCTTCATCTTCTAGATTATATTTTGCAATCCCTTCAGTTGCCACACCATAGACTGTTGGAAATTCAAGCTGCTCGTCACTGGCATTGAGATCGATAAATAAATCAAGGATCATATCTTTAACTTCTTCTGGTCTGGCATTCTTCTTGTCAATTTTATTGATTAAAACAACTGGCTTAAGACCTTTTTCTAAGGATTTCTGAAGGACAAATCTGGTCTGGGGCATTGGACCTTCAGCGGCATCTACCAGTAATATTGTTGTATCGACTGACCTGATAACCCTTTCAACTTCTGATGAAAAATCGGCATGTCCTGGTGTATCGACTATATTTATTTTATATCCATCATGTTCGATGGCACAGTTTTTGGAATAAATGGTGATTCCTCTTTCTCTTTCTAAGTCATCACTATCCATAATACAATCAACGACTTCCTGATTTTCCCTAAAAATTCCACTCTGATCTAAAAATGCATCGACCAGAGTCGACTTGCCTGCATCTACATGGGCAATTATTGCTATATTGATAATTTCTTTTTCTCTCATTTGTATCTACTCCTTTTTAAGACCATTGTTTATTATACACTATTAGTCGTCTTTATGCAATCAATCGTATAATTATTTTAAATTAATTGAAATAAGGCATTTTATCTGCTATATTAGCCACTTTTATGTTTTTTTATTATTTTTTAGAATGTAATATGTAAAAACTTGATAATATTTTTTCATGGTGATATAATTATATTGAAAAAATATAGTTGAATAATAAGATTAGTTTTTAAAATACCAATTATTAAAGAGAGGTGTCATAATCATGGGTAATTTGAGAGAATCTGTTCTTTTTGCAATCGAGAATTTTAATGCTGCCTTCAAGAGGATAGATGATATTGATCTGGATGAAATCGAAATGGAAGAAAAAATTATGGATAACAGGATTATGTCTATAGAGAGTTATTTAAGATTTCTAGAAAGAGACGGAATTGAGGATTTCAAAAAGATTAAAGATATTATAGAGGGTGATTCTAATGGCTGATAAAATTTATTATAAGATTCAGTATCCTATGAAGAAAGCGATTGCAAAGTTAAGAAAGATTGATACTGATGAGAAGAATATTAAAAAGGCGCTAGAAAATTTTACTGAGACTGAAAAGGGTATGGTCAAGGACTTTATTATTGACTGGGAAAATAAAAACAAAGAAAAGTTGGAGAAATTCATCCAGGATCTAAAAGAAATTAATTATTAAAGTATATTCAGCCCCGGATATTCCGGGGCTATTTTATAATTAAAAATATTTGAGAGGATGATAATTTGTGGAGAAGATTAAAGTCGATAGTTTTTTAGATTATAGATTTTTATCTGATTTAAAATATTCACCTGATGGAGAGAATCTGGCTTTTAAAGTCAGTCAGGCCAATCAGGATGATAATAACTATGATTCAAACCTCTGGATTTATAATCTGGCCAGTGATAGATTTTATCAGCTGACCTCTGGCAAAAATGATGGTGGCTTTGTGTGGTTAAATGGCGATGAGATAATCTTTACTTCTAAGCGCCAGGATAAACAGGATAAAGATAAAGAAAAGCTGATATCTGAGACTGAATTTTATAAAATAAATATTAATGGTGGCGAGGCCGTTCATATTAAGACAGTTGCAAAGGCTGTCGGTGATTTTAAAGTTAAGGGCCAGGAGAAGCTAATATTTACTGCCATGAAAGATTTAAAGGAGCGGGATGAAGAGGAATTAAAGAAAGATAAGGATTATCAGGTTTTAGAGGAGATTCCCTTCTGGGCAAATGGCAAGGGTTATACTGATAGTTACAGGAACCATTTATATAGCATGGATATTGACTCTGGAGAAATTGAGGAACTTGTTAAAGGTAAAAACAATGTTGGCAATTTTGTGATTAAAGGTGATAAGATTGCCTTTACCATGAATTATTTTGAGGATAAGGCTGAAATTATAAATAATCTTTATCTATATGAGCTTGATAGCGGCAATTTATTTCAGCTAACTGATAGAGACTGGTCAATAAGTATGATTGAATTTAAGAATACAGATGAAATTTGTTTTGCTGCCAATGATTTTCAGGGAATGGGGCTTAATTCTAACCCTGAGCTTTATCTGGTTAATACTGATAATAATGAAATCAGTCAATTAACTGATGGAATGGACAGGAGTCTCTGGACTTCTGTCGGGAATGACTGTCGCTTAGGTGGCGGCCAGACCTTTATAGCTGATGATGGTGAGCTTTATTTTATTTCAACTGAGGGTTATAATTCCTATTTAAATCGTTTGAATTCCGGTGATATTGAAAGAATTATCGAAACTGAAGGTGCCGTTGATATGTTTGATATTCATGATGGTCAGATAGCTTTTATCGGATTTAGAGGCAATCAGCTCCAGGAGTTATATCTCTTTGAATCTGGCAGGGAGAAGCAGGTTAGTTCATTTAATGATCAACTTCTGGCTGAAAAGATGATCTCTGAGCCTGAACATTTTACTGTTAAGGCCTCTGATGGAGTTGAGCTGGATGCCTGGATAATCAAACCAGTTGGCTATCAGGAAGGCGAGAAATACCCGGCAGTGCTGGAGATCCATGGTGGTCCCAAGACTGTTTATGGTTCTATCTTCTTTAATGAATTTCAGATACTCGCCAATGCAGGCTATGCTGTTATCTTTAGCAATCCTAGAGGTAGTGATGGTCGGGGTAATGAATTTGCTGATATTAGAGGCGGTTACGGCCAGAGGGATTATCAGGATTTAATGGAGGTAGCAAATACTGCACTTGAGCGTTATGATCTGATCGATGCTGATAGGCTTGGAGTTGCTGGCGGTTCCTATGGTGGTTATATGACTAACTGGATCGTTGGCCAGACTGATAGATTTAAGGCTGCTGTCTCCCAGCGGAGTATCTCTAACTGGGTTTCGATGTTTGCAACTACTGATATTGGTTATTATTTCGTTAAGGATCAGGCTGACGGTGCAACCCCCTGGAATAATCTTGATGAGCTCTGGGATAGTTCGCCTTTAAAGTATGCTGACAGGGTTTCAACTCCGACCTTATTGATTCATTCAGAGGAGGATTATCGCTGCTGGCTAACTGAGGCGCTCCAGTTCTTTACAGCCCTTAAGTATCATGGGGTTGAGAGCAGGCTGACTATTTTTAAAGGGGAAAACCATGAGCTTTCCAGAAGCGGCAAGCCTGAGCACAGGATCCGCCGCTATCAGGAAATGCTGGACTGGTTTAATCAATATCTAAAGTAATTAATCTGCCTATATTCCTGGCTGTCTCCTGGAGTAATTCAGGAGTGGCCAGGATTATTTTATTTAATGATGCTGGCTTATTTATGATCGAGAAGGCTGCATCGATTCCTTTCTGGAATACTTTCTGGTAATCTTCACCTAAACTGCCGGCTATTGCTAGCACAGGAATCCCCTCTGCTCCGGCCAGATGGGCTACATGGATTGGAGCTTTATTATTGACTGTCTGGTAATCGAGCTGGCCCTCTCCTGTAATCACCAGATCTGCTCCTTTTAATTTAGCTGCCAGTTGATTGGCTCTGGCCACAATATCTGCCCCTTCTTTTAATTCACCATTTAGAAATGTTATCAATCCTGCCCCCAGGCCACCTGCTGCCCCGGCGCCTGGCAGCTGCTGGAGATCTTTATTATAATTATCTCTGACAAATTGATTGAATTTGCGGAAATTCTGATCCAGCTCTTCTACCTGTTTCTGGCTGGCGCCTTTCTGGGGACCATAGATATAGGCTGCTCCATTCTCACCATAAAAAGGATTGGAAACATCACAGGCTATCTCTAAATAAAGTTCTTCTGCCGGCGGGTACAGATTTTCTTTAGAAACACTTGCTATTTTGCCAATCTGGCCGCCACCTCTGCCGATTTCCTGGCCAGCTTTATCTTTAAAACTAAAACCCAGGGCCTGGAGAGCTCCGACTCCGGCATCCATGGTGGCAGAACCGCCAATACCCAGGATAATATGGCTGGCACCTCTTTTAAGGGCTGACTTGATAAGCTGGCCGGTGCCATAGGTTGTTGTTTTCCTGGGATCGGCAGTAGCTGGATCTATATAACTTATTCCAGAGGCTGCCGCCATTTCAATAACTGCCTGGCTCTCATTTAAGATCCCGTAAAATGCTTTAACCCTATCGCCTTCAGGGCCAATCACTTCTTCTTCAATGATCTGACCATTATGGGCGTCGACTAAGGCCTGAACTGTACCTTCACCGCCATCAGCCATTGGAACTTTAATGATTTCTGCCTCTGGGATTGTTTTTTTAATACCAGTTTCGATATTTTCAGCTACCTCTAAAGCTGTCAGGCTACCTTTATATGAATCCGGGGCTATAATTATTTTCATAGGCTCTACCTCCTGATCTTCTTGTTAATGTTTTTCCTGTTACTATATTATATTAAAGATTTAATTCATATTTCCTTTACAATTGATTATTATAATTTATTTAGAATCAAATAAATATAAATTAAGTGAGGTGGAAGAGATGAAAAGAAAGTTTTTAGTTCCAGTTTTAATCTTAGGTTTAGTCTTTTTAGTCGGAGTTTCAACTCTTGCAGTCGAAAGCAAAAACGAACCTGTAAATAATGCAGCCC
Organism: Halonatronomonas betaini; assembly: GCF_015666175.1. NCBI lineage: Bacteria > Bacillati > Bacillota > Clostridia > Halanaerobiales > Halarsenatibacteraceae > Halonatronomonas > Halonatronomonas betaini. The sequence goes on along the minus strand of NZ_JADPIE010000004.1, from coordinate 215,232 downwards.
AGTTCCAGAGAGCTGAGACAGGTCCAGGAGTCTATTGTGGTGAATGTGACGGTGAGCCTGAAAATTTACAGAGACAGTTCCAGGAAAGTCGAAGATTAGAGAATGGGGAAAATGGTGAATACAGGCAGGACCAAAAAAGGGCACAGCGAATGAGAGCAGGTAATTAAGATCAGGTCTGGGGTAGGTGAGAACCTACCTCTTTTTTATGTGAAATTTGTAAATTACTTAACGTTTATTTGAATTATAACAATATATAATGTAATTAAGAAAAAGATAAAATAAAAGTCCATTACTATTATGGAGGTGGCAATAATGAAACTTTTAAAAAAAGGTACATTTTTAGATAATATCACACGTGACCACCACCCTGACAAAGAGACTAAGAATTTTGAGAGAGAATTATTCCAGAAAGCTTATTTCTATAATCATAACCATATGGTATAAATTGTAATCTAGATTTATTGCCTCCCTGATTATTCAGGGAGGTTTTGCTATTTTATAAGATTGAAATAGTTTATTCTATTTGATATAATTTAAACAATAGTTTGAAAAACTAAGAAATATTAATTTTTCAGGGGATGAGTTTATGTATAAAGCTAGGATAGCCTTTGTTTTTATTGCTTTTTATTCTTTCTGGTTACTTTTATCCGGAAATCTGGCTCCAGCCAATTTAATCCTGGGTTTTTTAGTCTGCAGTTTTACTCTCTATTTTTTCCGGGGCTTTCTCTTGCAGGAACCAGAGGATAGATCTTCAGTCTTTTCTTACATACGCCGAACTATTATTTTCTTTCTTTTTCTGCCTGTCTTCTTCTATCAGGCCTATAAATCTTCACTTACTGTTCTTAAATTAGTCTTTCAAAAAGATTTAGATTTACATCAGGGGATTGTTAAGATAAGGACTGATGTTGAGAACTTAAGTGGCAGAACTATGCTGGCTAATTTAATTACTCTAACTCCAGGTACAATCTCTGTTGATATTGATGAAAATACCGGTGAACTATTTATTCACTGTATTAATATCCCAATGGAAGAAACGATTAATCATAAAGAAGAGATTATCGGGGCTTTTGAACCCTGGGTACTTAGAATTTTTGAAGATTAAAACCCTATTAAAAGTCAGGAGGATTTGCCTTGAATCTAGAATTTGTTATAATTTTTGTTTTATTCTGCTCAATGATTTCATTTTACAGGTTAATAAAAGGGCCCCATCCCCTTGACAGAATAGCGGCTGTCAGTGCTATTGGTATTATGCTTTTGATAGTGCTTGTTCTGCTTGGAGCCCATTTTAATCGGGCATTATTTATTGATGTTGCTTTAGTATATGGTGTCCTCTTATTTATTGATGTTTTGGTAATGGCTAAATACTTTGGGACTCCAGGGAGACATGAGGAGGAAGAGTCATGATTGTAGATTGGATTATCAGGTTCTTTTTATTTAGCGGAATGGTATTTTTCTTAACAACTGCCATTGCTTTAATCCGCTTTCCTGACTTTTATTCAAGAATGCATGCTGCTTCTAAATGTCTGATCGGTGGAGGTATTTCAATCTTAATAGCTTTAATTATCCAGGAAGGTCCATCACCTCTATCTTTTAGATTACTGCTTTTAATTGTCTTTTTACTAATTACTAATCCTGTTGTTGGCCATGCCCTAAGTAGAGCTTCATATCATTATGGCCATGTTATAAAAATGACTAGAGATGATTTACATGAGAGGGTTTTTGACAATGATTGATCTAATCTTTGGTATAATTCTGGTGATGCTTGTTGTAACGGCTGCCCTTGCATTATTTTCTAAGAAACTTTTAAACTCTGTTGTAATCCTATCATTATTCAGTACACTTTTAGTTATATTACTTATTATTCTCCAGGCACCTGATCTGGCTCTGGCTGAAGCTGTTATAGCTGCTGGAATCATGACCAGCTTCTTTATTATAACTATTAATAAGACGGAGGAGATAGAATGAATAATATTTCCTTCAATAAATTATTTAGTGCTGGATTGGTTTCATTATTAGGCATTTTTTTGCTGATTACTTTTTATGATATTTCAAATTTAGAAGTTACTCTCAGCCTTTCTGAACATTATATAAATTATGGCGTTGAAGAAACTGGTGCTATAAACTTGATTACTGCTATATTATTTGATTATAGAGCTTTTGATACTATCGGTGAGGCAACTGTGATTTTTACTGCTGCCTCAATTGTAGCTTTAATTTTGCCCCAGCATGAAGCTTCAATGCTTAAAACTGAATTTACACCAATAGTTCATCAATCAATTGCTTTTATACTGCCTTTTTTCTGGGTTATCAGTATATTCTTAATTGCTTATGGTCACCTCTCCCCTGGCGGAGGGTTTTCTGGTGGTGTTATAATCAGTGCGATGTCTATCCTGATAATCTTTACCTATGGCTTCCATTATATGACTAAACGCTTTAATGTAACCAGGCTTTCTTTAATTGAAGATTTTGGTGCTTTATTATTCTTATTGATCGGTATCTTTGGATTGATCTATGGTGGCAGTTTTCTGGCCAATAGCCAGGCTGGAATTTATTTAGGTACCCCTGGTGAATTATTAAGTGGCGGACTTATGCCATTATCAAATCTTGCCGTCGGGGCTAAAGTTGGTACCGGATTAAGTATTATCTTTATCTCATTAACCAGGGAGGATTAAATAATGATCTTATTATACCCAACAATTGTATTGTTAATCTGTATGGGATTATATACAGTTTTAACTCAGACAAATATGATAAAAATAATAATTGGGATCAGCATTGTTGAATCTTCAATTATTCTGCTTTTAGGGGCTATGGCTTATTTTCCTGATGCTGCTGCTCCAGTATTGGACCAGCCCTTTGAATTAGTTGCAGATCCGCTGCCCCAGGCTTTAGGATTAACTGCAATTGTTATTAATGCTAGCACAACTGCAATAATGCTTGCTTTAGTTATTAAATTGCATAACCGCTATGACACTTTGAATATTCACGAAATCAAGAGATTAAGGGGATAATAAAATATGGAGCTTTTAATCTGGCTAATTATAATACCTTTATTTACTATTTTTTCTATTGGGATTTTTAATTACATAAATAAAAAATATGTTTTACCAGTGGTTTTTACATCTGCTATTCTCCAGTCTGGAATAGCTATCTATTATATTCTCAATAGAAATAATTTATTGCCACAACTTTATAATGTTGGAAACTGGCAGAATGATATAGCTATTAACCTCTCAGTTGATAATTTTACTCTTGTAGTCTTTGTGCTGATTGCTGTCATGCCATTGTTGAGCCTGCTTTATTCAATTACTGAAATCCAGAGGAAACCGGCTAAATTTTATCTGTTAATAAATGTGTTATTGTTAGGGGCTTCTGGTATGGTAATGACGGCTGATCTCTTTAATTTCTATGTTTTCTTTGAGATAGCTTCAATCAGTTCTTATGCCCTTGTTGCTTTTAAAGACGAGGATATCAGTTTAGAGGCTGCTTTTGAATATTTAATTATTGGTTCAATTGGTGCTGTTTTCTTATTACTGGGAATAGTGCTAACCTACCAGGCTACCGGAACTTTAAATATGGCAATAATTCCTGAAAGAATGGCTGAAATACCTGTTGTTACTCGCCAGGTATTAATGTCACTCTTTATTATTGGATTAGGGGTTAAGTTTGCTCTTGTACCTTTACATGCCTGGATGCCAGATGCCTATCAGGGTTCACCGATCTCATATATTGTTTTATCCTCTGGTCTGGTTGTTAATGTCTATTTCTTTGTGCTGGTAAGGATTCTTTTTATCTTCTTTGGAGTCCAGTTCTTTCAGGAGACTATCTTCACCAACTTAATTGTCGGCTGGGGAGTTGCTTCAATGCTCTTTGGCCATGGCGCAGCTCTGCAGCAGGATAATCTTAAGCGGCTTTTTGCTTATTCAACAATAGCCCAGCTAGGCTATGTTATTATTGCCTTTGGCATTGGGACTGAGGCTGGAATAGTTGCAGGAAGTTTCCATTTGATTAATCATGCTTTCTTAAAAGGAGCTATCTTCTTTACTGCTGGTAATTTGTATAAGGCCACCAATAGTTATCAAATCAGAGATATGAAAGGACTGGCTGAAAAGATGCCGGTAATGAGTATAATTTTTGTTTTGATGTTAATAGCTATGGTTGGGATTCCACCTTCAAATATCTTTGTTAGTAAATGGTTGATTTTAACAGCTGCCGTTGAAGCAGGTTATCTTGTTCCTGCTTTTATGATACTTGTAGGTAGTTTTATTTCACTTGGATATTATTTAAGACCTGTAATTACTATTTATACAGGTTATTCTGGTTTTCCAGGAAAGCTACCACTTTTAAAATTTAATGAGTATATTCCAACTCTATTTTTAGCAGGTGTCTGTTTAATGATCGGCTTATTTCCTGGCTATATATTGAATATTATTGATGCAGCTCCAGACTTTTTACTTGAACAATCCAACTTTATTCTTCATATCCTGGGAGGTTAAATTATGCCATCGATACTGATTAACCCTGGATTTATCCTGATTCTAACCGGGATACTATCTATATTTATAAAAAATAGCAAAAAACGTTTTATCTTTTCTATGGCCGGCCTGGCCACATCTTTGTTTATTTTACTGGGACTACCGGAGGGTGAAAGGTTATTAACTTTTGTCTTTTTAGATTTTGAAATAATTTTACTGGAAGTTGATGCTATATCCAGAAACATTGCTTTAGTATTTGTGATTTTTGGGGCTGGAGCCTTTATATACTCATATAATCTATGTGGCAAGAAAGAATTTCCTTTAATCAATTTCTATCTTGGTTTCTCATTTATGATATTATTTGTAGGCGATTTTATTAGTTTTTTTGTTGCCTGGGAAATTATTACTATTTCTGCTTTCTTTTTAATTTATGATATTAATGATGCTGTCCGACAGCATACTGCTCAATATTATATACTAATGCATGTTTTTGGTGGGTTAATGTTACTCTGGGGAATAGTTCTCCATGTAACAGAGACAGGTAGTATTCTCCTGACAGTTCCTGAACGGGGCTTAATCTTTTTCTTGATATCTATTGGTGTTAAACTAGCTTATGTTGGAGTTCATACCTGGTTACCAAGGACATACTCAAATATTCCTTATCATATCAGTGTAATCCTATCTGCCTTCACCTCAAAGATCGGAGTCTACGGATTATACAGACTGATAGAAATGGATAATATGTTAATCGCTTATTTTGGGGTGTTTAATGCTATTCTTGGTGTTATCCTTGCTATGACCCATTCAGATATTAGAAAGATATTATCATACCATATAGTCAGTCAGATCGGATATATGATTATAGGTATTGGTATAGGTAATGAATTAGGGATTGTTGGTGGTAGTTTTCACATAATTAACCATATACTTTATAAGGGTTTACTTTTTGTAATGGCCGGTACTGTAATTTATTCTTTCGGATATGAAAATCTTGAGGACTTAGGTGGTCTCTGGAAGAAGATCCCTATAACTTTTGTAACCAGTTTAATTGCAGCCCTATCGATTGCAGGCTTCCCATTCTTTAATGGTTATTTGAGTAAAACAATGATTAAACATAGTACTGATAATCAAATCATCTATTATGGAATGATGATTGCCGGAATTGGAACTGCTCTTTCATTTATAAAAATTATGTATTTTGGATTTATTAGGAAGGGCAATAACCCTAGAATGAAAAAGAAGCCTTTATTTTCAATGAGATTCTCAATGGTCTTTATTGCGGGTATTATGATGGTAATAGCTTTATTGCCGGAACAGATGGAATCTTTATTTAATATTTCTACCGGGATTAATTATTTCTCAGCCTATGAAGTCTGGAATGGAGTTCAACCTATCCTTATTGGTCTGGCATTATTCCCGATTTTACAAAACACAATTGAACCCCATCCAGAACAACCGATCGAGCCTGACTTTTACTGTGATATCTGTAACTCCTTCATAGAATTTGACAATACAGTATCTAAAATTCATACTGGAGATATGGTAAGATATGTCTCCTGGGTTCTTTTTGCACTGGTTCTGTTGCTGTTAAATTTCTATGTTACCAATCTGTTTTAAATTAACTCACAAAGTGAAGAAATGTAATTAAATCAAAATAATCACTGGCACTAAATTTGACTTCATAATTATCCTGTTCAGCTCCAGGATAATTCCCTGCAGTTATAGCATCTTCTATTCTTCTATATATCAGGTGGGCATTAAATTCTTCAATCTCCTGACCTAATGGGTTGAGAATTTCTAATTTTCTCAGCCCTAACTCTACTCCATTTTTAATCCTTTTTCTGGCTTCAGCAATTGGGAGCGCCCTGATTGCGCCTCCTAAACCATATTTAACTGTTGCAGTTTCAATTCCTGGAATTAACTTTTTAGTTTGATTGCAGCAACTTTCATCTCCTGAAATAAAGCTAACCGGTACTCCAAAATAACCTGCAGTATAAGCATTAATTAAAGCTTCACTGGCAGGCTGGTCATTTAAATAAATCTTATGAAATTTTCCAGAGATGGTATGGGCAAGTGTTCCACTCTCAAGCCCCGGGCTTGAATGATATCCAACGAAAAAAACTGTATCAAATGTATTATCTATACCATCCATCATACTATAGGGTCTTCCTGACCAGCCTCTAATTAATTCTGCCCTTTTATCTAGTTGAGCCGGCAGAATATTTCTGGCAGTTGCATGAGCATCTCTAACAACAACCCTGGTTGCCCCATTATCAAAAGCTGCTTCTATTGCTGCATTTACATCACCAGTCATAATTTCTCTAAATTCATCATATTCACTCTTGCCTTTTCTTACTTCATCTCCAACAACTAAAGAACTAATACCCTCCATATCTGCAGAAATAAAAACTGATGTATCTTCTTTAACCATATAAATTATCTCTCCTGTTATGATATTTTATATACTCTTCCAAAAAGTTTCTTTTAATAGTCCTATTGCTCCACCAATCACTAAACCTAAAGCAATACTTCCTCCAAAAAACATACTAACAATTAAGCCAATACCAGAACCAATTGCAACAGCTATTCCAATATACAAGAAGTTATTATTATTTGCCATATCTCCACCCCTTAGAATATATTTCTGCTTGAAGTATAGTTCTATAAATACTTTGAAATTCCTTTATTAGTCTTAATTATTTATTAATTATTTCTATGAAATTTTTTATTAGCTTTTCACCAGGAGTATTTTTCTTTAAATCTCTGATCAATTTATCCAGATTATAACCTTCTTTTATTAGCTTATCCCTATCATTTAAAATATATTCCTTCATTACTCCAGCTGTAAATTCCGGGTGAAACTGAACTCCCCAGATATTATCTTCTAAATAGAATGCCTGATTATTTTCAAAATTATTATTGGCAAGTCTTATGGCTCCTTCAGGAAGTTCTAAAACTGACTGTTCATGAACAAGAAAACTTGAGAACTTATTAGGTAAACCTTTAAATAGACTATTAACTTTACCTGCTTCTGTTAAAAATATTTCTTTACTTCCGATTTCTTTTTTAACTGGATGATAATCTACTTTCCCTCCATATATTTTAGCCAGAAGCTGATGACCAAAACAGATTCCTAATGCAGGAATATTATAATTGTCAAGATAATGTTTAAGTTCCTGGGATAAATTTTTTATCCATTGCGAATCATCTGTAACCATTGAATGAGAGCCTGTTATTATTATACCTTTTATATTATCTATATCTGGAAAAGTTTTATTTTCAAAGGGTTTATAAATTTCTATTTCTTCAATCCTTAAATTAGCTTTATTAATAATTAATTCTTCAAAATCTCCATATTTTTTTACTATTTTATTTAATGATGCTCCTGCCTTTATAATAAGCAATTTCTTCATTATATAAAACACCTCTAGTTATTACTTAATTAAGAAACCTGAACCAGAACTAACTGGTCCAGGAAGTTTAATTCATATTTTTATTTTACCTGATCGTCGATTTTGGATCCAGGGCATCTCTTAGTCCATCGCCTAATAAGTTATAACTTAAACAGGCAATAAATATCATAAAGCCTGGTATTAACATCCATGGAAAACCCGTAATAGAAGTAATATTTTGAGCAGCTGCTAGCATATTACCCCAGCTGGCTGCTGGCTCCTGAATTCCTAAACCAATAAAGCTTAAGCCAGATTCCATTATAATATATCCTGGAACAGCAACAGTTGCACTAACTATTACATAGGTAGTTGTAACAGGTAATACATGTTTAATTATTATCCTTTTATCTGAAGCACCAATAGCTCTTGCAGCCTGTACATATTCTTCATTTTTAGCTGAAAGAACCATTCCTCTAATAACACGAGCCATTCCAGCCCAGCCTCTGAAAGCAAGAATAGAAATAATAAAGAAGAATCTCATTTGTGAAGGTATATCAATGGGCATGACTGCAGCCAGGGCTAAAAGCAAATAAAATCCTGGTATTGACATAATCACTTCGGCAAATCGCATTAATACCTCATCTACCCAGCCACCATAATATCCAGATATTCCTCCAACTAGCATACCTATCGATGTTGAAATAAAGATAGCAACAAATCCAATAAACATTGAGACTCTACCACCATATAATAACCTGGTAAATAAATCCCGACCATATCCATCACTTCCGAGAAGAAAAAACGGTTGTTCATATCCTTCAATCCCAAAGAGTTGAAAATTAGTTGTAAAGGGCCCAACTGTGTGTGGATCACCTCTATGGAAAAACTGAATTTCATATTTCTCATCTTCAACAGTTTCATATTGGCCCCAGCCGACTGATTCAGTTCCATAAATATATGGCCTTGTAAGACTTCCAGTTTCATCAGTGAAATGGACTCTTGTTGGGGGGTGATAAAAATATTGTCTAAAAGTTCTATTTGGATGATATGGTGACAGAAAACCAGCAAATATAACCATGATATATAAAGTCAAAACAACTATTCCTCCGACTATTGCTATCCTGTGTCTGCTTAAACGTTTCCACATCTCACGCCAGAAAGAATATTGATCTTTACTTTTTATTGTCGATTGAGCAAGTTCTTTTTGATCATTCTCGTTAAATGCTTTTCTCTCCATTTTATCCCCCCCTTAATTATACCTTATTCTTGGATCACTCATTGCTAAAAGAACATCAGCAATAAGATTTCCTAATATTAATAATACACTACCCATCATTAAACCTGCCATAGCAAGATAAAGATCTTTTGATCTAACCGCATTTAGCATTAAGGTACCTAAACCTGGCCAGCCAGTTACTATTTCAGTTAAGGCTGCTCCTCCAAGCAATGCACTAATTTGAAAACCAAAGATCGTAATCATTGGATTAATAGCATTTCTTAAAGCATGTTTATAAACTACTACCCTCTCCATTAATCCTTTAGATCTGGCTGTTCTTACATAATCTGAAGTCATAGCATCAATCATCTGCCCTCGCATCTGTCTGGTTAGTCCAGCCATTGAAGCTGTACCTAAGACCACTGCCGGAACAGCTAAGTGTTTTAAAATATCAATAAATTGCTGCACCGGGGTCATCATATCATGAGTAATGCTAGTCATGCCCTGAATCGGCCAATTCAAGTTGAAAGTAACTATTCCATATAATAAAAGTAAGGCAAAAAAGAAATTTGGAATGGATAAGCCAACAAAGGCCAGACTGGTAAATATATTATCACCTATTGTATATTTTCTTGTTGCAGAATAGATTCCTACCGGGATTGAAACACCCCAGGCCAGGACCATAGCTGCAAAAGATAAAATAAGTGTATTCATTATTCTACTCCCAATAACCTGGGTAACAGGAACTCGATAAGTAAAAGAGCGACCTAAATTTCCTCTAAGCACCTGTCCTAACCAGAGTGCATACTGTTCAGGTACTGATCTATCCAGTCCAAAGTCTCTTTCCATTGTATTAAGCACCTGTCTAGATATATCTGGATTCATTCTCAATTGATCAAGATAATCACCTGGTGATAATTGCATTATCATAAATGAAAATAATGAAATTGCTAAAAGTAGTGGGATAGCATATAGTATTCTTCTTATTATATACGTTTTCATGAACTATAGGCTCCTTTCTATAAAAATATTATAATTGCTTAAAAATAAGAAGGGGGGATAGCCCCCCTTCCTGGCAGTACTAAATCTATAATGATAAAATACTAGTATGCAAGATACTGTTCATATAGATTCCAGGTTACCCCACCATAAGCACTGATATTATGATTCTCTAAATTGTTTCTAACTCCATAAATAGCATTAGGTGCTGTTGTATAAATTAATGGCACCTGATCAGCTATGATTTCCTGGAACTCATTATAATACTCAATTCTATCTTCAATTTCAACAGCCTGAGCCCCTAATTCAAAGAGTTCATCTATTCTAGCTTCCCAATCTCTGTGAGGCTCTTCCTGCATTGGATGCCACATATGAAGAGGACCATCAGATGTCCAAACATTAGCGCCACTATGTGGTTCTACTCCACCAGTCAGACCGATTAAGATTGTATCAAAATCAAACTCGCTCTGAAGCTGGTTGACTAATGCATTAAATTCAACTGGAGCTGTGTTAATCTGCATACCTAATTCTCTCAGGTCATCAGCAATTATATTCATTATTGTCTCTCTCTCATCATTACCTGCATTGGTAGCAATATTAAACTCAACTTCTCTGCCTTCCCAGTCAACTAAATTACCATTATTATCCCATTCAAATCCTGCTTCTTCAAGAAGCTCTCTTGAGCGATCTAGATCATAAGGATAGGTTCTAACATCTTCGTTTAAGAACTGCTGATTAGGGGTACTAACCGGACTCCACTGAGGAGTTCCAAAGCCAGCCTGGGCCTGATTTATCATTGTATCTTTATCAAAGGCATGGGCAACAGCTCTTCTAAATTCAAGAATGTCAAACCATTCCTTTTTCTCTGGCCTATCTTCTAAGTTAGGATTATTAGGATTAAGATTAAAAACCAAGAAATTTGTACTAAAGGTTGGACCAGCATCTATTAGTTCAAAATCTCCTCTTTCTTTTAACTGTTCAAAACGGCCATAGTTTCTACCCTGTATGGAGTTAAAGTGAACCTCGCCATTCTGGAATAATAAATCCTGAACTTCAGTACTTTCTACAATAACTTTAACCCATCTATCTAAATAAGGAAGTCTTTCTCCTTCAGGATCTAAACGCCAGTAATAAGGATTAGCATCCTTAACTATTCTTTCACCTGGAACAAAATCTGTTAACATAAATGGACCTGTACCAACTATTTCACTTGGGTCAGTATCAACACCCCAGGCTTCTGTAAATTCTCCTGCCTCATAAGCATCTCTGAGTTTGTGCTCCGGAATAATATAAGTTCCAATAGAATTCATAAATGGAGCAAAAGGCTCTGGAAGCTCAAATTCTACTGTATAGTCATCAATCTTCCTATACTCAGGAAATTCTCCAGCTACTCTTAGGACACTTCTAGTACTTGTTGGAATATCTTCATCGCTAATTACATCCATTGTGAAGATAACGTCGTCAGCAGTAAAGGGTTCACCATCATGCCATTGAACTCCTTCTCTTAAATAGAAAGTGTAAACTGTTCCATCTTCGCTAATTTCCCAGTCATGTGCTAGCCTAGGAATAAATTCGGTGGTTACACCATGCCTGGTCACTAAGCCCTCAAATATAGGACCATCAGTAACATCGGTTGACGATGTTTCATTAGCTATTACAGTATTAAAAGTTCTTGGATCTCCTAATACTGCCTGCATTATAGTTCCTCCATGCTCACCCTGAGGTTTTTCTGAAACCCAGGGATCTTTAAGTTCTACTTCTTCGGCCATCGTTACAACAGATGCTGATAAAACAAAAGCAAATAATAAGACTAATATGGTAAGTTTTTTCATATAAAAATACTCCTCCTAATTTTTTTATTGATTCTCAATTCTTGATTTTCTATGAAAACAACTTAAAATGTATCTCCCCTATCCCCCTTTCAATTCAAATATTAATAAATAAAAATAATATCTTAATATTATAATACTCGATAAAATATAAAAGTCCTTCAAAAATTTAAAGTTTTAAAAAACACTTAAAGTATTCAAATATCAATATATTATCACATTAATTTAATACTTTTATTTAATTATCAAAAATAATTGATTAATCGATATCATTTTATAGACTTTATTAAATAATAAATTAATAAAATTTTTTTGGAAAAAAAATTAAAAAAGCCCTTTTGCAAGGGCTTTTTCCGGAGTATTTAAGATTTAATTTATATTTATTAAATAATTTAGTAGCTCTGAGGCATTATCACCTGGAATTTCTTCATAATAACTCCAAATCTTTTGAGCATCTCTTTTAAATAACTGTCTTTCTTCTTTAGTTAAACTAAGAATTTTTATGTTTTCTTTAGCATGCTTAATATTTCTTAAATTATCATCATAATGTTTTTGCTGTAATTTCTTTGAGAAATCTTTCATTTCTAAGATAACATTATTCAATATATCTTTTAAATCATCTGTCAATGAATTATAAAAAGTTGGATTTGTAATCAAAATATTAATATCAGGATTTGATTTTGTCTCAATTAAATATTCTTGTGTATTATAAAATCCCATTTCTTTAATAGTTGACAGGTTAGCTACCTGCCCATTAAAAACCCCAAAATAAAGGCCACTGTAGGCTTCAACAGAATCTATAGCTGTAACATTTGCTCCATATTCTTCATAATTTCTTATATTAAACTTATTTGGCGCTACCCTAAGATTATAGTTCTTTAATTTATCTGGATGATTGATATAGTCATTTGCAGAGATAAGTTCCCAACCGGAAGCAAAATATCCTAATGGAAAGATATTTTTCTCAATAAAAGATTCTTCTATAAGATTAGAGAATTTCTCACTATTGATTAAATCAGTTAACTTATTAATATCATCTGGAAATAGATATTCCAGCTGGAAAATTTGGCTTTCAGGTATATAACTAGCTATATTCTTATCTGAAACTAAATTAAAATGTACTACATTATTTTGGGCCTGTTCTATCATATCTTCCCCTGTTCCTAAAATACTGGCTGGATATAGTTCCACCTTAACTTTCCCCTTAGTTTCAGCTTCAATCTTATTTTTAAACTTATGAGCATATTGATCCATATAACTACCTGCTTTATCTGTATAACTGAATCTCCAGATAGTCTCTTCTTGATTAATGTTTAATGAAAGAATATTAGTTGATGCAGCACCTATAAACGTGATTGTTAAAATAAACACTAATGAAAACACAATTTTTCTCTTCATTTTGAATTCCCCCTAATATAATATTTAGCAATTTATATTTACCTACTATCTACTCAATATAATAAATCAGTATTCAATATAACATATTTAAATCTAAAAATCTATAGTTTTCAGCAACAAAATTAATTTTTATTTTATTAAGTAATTTTTATTTAATAATAATTTATTTAAAGCCTTTAAAAATCTTTTCAAATGATATATGATATATAAGGAAAGCTAATTATAAGGAGGAAAAAATGAAAATAGGAATTGTTGGTTTACCGAATGTTGGAAAGTCCACATTATTTAATGCTCTCACAAAGGTCCAGGTTGATGCTGAAAATTACCCTTTTTGTACAATTGATCCCAATATAGGAGTTGTTAATGTTCCTGATGAGAGACTGGATATTTTAACGAATATATATAATCCAGAAAAAAAGACCCCTGCAATGATAGAATTTGTAGATATAGCTGGTCTGGTAAAGGGAGCAAGTAAGGGTGAAGGTCTTGGAAATAAGTTTTTATCTCACATTCGAGAAGTAGATGCTATTTCTCAGGTTGTTAGATGCTTTACTAATGATAATATAACCCACGTTAATAATAAAATTGATCCTATAGATGATATTGAAACTATTAATCTGGAGCTAATGCTAGCTGATATGGCTACAATTGAAAAACGTTTAGAGAAAACAGAAAAGAAAGCCAAAAGTGGAGATAAAGAATATTTAAAAGAACTAGAGGAATTGAATAAATTAATAGAAGAACTGGAAAACGGAAAAAATATCAGGCAAGTTGAATTAAATGAAACTGGCCAGAGATTGACAAAAGAACTTCAATTATTATCTGCAAAACCTACAATCTATGTTTGTAATGTTGATGAAAATAAGATTAACGATGATAATAATAGATATGTTGAAATGGTCAGGGAATATGCTGCAGAAGAAGGCGCAGAAGTTATAACTGTTAGCGCACAAATTGAAGCTGATATTGCTGAGCTTGATGAAGAAGACAAACAATTATTTTTAGAAGATTTAGGAATTGAAAATTCTGGACTTGATCGATTAATAAGAGCAGGTTATAGATTATTAGATTTAATTACATTCTTGACTGCAGGTGAAAAGGAAGTTAGAGCCTGGACTGTAAAAAGAAATTCAACTGCTCCCCATGCTGCTGGTAAGATTCATTCAGATATGGAAAGAGGATTTATTCGTGCAGAAGTTGTTAGTTTTGAGGATTTAAATGAAACTGGCTCATATAAAGACGCTCGCGAAGAAGGAGTTTTGAGATTAGAAGGCAAGGATTATATAATTCATGATGGCGACGTCTGCAACTTTAGATTTAATGTTTCATAAATAATTTAAAACCAATGATAAAAGCAACCCTGTTCTCTTCTGAAAGGGTTGCTTTTTAAAATTAATCTTTATTATTATTGTTGATCTTCTGCTCGATATCTTTCTGGATTACATCTCTTACCTCTTTTTTAAAATCTTCTTTAGACATATCATCAGCTTTAATCATAATCCTTGTCATTGGAAGTTTCTTAAATAACTTATGAAATAATTGGTTCAAAATTGAAAAACCAATCAATACAATAACTGCTGTAACTAAATCATGATATAATAAAGAATATAGACCAACTGCTCCTGCGAAAATACCAATAAAATATTGTAATATATGCTTAATATCAAACTTTTTATTAATAACTTTATGGAGCTCTATATAGTATTTAAAAATCAACTTTTTCATATTATAACCTCCTGCTTCCTAGAAATAAAATTATAGCAGAATAAATTTAATTATGCAAATGCAGGATTATCTAACTTTTTATATAAGTAATGAATAAGAAATATATTTTAATACTCTGGAGTTGATAATTATGTCTGATAATAATGAAATTAAAATATTTGCAGGAAGTTCAGGTAAAAAGTTTGCAGACAAAATCTGTGAGTATTTGAAGATTAAACCTGGAAAATCTGAAGTTATTAATTTTACTGAAGGAAATATAATGGTTAAAAGTAAAGAGACTGTCAGAGATAAAGATGTTTACCTTGTCCAGTCTATTGGTCTTGAGCCCAATAATGAATTTACAGAAATATTATTCTGGATGGATGCATTTAAAAGGGCAAGTGCACAGTCAGTCACCGCTATTATACCCTTTTTCAGTTATGCCCAGGGAGATAAAAAAGATGAACCTAGAGTTTCAATTAGAGGAAGAGTCTGTGCAGAATCAATAGAGCTTGCAGGTGCTGATAGAGTTATTACAATGGATCTCCACAGCCCTCAAATACAGGGCTTTTTTAAAAATCCAGTTGATCATTTATATGCAATGCCTATTCTCTGTGAATATTTTATGAAAAATTATGATTTGAGTAATACAGTTGTTGTGTCTCCTGATGCAGGGTTTGCTAAAGAAGCAAGAAGATATTCAGCTTATTTAAATAGACCAGTTGCTATTGGAGATAAAAGAAGATTATATCATAATGAGAGCGCAGAAATACTTGAAATAATAGGTGATGTTAGAGATCGAGATGCCTTGATTTTTGATGATTTTAGCATATCAGGTGGAACTTTAGTCGATCTAGCCAGAGGCTTAAAGGAACGGGGAGCTAGAAGAATATTTGCTGGATTATCACATATATTATTAAATGATTCAGGTGTAGAAAGAATTGAAAATAGCCCTATAGAAGAACTGGTAAGCACCGATTCTGTAAATAATAAGGTGATTACAGATTCTAGAAAAATAAAATTAGTTTCTGTGGCACCTCTTTTTGCAGAAACTATCTATCGGGTTCATAATGGAATTTCTGTTAGTTCCTTATTCAAGGGGGTCCCTAAAAAAGTATTAAAAAGCTCTAATATATAAAAATAAAGAAATTGCAGGCAAGAACTAATCTGCCTGCAATTTATATTTTTTAATTACTAATCTGTTTGGGAATTCCCTCCTGTTTTAAATCAAAAGAGGCTGCTTTTAATAGTTCATAAACAGCTACTGCCAGAAATGCATCTGCTACATGGTGCAAGGCTGTACCAACTCCAACAATTATTCCTGCGTCTGCCAGTGAAAAACCAAATGGTAATACTATTAGCGCTTCTCCAATAGCATGGATTGGCAAAACTAATAATAAAGCAAGTTTAAAACTATAGCCCTTTTTAATTAATAGTGCTCCGGTTCCTCCAACTAGAATATGAATAGCAGCCCTGGCCCCAATAACTGGTCCGGTGACTAGGAAAAATCCTAAAGCAGAGCCAAATCCAACAAAGATTGCTGCAAAGGGACTAATTAACATTGATAAAAATACCGGTAAATGTGAAGCCAGAGTAGCTGAAAATGGTGGAATATAAATTCTTAAATAAGTTCCAAAGACTAAAGGTATCATTAGTGCCAGTGCGGTTAATAAAGCTGCATATACAAGTTCCTTAACTTTCAATTTTCTTTTTAACAAATCAAAATCCTCCTCCATATTTTATTTCTATTATATTATCTCAATATACAGGTGATTTGTCAAGTGTATATACAGTAAATTTAAATTTATTTTACCCTTCTAATAAATACCCTTCTGCTGATAATGATGATTTCAAGTTTTTTAAGACCTCATTATTAGCTACCTCTACAGTATGGAGATGGATTCCATCTGTTAATTCAGCCAATAAACCTGCATCATTTTCTTCTACCTTTTTCAAGAATTCTTCAACTTCTTTTTTATTAGTTAACATCAAATTACCCTTTAATTCTCCATAAATAGGGTGTTCAACTCTAACATCTAATATTCTAGCCCCGTGTTCTATCATTATCATTAATTCGTTTTTAACAAGATCGTCTCTGTGGCGACAGGCAATGGTAGCCTCTAAAAATGGCGACTTATTTTTCTGAAGTAAATACCCTCTAGATGTTGATAAAATATCTACTCCTTCTGCTCTAATAAGAGCTATATCCTGAACAATAACCTGTCGGGTTACTTGAAATTTTTCTGCTAATTCAGAGCCTGTATGAGGTTCTTCACTATTTTTTAAAATATTTACGATTTCCTGGCGCCTATCACCTGGTTTTAATGTTTTATTTGCCAATTTGATCATCTCCCTCTAACCAGATATTTTTAATTGAAAAATTGTTATTAAAGGCAACTATATTTGCTATTTTACCACCTTTTAAAGAACCATATAAGCTATCAAGGCCAAGCCGCTTTGCAGGATTATAACTGGCCAGATGCCAGCTATCAATTAAGTCTAGTTCTGTATTATTATAAATATACTCAACAGCATCTATAAGCTTTAAAGTTGAGCCAGCCAGGTTTCCATCTGCCAGACGGGCTTCACCATTTTTTATAGAAACATTTAAACCACCTAAATCATAATCTCCATCTTCCATACCAGCTGCCCTCATTGCATCAGTTATTAATATAATCCTTTCAAAGCCAGCTATTTTCAAAGTTATTCTTATGGTAGCTGGATGAAGATGAATGCCATCGGCAATAATCTCCATTGTAGTATCTTTGCTATCTAAAAATGCTCCAACAGTACCAGGGTTACGGTGATGAAAACCTGTCATGCCATTATAGAAATGACTTGCCTGTTCCACACCATTTTTAATAGCTTCTGTCATAGTTTCATAATCAGCTGCAGTATGAGCTGTTGCTACTAATGTATTATTATCTTTAAGGCTTTGAATTATTGCCTTTGCGCCAGGTTTTTCTGGTGCAAGGGTTACAATTCTTAAATATTCACCTAAAATATCTATCCAATTATTAATTTCCTTAATTGCACCTGTTCTTATAAATTCTGCATTTTGAGCCCCTTTTTTAGCCTGACTGATAAATGGTCCTTCAATATGAGCCCCCAGTAAATTTGTTTTATTTTTAGTATCAATTACATTTTTTATTCTTTTACAGGCAGATTCAAGCTCTTCAGGGGGGGCAGTTAATGGTGTAGCCAGCCAACCTGTTACACCATTTTTTAATTTATACTTGCTTATCTTATCTAAAACATCTTCTTGGTTATCCATTACATCGTATCCATTTCCGCCATGACAGTGGATATCAATCAAACCTGGCCCTAAAAATAAGCCTCCAATATCAGTTTTTTTTAGATATTGCTTTTGCTCCGGAGCACCTTCACCTATTTTTTTTATTTTATTTTCATCAATGATTAACCAGCCATTATCAATAATTTTATTTTCAGAAATTATTTTTGCATTGTATATTAGTTGGATTGTCATCCCTCCCGAATTTAATTATATTTCAAACCAGACCCTGTTAATATAATAACAATATTACCAAAAGAAGTATTCTTATCTTTAAGATGATTTATAGCCCCTGCAGGAGCCGCTGCTGAAGTAGGTTCTATATAAATACCCTGCTTCCACAGTTGTTTTAAAGAATTCTTTATTTCAGTTTGATTTACTAAAATAACATCTCCCTTACTTTCTTTAATTGCATTAATAATCTCATTTATTCTTGCAGGCTCTTTAATAGCTATACCTTCTGCTAAATTATTTAAATATGTATTACTTTTTCTACTTTTACTATGAAATTTTTCCCAGATCGGGAAAACTGGCTCTGCCTGGACAGCTATTAATCTAGGGAGATTATCTTTAGCCAATATTTCTTTTAAGCCATGCCAGATACCTAATAATAAAGAACCATTGCCAACAGGCAGAATAATTTCATCAATTTTTTTAAGATCTTCAATAAGTTCTTTAGCTATAGTTGCAACCCCGGCAAAAAATAAAGGATTATATATATGAGAAGCATAATATTTATTTCTAGCGGCCTTTTTTACCGCCCTGGATGTTGCTTCTCTATCACCTGAAATCTTATGGATAATTGCACCTGTTGACTGTATCTGCGATATCTTTGCTGAACTTGTAGCTTCTGGTAAAAAAATATTGCAGTCAATGCCAGCAGCAGCTGAATAGGCAGCAACTGCTGCCCCGGCATTCCCTGATGAATCTTCGACTATTTCATCTATTCCAGCATTTTTTAATTTACCTAACATTAATCTTGCTCCTCTATCTTTAAAAGAACCAGAAGGGTGATAATAATCGAGTTTATAGAAAATTTCATGCCCTAATAATTCTTTTTTTAATAAAGGTGTCTTTACTTCTCCTAATTCAAGATCAGTTTTGTATTGGAGAGGTTTTTCAGGAATTTTAAATAAACCTCCACAATTACATTTGAACATTTTGCCATCATGTGGATACTTTTTGCCACATTTTAAGCACTCAAATTTCATCAAAAAAGTCCACCTTTCTGCATCTAAAGAACATGTGATCCTTCGATTTTGATTTTTTGGCCATGGGGTTTACCAGCCATAAATATAAATCTAGATTCATCTGCAAGTGTCTTGATTTCAATAGAAGCTTTAGAAGTTAATAAAAGAGCTTCTCCTTCATTTAGTTTTTTCTCTGTTTCTATTATACCATCAATTACATAAATAATTCCATGCATTTTATCTGACAGCTGAATATTATAACTCCCACCTTTAACTAATGTGATATCCTGGAGCAATAATTCTGTTTTTAACTTAACTGGTGAACCAGGTCCAATTAAACTTCTAATTATAACATTTTCTTTTTCTTGAACAGGAACATTTTCTGGATTAAGTGCTTGATATTCAGGTTTTGATTCTTTCATTTCAGATGGCAGGTTAACCCAGATTTGCATACCATGTGCGTAACCGGCTGTACCTGGAGCTTCAGAGTGAACAATACCTTTACCTGCATTGAAAGTTTGTAAGCCACCCTGATCAACTTCTTCTTCATTTCCCTGATTATCTTCATGACGAAAAGCTCCTCCAAGCATATAACTTATCGCTTCAAAGCCACTATGCTCATGGGGGGCAAACTCATTGGGAGCTTCAACAAAAAACTCATCTATTAAGACAAAGGGATCAAAGTGATTATGATAAACAGTTGGAAATAATCTTTTTACTACTGCGCCATCACCTTCCGGCTTTTCAACAGCAATTATCTTTTTATTTTCTTTTAACATAATTTTTACCTCCAAGCTATTCTTCTTTTTTACTGGATTCTTCTCTATCGTTCTGTTAATATTATATATAGTAAATATTATATTAGCAGTAAAATATGAAACATTGCAAGGAGGCTTTATTTTGGAAAATTGGCGCTTAATTAAAACAGAAGCAAATGATGGATATTATAATATGGCAATTGATGAAGCTATTATGAAATGTCATCAAGATAAAAAAGTCCCGCCTACAGTAAGGTTTTATAGCTGGAATCCACCAGCTTTGTCTCTTGGTTACTTTCAAAAACTAGAAAAAGAAGTTAATCAAGAAGCATGTCAGAATGCAGGCATAGATATTGTTAGACGCTTAACTGGAGGACGTGCTATTCTTCATGATAAAGAGTTAACTTATAGCATTACTATTCGAGAAGATTATAATCTCCTTTCTAATTCAATTGTTAAAAGTTATAAAGAGATTAGCCAGGGTTTAGTAGCTGGTCTAAATTTATTAAAAATACCAGCGGAGCTTAAGCCAATGGAACGGGGCAAAAAATCTCCAAAAGGTAATTCAGCTGCCTGCTTTGATGCACCATCCTGGTATGAAGTAATTCTTAAAGATAAGAAATTAATAGGGAGTGCCCAAACAAGAAAAAAAGGGACTATACTCCAACATGGATCATTACCATTTGAAATAGATCCTAAAAAGACATTTGAATTATTTAATTATAAAGATAAAAAGAAAAGGAAAAAAGCACGAAGAATCTTTGCAGCTAAATCTACTGCACTAAAATCAGCAGGTTATGATGTTAAAAAAAATAAGCTTGAACAGGCTTTAATAGATGGATTAGCAAAAAGCTTAGGTTTTAATTATTCATATGAAAAGTTAACACCTGAGGAAATAAATTTAGCTAAAAAATTGAGAGAAGAAAAGTATTCAAATAATCACTGGAATAAAAAACGTTAGGAGGTTATTCATGGCTAAAGATACTAGTAATAGAAGGAAAAGGCTGCCTGAATGGTTAAGGGGAAAAGACCCATTACAAAGGGGTATGGTAGATACTAAAAAGATGTTAGATGGACTTGAATTAAATACTGTTTGCCAGAGTGCTCGCTGTCCTAATATAGGTGAATGTTATGCTAAAAAAACCGCAACTTTTATGATCCTTGGTAATAAATGCACAAGAAATTGTAAGTTTTGCGCAGTCCCAGGAGAAAAGCCAGAACCAGTCGATACTGAAGAACCAGCCAGAATAGCTAAGGCTGTTGATAGATTAAAGCTCAGGCATGCTGTGATAACCTCAGTTACTCGAGATGATCTAGAGTATGGGGGATCAGAGCAATTTGTCAGGGTTATAAATGCAATTCGAGATATGAATCCAAATGTTACTATTGAAATTCTAACTCCAGACTTTAATAATAATAAGCAGGCAATAAATAATATTATTAAAGCCAGTCCTGAAATATTTAATCATAATATAGAAACAGTTCCTTCTCTATATGATGAGGTTAGACCAGAGGCTGATTATCAACAATCACTGGATGTTTTAAAAGCAGTTTCAGATGCAGGTAATATAATAGTAAAATCTGGATTAATGCTTGGCCTGGGAGAGACTGAAGAAGAGCTTATCGAGGTATGGAAAGATCTTTTAGAATCTGGTTGTGAAATCTTAACTATGGGACAATACTTACAGCCTGGCCATGGAAATATCCAGGTAAAAGAATATATTCGACCTGAAAAGTTTGAAGAACTTAAAGATAAAGCATTAAAGCTTGGTTTTAAAACAGTAGCAGCTGGCCCACATGTAAGAAGTTCTTATCTGGCTGAAGAAACTGGCAAAAGTCTTATGAATAAATAAAAAAATGCCTACCTCATAATTGAGGTAGGTTAATTTTTTATCTGAATAAATTCAGGAAGCGATCCTCATATAAATGATAAACTCCCCAGCGGTCCAATTCCTGTTTTAAGACTGATGGATCTTTGTCTCCACTTTCTACTTTTTGAAATAAATTTTCTATCTCATCTTTAGCAGCTATTGGAAGGCCATCTAAATTCCTGGTTACTCTTGCTCTACCATCCCGGCCTCTAGTTAAATAACCCTTTGATTCCATCTCTGGAACCTGTGACTCCTGAGCACTTCTTGTCATATATTCCTGAGCAAATTTCATCAATGAAACATCCCAGAGATCATCAAGGCCTACAATAATTGCAGTTAGAAATTCTGATGCCTCATCAATCTCTTCTTCTAAACGTCTGGCAGTCTCATCAATATCAGCACTAATAGTTCTCACATTATCAATTTTTTGAGTATAATGCATCTGATAAGCTATACTTGCCATATCAGGATCCTGACCGGCCATCATTTTAATTGCTTTTTTAGCTTCTTCGCTAAAACCATCAGCTTTTAATAGATAACCTGGAGTTATTAATTTAGGTTTATTCCAGTTGATCCAGCCTTCTCTAATTCTTGTTTCAGGCCCCTCATCTGGATAGATATCTAGATAAGCAGGTTCAGTTAAAACATAATACTTTAATTCTGTGTCTTCTTCATTCGACAGCAATTGGCGGGGGGATTTTAAAATTTCAGTCGCTTCCAGAGCTTCTTGAATTCTTTCTTCATATTCCATGGTTTAACCCCCTTTGATATTTTCTTTGAACTCAATCTATATCATATCAATTATAAAATAATTATTCAAACTTATTCTGTAAAGTCTTAACATATTTATCAATCTCTTGTTCACTATCAGATGAATCTTCTTTAAGCTTGCTTTTCTCAATTGAAAGACAGGCTAATGGTTCTTTTCCAGCTAGCTCTTCAAGTTGCAATAAAGCTTTGGAGCTACCTCCACCTGCATGGGTTGTAAAAAAAGCAACTTCAGGCAAAACTTCACTATTTCCTATTAAAAAAGTTCTAATAGCAGGTGTTAACCTGCCTGCCCAAATTGGAGTTCCAATTATGACCAGATCATATTCTGATAACTCTAGATTAAAGTTTTCTATAATAGTTACATTTGATGTAACAGCATCAAAACCAGCTCTTAAAAATCCAATTAAACCATTCCTGTTCCGCTGGTCTTTAATTTCTAAAGTTTCACCATCAAGCTTATCACCTATAATTTTAGCAAGTTTAGAAGTGTTTCCTGTGTTGGAGTAAAAAACAATAAGTGTTTTCACAATTAATCATCCTTTTTTTCACTAAAAAGAGTTGTTAAGTCCTGATTCAGGACAGGATCACATGGGATCATGAAAAGAGGTAATTCTGCTTTCCTGACAATTCTATCGGCAGTACTCCCGATTTTCAATTCTTCTAGATGATTTACTCCCAATGTCGGCATCATTATCATTGTTGCATTTTCTTCTTCTGCAGCTTCTAAAATCAAGTCAGATGCTGAGCCAGACCCAATTTTTATAGTAACCTTTTTTATCTTATCATGATCTTCTAACTCTTTTTTATAAGAAGAAAGGTCTTCCAGTGCCTTGCTCTTTTTAATCATAAATTCTTCCTCATCAAAACTTTTCTCTATTGAATGGACTAAGATAATGTCATGAAAAATATTGTCAAGAGACTTTAAGATCCTGACAATTAAGTCTGAACAAGTTGTACAGTCAATAGGAACAACAACTCGGCTAAACTTAATTTTACAAATAGGATCAATCTCGTCTTCCTTGCCCTTTTCATATTTCTCAATAAAAACTGGAACCCTGCTATTATGAAGAACTTTAAAAGTCGTACTTCCTAATATTATTTGCTTGATGATTCCCTGGCCATGAGAAGCAATTAAAATCATTGCACAACTATTTTCTTCAGCATATTTTGTTATCTCTTTTGATGGCTTTCCAATTACTATTTCAGATTCAACTTTAAAGCCTTTATCTCTAACCTCTTCTTCTAGTTTGTTCATTTTTACTCTTCTCTCATCAATAACATCAGCACTAACTCCACGCCTTTTTGCCTCAACTACATGAAACAAGATAACAGTATTTAACCCCAGGCTTTTAAATTCATCCAGACAATCTATCAATTTATGTGCACTTTTAGAGAAATCTGTTGCCAGCAAGATTTTTGTATCGAACATTAGGCTACCCCCTGCTCTATTTATTTAAAATTTCCCTCAATCTATAATTAACTTGCTTGTTTCCTGCAACTACTTGCTCACTATCCATTCTTAAAGTTTTACCTTTAAAATCAGTAATCACTCCACCAGCTTCTTCTATCAATAATATACCTGCTGCAATATCCCAGAGGTTTAATTCGATCTCCCAAAATCCTGAAAAAACTCCACTGGCTACCTGGCAAAGATCATAGGCTGCTGCTCCTGTTCTCCTGATGCCTCCAGCCTCTGGTAAAATCTTATTAAATAGTTCAAGAGACTCATTACTCTCCTGATGGGAGTAAGGAAACCCAGTTGCAATAATACCATCTTTTACAGTGTAATCTTCATCTACATGAATTCTTTTTCCATTATAATAACTGCCCTGACCTCTTTGAGCGACATAAAAATCATCAAAATATGGAAGATATACCAGTCCATATTCTGGCTGATCATCTTTATATAAAGCAAGAGAAATAGCAAATATGGGAAACCCATGAACGTAATTAACTGTACCGTCAAGAGGGTCTATGATCCAGCAATACCTTGAATCATTACTTTTGTTGCTCCCCTCTTCAGCCATGATAGAGTGATCAGGATAAGCAGTTGAAATCTTATCTACCAGTATTTTTTCTGATTTCTTATCAACTTCTGTAACCAGATCGATCTTTCTGTCCTTGCTATCTATTTCTATGTTTTTTTGAAAGTTATCCATCTGAAGTCGACCAGCTTTCCTGGCCCAACTTTCCATTTCTTTTAACATCAATTAGTCACCTGCCTCACTTATCCCATTAAATGACCTAAGAAAAAGTTTACTAAATAAAAATAGATGAATAAACCTGTGATATCTTTAATGGTTGTTATAATTGGATCTGCCCCAGCAGCCTGATCAAAATCTAGCTTGAAAAGTATATAAGGTATTATAAAACCAAGACTACTAGCCAGTGTAACAGTAAAAGCAATTGAAAGCGCAACTGCAATACCAAAGCCTGCCATCCCCTGCCATAAATGAGCAACTAGACCAGATATAATTCCAAGTATGCCCCCCATTGTAATACCAACTAATATTTCTTTAAAAAGATGGCGCATAAAATAACGAACATTTATCTGCCCGAGGACAAGAGCTCTAGAAAATATTGTAGAAGACTGAGTACCAACATTACCTCCCATATCCATCACTACTGGAATGAAAACAGCTATTGCTGCGACTGCTTCAAGGCTGGCCTCAAAACCTTCAATGACAAATCCAGCCATGAAACCACCTATTAAAGTTATAACTAGAAATGGCAAGCGAGCTTTCCAGATCTCTGGTAAAGACCCTTCTATTAAAACGCGGCTCCTACCTTCCTGTCTCTGATTCAAAGCACTAATACCAACTTTATCAAAAATATCTTCAGTTGTTTCTTCTTCTATAACATCAAAGGCATCGTCAACAGTAATGATACCGACAAGTCTATTTTCTTTATCAACAACTGGGACTGCAAGAAGATCCTGTTCCTGGAGTAAACGAGCTACTTCCTCCTGATCAGTCCCTGTAGCAACCTTTATCGGGTCAGGCTTCATGATCTCCTCAATTTTTTGATCACCATCTGCCATGATCAAATCTCTTAAAGACACACTTCCCTCTAACAAGCGGGTATCTGTTGTAACATAAAGATTATAAACTGTTTCTCTATCTTCTCCAACAGCTCTTAATTTTTTCATAGCTTCATCAATCGTCGTCCCTCTTTTAAAACGTATATAATGAGGAGTCATGATATGCCCTGCTGTCTCATCCTCATAACCCATTAATTCTGAAGTCTGATTTCTTTCTTCTTTACTCAGATTATTTAATAACTTTTTGGCAACTCTAGCTGGTAATTCATCAAGCAAACGAACTCTATCATCAGGGGCCAATTCTTTAAAGACAGAATTTGCCTCTGTTTCAGCAAAATCAGAGATTAAATCTTCCTGAACTTCAATATCAAGTCTTTCAAAGACTTCCATTGCTAAATCTTTATTTAATAGACGATAACATACAACCCTGTTAGCTCTGTCCAGTTCACGCATTATCTGCATTAAATCAACCATGTCTTCGTTATTAAGTAACGTTTTTAACTCTGTAACATTCTCATTTTCAAGTAGTTCGATTACTTTATCATATATTGCCATCTCAATCCCTCCCCTAAATAAACAAACGACTTCCCTGGTCTGGAAGCCGTAATACATACCCACTTTTTAAAATTTTATCTGATACGTTCTAATAGGTATAGTTCAAGCTCCTCGTCCAGGGTTTAGCACTATAAGACGTAGATAGCTCATGCTATCAGTTACTTTAAGCTCTCCTTACGCCGAAGTAGCCTGTTATACCCATTGGCGTCTCTAGACGTTTTTGGGCAGCAACCTGTATTCAAAATAGTAGCCTCACTTAACGAGCAATATTCATTTTCAAAAACATCTATTCTTATAACTTACTTTATCATGATATAACACGAAATAAAAGCTGTCAAGTATCTTAATATATTGATGGAGGAACAGTTAATACAGGTATTGAACTTTCTTTTATCACTGTATCTGTAGTGCTCCCCAAAAATTTATTGTCTGCAAAGTTCTCACCAGTTTTAGTCATCATTATTAAATTAATCTTCTCTTTTTTTGCAATCTCATTAATTTTATCTGAAGCAGTACCTTCTTCTATTTTAATCTCTATATCTTCAGTGAGATCATGTTTTTTTAAATAGTCTGCTAATTTATTTAATTCAGATTCTGCATAAGATTTTTGTTCAACCAAATCATCTTTATCAACTGAACTCTCAATAACATGGAGTAACTCTATTTTTGTAAATTCTGCGTTACCTTTTAAAGATTTTATCATTTCAACAACTTTAGCACTTGCAGAAGATAAATCAAGTGGCAATAAAAGTCTCCTGAAAATTTTTGGTGAAATCAACTCAAGACTTTTAAGTTCTTTATTTTTCTGCAAATATTCTTTATCTGCGTAATTTGTAAATTTATCTATTATTAAAGGAGTCTTAACCTGGCGAGCAATATCATAGGCAGTATGACCAATCGGAATATTCTTTATAAAACTTTGACCATGAGAAGCTATTAGCATCAAAGAACAGTTTTTCTCATCTGCCAGTTCCTTAAGTTTGACTGCCGGTTCTCCCTTTAAAATTTGGGTTTCAACATCTAAGCCTTCATCTTTGTACTCTTTAGCTAAATCGTCTATTTTTTCCTTTATTTCCTCAATACCACCTATTTTTTTTGTTAACTTAGTCTCTAAAACATGGGCAAGAAGAATCTTTTCTAACCCTGCCTCTTTGAATTCAATTAATCTTTCCTTTAACATATTAGCTTCATCAGAAAAATCTGTAGCAACTAAAACCTGTCCACTAAGCAAAATAAGCCCCCCTTTAAACTTATATTAACCTGATTGCTTTAATTATATCAAACTGTTTAAAAAGTTACCAACTTAAATATTTATATTAAATATCTTTTTAAAGATAATGACAAACAATAAAAGAATAACACTAAATAATATAATCGTTCCACCTGAAGCTAAATCAAAATAAAATGATAATATTATTCCTGTATTAACTGAAATTAAGCTAAATAAAATACTATACCAGATTGTCATTTTAAAGCTTTTCCCCAGTAACATACCTGTCGCAACAGGAATTGTTATTAGAGAGGCTATTAATAAAGTACCTACTATCTGAATTGATAGAGCTACTGTAAGTGATGTTACTATCATAAAGATTATATTTAATGACCTTGCTGGAACACCCGCTAACCTTGCTTCATCTTCATTAAAAGCTAAAAAGAAAAATCCATAATAAAATTTAATTATAATTGCAATTATCAGTATAGCTAATGAAAAAATTATATAAATATCTCTAGTTCCAACTAAAGATATACTGCCAAATAAATAACTCTGGATACCTGCACTGCGCTGAGATAAGTTTATTAAAATCGTTGCTATTCCAAGTCCAGCAGCTAATATTATCGCCAGTGATAATTCTGCATAATCTGAATAATCTCTACGCAATTTTTCAATAGCTAAGGCAGCAATAATTGAAACAATGATTGCTGAGTAAATCGGAAAAAAACCTGCAAAAAGCCCAATGGCAACTCCCGCCAGGGCAACATGGGATAAAGCATGTCCGATTAATGATAGCCTCCTTAAATTCAAAAATACCCCAACTAAAGGAGCAACTATCCCTACCAGATTACCTGCTAAAAGGGCACGCCTCATAAATGCATAATTTAAAAATTCCAGCTAAAACACCTCCTTAATGACCATGCTCTGGTAAAATTCTAATAGATGTATCTCTTAAACCTTCAATATAATGATCATAACTGAAGTCGTCTGACTTATGAGGATAAGCTTTCCCCTCTTCGAAACATACAATTTTATTAGCCTGCATGCTAATTAGGTTAACATCATGGGAGACCATAATAACTGTTTTACCGAGGTTATGATTAATATCTCCGATGATTTGATAAAAATCATCCTGAGCTTTAATATCTACACCGACTAATGGTTCATCGAGTAAAATCAATTCTGGATCATTAACCATCATTCTAGCAATAAAGACCCTCTGCTGTTGACCACCAGACAGATTTCCAATCTTTCTGTTTATAAAGTTCTCCATATCTACCAGTTTTAAAGCCTTAAGTATCTCTGATTCTAAACTGGATGTCATAACTTTAATTAATCCCATTTTCCCATAAAGGTTACTGGCAATAATCTCTCTAACAGTTGCTGGAAAGCTCTGATTAAAATCTCTTACCTCCTGGGATATATAGCCGATTTTTGTCCAGTCTTTAACTTTGTCAACTGATTGATCAAAAACTTTAATTTCACCGGCATCAGGTTTTAAATTTCCAGTAATCATCTTTATCAAAGTACTTTTCCCGGATCCATTTGGGCCAACAAAAGCTGCGAAATCTCCTTTTCGAAAAGATAGTGAAACATCATTTACAACCTTTTCATCATCATAAGAAAAATCGACATGTTCAATTTTAAGAACATTCATATGATCTCCTCCAATAAAAAACTACCTGGCTTACAGTTTTATATAGTAAGCCAGGATTTATTTGAAATTATTTCAATGCTTCTTTTAAGTTCTCAAGATTATTATACATGATTGTAAAGTAATTTTCATCATTTTCTATATCTTCTTCCCTGAGACCTGCTGCAGGATTTAAAGTTAAAACTTCTAAACCAGCTTCTTCAGCTATTACATCAACAGCTCTAGGACTTGCAAGAACTTCTAAGAAAATATGCTCAAGTCCTGTTTCATGAGCAAGATCAATTAATTCACGAATAGTCTGAGAAGATGGCTCTGAGTGTGGATCCAATCCAGTTACAGCGACTTGATTTAAACCATAATTCTCAGCTAAATATCCAAAGGCTGCATGGGAAACTATAATAGTATTATGGGTTAAGTCTTGAAGACCTTCGTTATATGCCTGGTCTAATTCTCTTAGTTCATTAATAACTTCATCAGCATTAGCATGAAATTCATCTTCTCCTTCAGGATCTAATGCTGAAAACTCTTCTGCAATTAATTCTGCTATCATTATCATATTATTAAAATCTAACCAGATGTGATTATCATATTCTCCATGAGCGTGATCATGGCCGTGGTGATCGTCGTCTCCATGATCATGCCCGTGATCATCATCGTCTCCGTGGTCATGCCCGTGATCATCATCGTCTCCATGGTCATGGCCATGGTGGTCATCATCTCCGTGGTCATGACTATGGTCATGATCACCTCTATACTCAATTAAATTTACATGCTCTGTTAAATCGATAACCTGAATACCATCTGCTTTTAAGTTTTCTGCTACATTATCAGTCCATCCCTGTAATTTTTCACCAATAAAAATAAATAAATCAGTGTTCTCTAATTGCCCTAAGACTCTTGGAGAAGGTTCATAACCATGAATCTCTGTTCCATCTGGTGTTACCTGATGAATATTAAGCCTTTCTCCTCCGATTCTGTCAGCTATTTCATAAATCGGATAAATACTGACATGAACATTAGGCTCTTCTGCTTGAACATTACTAAATGCCGGGAAAATTATCATTGCCAGAATAAAAATTGCCATTAGAATTTTTTTCATAAAATAATCACCTCTTTAGCTATTTGCAAATCGTTTGCATATAACTATACTAAAATATCTAATTCTATTTGTCAAGTTTATATATAATCTTCCAGATATTTTAATCTATCATTCTTAATATTTCAGGCAAAACCTCTCCAGCTTTGCCCTTAATAATTAAATCAAATAAATAATCCTGCTGGCCTGAAGCAGCATTAATATAAATTAACTTACCGCCATTATCTTTTGTTAATGATGGCAGAGATGCTACCGGGTAAACCGCCAGAGAAGTTCCAATTACAATCATTAAATCAGAATTTTTAGCCGCCTGCCAGGCCTGATTTAAAGCATTCTCCGGTAGTCTCTCACCAAAAAAGACTATATCAGGCTTAATCTTTTGGCTCTTACAATTATCACATTCTGGTATATTGCCTGCTTTAATTACTGGGACTAGATCTTCCCAATCATATTTTTTTCGGCATTTCAGACAGGTTGCTTTATTTAAGGTGCCATGGAGTTCAAGTACATTTTGACTGCCTGCTCTCTGATGTAAAAAATCAATATTTTGAGTTATAATCGTTTTTATAATTCCTGAGCTCTCAAGTTCTGCCAGAGCTTTATGGCCAGGGTTTGGTTTAATATCATTTTTAAGCAAAAGTTCCTGGGCAAAGTCCCAGAATGGCTCAGGATCTTTTTTAAATCCAGAAATAGATACTGCTGCTTCAGGATCATATTTTTTCCAGAGACCTGATTTCCCCCTGAAAGTAGGAACTCCACTTTCTGCTGAAATACCAGCTCCTGTTAAAACAACTGGATATTCTGCATTTTTAATAATTTCTGTTGCTCTTCTTAACTTTTTCTTTTCCATGAATTTTCCCCCTTTATAGATGAATTTGATTTATATTATCAGGTTGCTATAATTGAAGTTGAGGAGGTGCTTTAAATGATTAAAAAGTCACTTATAATGATATCAAATGCTGAACCATATGCTCACAAGTACGAAAACAATAAAATTATTCAAGAAAAACAGCCTGGGGGTTTAACTACTGGCTTAGACCCACTTATGCAGGATCTTGATAAAAGCATCTGGGTTGCCTGGGCAAGAGGTGAAGCAGATTTTGAAGTCACTGACAACGACAACTCAATTAAAGTGCCTGATGAAAACGGATATAAATTAAAGAGAATTAACCTGGACAAAACTGAAGAAAACGGTTTCTATTATGGATTTTCAAACCAAACTCTCTGGCCTATCTGTCATAATTTTATCACTAAAGCAAACTTTTCTCCAATGAATTGGAAAATATATAAAGAAGTAAACAAAAAGTATGCCCGAGCTGCTCTAGCTGAAATTAATGGTAATGAGATGATCTGGGTACAGGATTATCAATTATCTCTGGTGCCTAAATTTATAAGAGATGAAAGGCCTGATACTAAGATTGCTCATTTCTGGCATATCCCCTGGCCTCCAGCTGAAATTTTTAATACAATACCCTGGCGCAGAGAAATATTGGAGGGATTGCTATCTAACGACTTAATTGGTTTTCATACTGAAGAACAGGCTATTAATTTTATGGAAACAGCCAGAAAAAATGGCTCGGAAATTAAATATGAAGAAGGGTCTGATCTTATAGGATTTATCAAACAGGATAATCATAAGACCAGAATAGTAGCATTACCTTTAGGGATTGATTTTACTGGACTTAATAAAAAAGCTCAATCTAAAGAGATTATTGGCAAAGCCAGAGACCTAAAAAAATATTATTCTGCCAGTCGACTATTAGTGGCAGTCGATAGATTAGATTATACAAAAGGAATAATACAAAGATTACAGGCTATTGATCGCTTACTGGAAAAACACCCTGAATATAAAGAGGAAATCACTTTGATCCAGAGAATAGCTCCAAGCAGAGTCCATATATCTGAATATGAAGAAATGGAAAATGAAATTGACAGAACTATTGGCGACATAAATGGAAGATATCAGACAGCAGACTGGCAACCTATTGTCTATTATAAAGGCGCTGTTCCCCAGGATGAATTACTCCCTTATTTCCTGGCAGCTGATGCTGCTTTGATAACACCATTAATCGATGGTCTCAACCTGGTCTCAAAGGAATATATTGCTGTAAAAGAAAATGGCCAACTAATCCTTTCTGAATTTGCTGGAGCTGCCAACCAATTAGAAGGAGCCGTCTTAACCAATCCATATGATGTTGATGCAACTGCAGAGGCAATTGCTAAGGCTATTAGTTCTAAAGAAAAAGTTAAAGAAGCCAGATATCAACAGATGAGCAAAATTGCTAAAAACCAGGATATAAACTGGTGGAGGGATAAATTCCTTAAAATCTGGAATGATATCTATGAAAAATAAAGTCAAATATTTAGACCCTTTATCACCTGAAAAGTGGCCAGAAAAACTTAAAAACAACAAGTTTCAATTATTTTTAGATTATGACGGCACACTGGCTCCCTTTAATGAAAACCCTGATAAGGCTTATCCAATTGATGAAACCAATCAAGTAATTAGAGATTATTTAAAAACCAATATTCCGGTGGCAATCGTCACCGGGCGTAATGCTTTAGATATAAGAAATAAGTTTATAAAACCAATAGTTCCTGTTATAGGCCTCCATGGCCGTGAGTTCCTGCCGGCAGAACAGGATGAACCAATTAAAATTGGGCCAGAGGTGAAAACCATTCCAGACAAATTACTAAAAAAGATCATTGAAATCAATGAAAATTACCCGGTTAAATTAGAGCAGAAAAATAACTCGTATGCAATTCATATAAAAAATAATTCAAACTTGCAGGAGATTATCTACCATACCTTGAATAAGATATTGATAAATCAAAATTTCAATGATAATTGGGAGTTCATTTCTGGACGAAAAGTAATTGAATTAAGACCTGCTGACTGGAATAAAGGCAATGCAGTAAAGAAGTATCGTGATTCAGATATCATGGCAATATATATCGGTGATGATAGAACTGATGAAGATGTATTTGAAATCTTATCAGAACCCTGTATTAATATTTATGTTAAAAATGAAGATAAAAAGCTTGATACTAAGGCCAATTTTTATCTTGATAGCCCTGCAGATGTCATTAATTTTTTGAAAATTCTAATGGATACCCATCTGTAAATTCTTGAGCTATAAGGTTATATTTATTTTAAATGTCTTTTCTTCTTTACAATGCAAAACAATTGTGCTAATATTATAGTATAATATTTTAACTTTTTTTAATGTTTTTTTGTTTCTTTTGTGAAGTAAAAATTTAACAAAAAGGGGGATAGTTTCAGTAAGGTTGTCTGAAAACATTAATTTTGAGAAGTAGAAAAAACTTATGGAGGAGTGTATTTTAATGTTTAAAAAGAGCCTTTTTATTACTTTTATTCTAGTATTATCAGTTGCTTTATTGGGTGCTCAGGCACAGGCATTTAATTTAACAGTCGGACAGGGTGCTGATGCAGTAACTTTAGACCCTCATGGTGAAAATGATCAGCCATCATCTAGAGTCCGTTCACAGATTTATGAAACTTTAGTTTATCAGGATACTGACCTCGAATTATTACCAGGACTAGCAACTGAATGGGAACATGTCGATGAGTTAGTCTGGGAATTTAAACTCCGTGAAGGCGTTATGTTCCATAATGGAGAAGAATTTAATGCTTATGATGCTCAGTTTACCTTAGAAAGATTAGCAGATCCTGAAACTGCTGCTGATGGCGCATTTATTGTTGGATTTCTAGATTATGTAGAAGTTATTGACGATTATACCATCAGAATTCATACTGAGTATCCATTTGCTCCAATGCTCAGCCACCTTGCTCACCCTGTCACTGGTATGTTAAATCAGCAAGCAGTAGAAGAAGCTGGCGATGATTATGGTACCCAGTATGCTATCGGTACTGGTCCATTTGAATTTGTTGACTGGTCAACTGGTTCTCATATTGATTTAAGAAGATTTGAAGATTACTGGGGAGAAAATGCCCAGGCAGAAACAGTTAGAATGCGTGCTATTCCTGAAAATACTGTAAGAGCTATAGAAGTTGAGACAGGTGGAGTAGATATAGCATACGATATTGATCCTGTCGATGAAGAAAGATTAGAAGGCGTCGATGGATTATATCTACAAAAGTATGATACTCTATCAACAAGTTATATTGGCTTTAATGCCGATAAAGAGCCTTTCGACGATGTAAGGGTAAGAAGAGCTATCAACCATGCTATCGATAAAGAAGCTATTACTGAATTTGTTTATACCGGCCAGGCTGTTACTGCCAGTGGCCCTCTATCTGCAAACGTATGGGGTGCTAATACTGATCTAGAGCCATATGCTTATGATCCAGATTTAGCAGCGACATTACTTGAAGAAGCAGGCTATGAAGATGGATTCTCAACAACTATCTGGACCAATGATAATCCATTAAGAATGCAGATTGCAGAAATGGTTCAATCTGATCTCCGTCAAATTGGCGTAGATGTTGAAATTCAGGTTCTAGAATGGGGTACCTATCTCCAGGATACTGGCGATGGTCTCCACGACATGTTCATTCTAGGTTGGGTTTCTGTAACTGGTGACGCTGACTATGGTCTTTATGCTCTATTCCATGAAGACAACTTTGGTTCAGCCGGTAACAGAACTTTCTGGTCATCACCAAGAGTTAATGAACTATTAGATCTTGGCCGTGCCAGTGCTGACCCGGATGAAAGATATGAAGCCTATATGGAAGCTCAGGAAATTATAGCAGAAGAAGCACCATGGGTATTCTTAATCCATACAAGTGCTGTTAATGCTTTAAGAGATAACATCTCTAATTTTGAGCCTCATCCTGCAGGACATCATAGACTTAAGGATGTAGTCAAAGATTAATAAATAATCTCTAAGATAATAGCTTTATATATTAACGGTAGGCGGTTAATTCCGCCTATCGTTAATATTATTTTAATATTTTATTAAATTATAAAATTTTTATGCCAAAGAGGTGGCTAGTTTTATGTGGAAATATATAGTTAAAAGATTACTAGCATTAATACCAGTACTAATTGGAGTATCAATATTCGTCTTTTTATTAATCCATCTAACCCCTGGAGATCCTGCTTTAATTATGATGGGAGAACAGGCCCCTCCTGAACAACTCGAGATAATGCGTGAACAAATGGGATTAAATAGGCCTCTACCTGTTCAGTACGCAACCTGGGCAGCAGATGCAGTTCAATTAGATTTTGGAAGATCAATAAGGTCTCGTAGACCAGTCATCTGGGAAATACTCGATAGGCTGCCAAACACAGCTATTTTAGCAGTAGCATCAGTAACACTGGCTGTGATAATCGGAATTCCGGTTGGTGTACTTTCAGCAGCTAAACCTAATTCATTTTTTGATAACCTCTTTACTGCAATTGCTTTTACGGCAGTAGGTATGCCAGTCTTCTGGCAGGCAATCATGTTAATTTTAATTTTTTCAGTATTTTTAGGCTGGTTCCCCTCATCTGGAATGGGCCCTAATATCAGTTATTTCATTTTGCCAACAATAGCGCTATCTACTGTAACAACTGCAAGTATAATTAGAATAACACGATCTACTATGCTCGATGTTTTAAAAGAAGATTATGTAAGAACTGCAAGAGCAAAAGGGGTAAATGAAAGATCAGTTATCTATAAACATGCCTTAAGAAACTCATTAATTCCTGTTGTAACAATTATCGGACTAGCTTTTGGACGGTTAATGGGTGGAGCAGTTTTGACTGAAACTATTTTCGCCTGGCCAGGTATTGGTCGTCTTCTTGTTGATGCTATCAGGACAAAAGACTTTCCAGTTGTCCAGGGAACTATTATGGTATTTGCAATTATTTATGCATTAGTAAATCTTGGAACAGATATCTTCTATGGATTTCTCGACCCTAAAATACGAGCCAAATATGAATAGCATTATAAAGGAGAGTTATTATGGCTAAAGAAAAAAATCAAAAATTAAAAAGAAAAAAATTTGCTAATAGCAGAACTTTAAAGCGAATCTTGTTCAATAAAAAAGCTATAGTTGGGGGAATTTTATTATTTCTGATAGCATTATCAGCAATTTTTGCACCATTTATTAGCCCCTATGATCCTATTGAACAGAATATGAGAAATAGACTGCAGCCCCCGAGTAGAGAACATCCCTTAGGAACAGACAACTTTGGTAGAGATATTTTAACCAGAATTTTATATGGAGGAAGAATTTCATTAAGAATTGGCTTTATTTCTGTTGGAATTGCTATATTTTTTGGATGTATAATGGGAATTCTTTCTGGTTTTTATGGTGGCTGGATAGATAGTGTAATTATGAGATTTATTGATATAATGCTTGCACTACCAGGATTTCTACTTGCACTTGCGATTGTTGCTGCCCTTGGAGCAACAATTAACAACGTTATGATTGCAGTAGGAATATCTTATATACCTGTCTTTGCAAGATTAATGAGGAGTGCTGTTATGTCAGTAATCGAAAAGGATTATATATCAGCAGCCAGAGGAATTGGCGGAAATGATTTTCAAATAATTTTTAAACATGTTATTCCAAACTCAATTAATCCAATAGTAGTTCAGGCAACTCTAGCAATGGCTGGTTCTATTTTATCAGCTGCCGGTCTTAGTTTCCTTGGTTTAGGAGCTCAGCCTCCAACACCTGAATGGGGAAGTATGATTGCCAGTACCAGACAGTTTATCAGGCTATCCCATTATCCAGTTACATTTTCAGGAATCGCTATTGTTGTAACTGTTTTATCATTAAATTTATTTGGTGACGGCTTACGCGATGCTCTTGATCCAAAGACACTTGAGCATAATTAAGCATTCTAAAATAAATTGGCCTTATAAACCTTAACTACCTGGATAAATAACAGCAAAAAAAGTAAGCTAAATTCTTCTTGGAGGAGAATTAAATAATTATTCCTTAATATTTTAAGCCCCAGGACCTATTCAGGCCTGGGGCTAATTTATACTAACCTATTATCTGAATATTATTACAGCCTTTTGAGTTTGCCAGCTTTACCAGTTTATTCATCTCTTCTTCAGTCGGCTCCCTGATATCTTCACCATTTTCAACGCCATGATCTCGATATCCAATCATTTTAAACTTAATTTCTGGATCTATTTCAGCTATAAAGCCTGCTATCTCGGCAGTATTTTTCTTATAATCAATTAACCCTTTTGCAATTACTGTTCTTATCTCATGTAATAAGCCTAGGTCATCTAAAAGAATAATATTTTCTTTAATGATTTCAAGTTTGTCAGATCCGGTTACTTTAAGAAAATCACTATTATTTCCAGCCTTAAAATCAATCATAACACCGTCGGTCAATGCTAATAATTCTTTCTGCCTGGAAAAAGGAACTGTCCCACTGGTATCAATAAAATTAGTTAAACCGAACTCCTTAGTTCTAGAAAATAATTCTTTTAAAAAATCCACCTGGAGCAATGGTTCACCGCCAGAAACTGTAATTCCTGATATATAGGAAAAATTATGCTCTATCTTTTCTATTAGCTCATCTACAGTTAACAAATATAGCGATTCTGGAACCTTATCATCCTCATAAATCTCAATAGTTTCCGGGTTATGGCAGTAACTACAATTTAAATTACAGCCCTGAAAAAATATTACTGTTCTATTACCTGGACCATCAATCGGGCTAAAATCTATCCATCTATTAACCACTGCTTTTTTCTTCACTGGCATCAACTATCTAACTTTCCTATTTTCCTCAGGAGAGTTTTCTAAGGTGTCACGGCCCAGAACTACAGTATCCTTATGGACTGCCTCTCCCTGATTTAGCCTCTCTATTTCAGATCTCTTAACCAGATAGCCAGTAATCCTTACTAAATCATTCTCTGAATTATAAAAAGAGAATAACCTTAACCCTTTTTCAAAAGCACCTTCGATAATATTTAAAATAGCTTCAGGATTTCTTTTATAGGTCTTATCAAATGTAAAGATATCACTGACCCCTGCAGGGAAATATTGATGGAGTGGCGAAATAAAATTTAGATGTTCAGGAATCGATGGCTCTTCACCATAAGGAATCCGACAGCCTGGTGAAGTGTCAACATCTTCCCCTATTCCGGATTGGGCATGGAGCAGGTAATGGCCATTATTAAATGAAGTATGCTCATTTTCATGCTCATTAATTTCATTCTGAATAACCTCTAAAATATTTTTAGCTACCTCCTGGGACTCATCTGTCCTGCCATAGGAACCAGACTCACTATCTCCATCTAAAAATAGATTAACAGCCTGAGCCATACCATAAATGCCAAACATGGCAGTATATTTTTCTTTATCCAGCAAGCCTTCTCTTACCAGAAAATTACTCTGAAAAAATGGACTCTCTTCACAGAGAAATGCTATTCTTTTATCCATAATTGATAACATTGTCTTGCTGACATCTCTTAGAGTATCTGCTAAAAACTCTTCTTTTTCTAAAGCCTTCTCGACAACAGCTTTTAAGTTCATTCTAACTAATGTATGGCTGCCACCACCAACTGGCAGGGCATTATAACAACTTACAATTGCATAATCATCACCAAAAATCCCCTGATAATCTCTATGATTGGCAAAGTAGGGTTTTGAGACTTCAAGGCCAGTTTCAATAGCCTGAAGAGCAAAATCCCTGTCTGTTAACTCTGAATCATATTTGAGTGTCAGGTTAGGTACTGAATTGGCAAGTTCTTTTTCAGCCTTTAAAATGAGTCCCCCTGCCCGTGTCTTTTCAGGGCCAATATCAGCATGGACAAAACTATCTGGCAATGTTCTATCGATTGCTGTCAAAAAAAGCCTGATTGTTTTTAGTGGATCAGAACTTAAATCAATATAAGGCTCCAGTAATTTATCAAGTTCTCCAATATAAACTGGCATACCAGTCACAGAAGGAATATTCTGATATAAGATAATCAGATTATTAGTAGCCTCTTCCAGGGATTCCGGGCTGAAAAGCTCTAAAAACTCACTCCCCTGTTCCATAAATTTATCAAAATCCACAAGATTATATCTTGGCCGATAGGGTGCCTGCCCTTCTGCCAGATCGCAGATTAAATCTGAATTTAAATAGTTTTTTTCCTTCTCAGTTAAACCAGGAAGTTCAAGTTGATTTTCAGCCTGCCTGGCTAATGCAATAATCTTCTGCTGCTGAGTCAAAGTGCCATCTTTAATTATATTTAATACTTCTTCCATTAAAACCAACTCCTTATTTATTAGGACGACATAACCTATTTCTTTCTAAAGCTGCTGCCACCTTATCACCTGGGAGCCCCTTAGCTTTATGCCCATCTCTGCCCCTAACAGTTGCGGCCATAAATAATGAATTTAAAACCGCCTCTTCAGTGCTTTCAACGACTGCCTGAAATAATTCCTTCATTAAATCACTCTCAGTTAAATTAACTGGCAACTCCTGTTTCTGTGAATCTTCATGATTTAAAATAATCTTACCTTTATCATTTCGCTTATATTTTTTAGTAGTTGAAAATGCCAGGGCAAAATCGCCACTGCCATTATCAGCTAAAGAACCAACCCGGCCCAGGCCAATATTAGACCTTGAGGCAAGCCTGGTTAACTGCCGATTATTTAGAGGCAGATCAGTAGCTAAAATCACAATTACCGAACCATCTCCACCGCCAGTTTCATGTAAATTCAAAAGGTCCTGGTCCAATTGATATAAAGGATATCCATTTATCTTTAACTCTTCCCGGCGGCCAAAATTACTTAAAACTAAAGCACCGAGATTAAATTCAGTGCTATCAAATTTTATTTTTCTAGATGCAGAGCCAATCCCACCTTTAAAACCAAAGGCAGTCATACCGGTTCCAGCCCCAACATCGCCTTCACTTGCTCTATCGCTACTGGCTGAAATCAGAGCCCGATGAACATGTTGTGCTTTAACATGCCTACCCTGCAAATCATTTAAATAACCATCATTACATTCAAGAACAACAGGGTTAAAGCTGGGCCCATTAATCCCTATTTCAGGATTATCCTTTAAAACATAATCGATTAAGGCATCAGCAACCCTGGGCACATTCAGAGTTGATGTTAATAAAATTGGTGAAGATAAACGGCCTAACTCTTTTATCTGCTCCAGGCCAGTAGGTTTCCCATAACCATTAATAACATGAACTCCTGCTTCAACAGGATTAGAGAATATATTATCTGAATGAGGCAAAATAGCTGTAACACCAGTCCTGATAGGACCTTTCCCAGGGACCAATTTGCCATCACCTTTCATAATTGTAACATGACCAACTTTAACTCCATTAATATCAGTAATAGAGTTTTTATCGCCAGTTGGCAAGACTCCAGGAATAATTCCCCATTCTCTGATTCTTCGTCTTCTACTCTCTTGAGAATCTGTCATGATTTATAATCCTCCTGTAAAATAAAAAATTATTATCTCTTTTAATTATAATATCATAAATTAATACTATTTGCAGAAATAGAAATCAAGTTAAGCCAAACTTTCTTTTTTGCATAATTATACCACAGACTAAAATTGACCCCCTCCTTACCCGACGGTTACCAAGTAGTATCTCTTAACAAATTTCACAAAGTCTAACAGAGTAAAATATACAATAAATTTTATAAATATTCCACAATAATACCACAATTTTATATACTATTGATATGCATTGTTATTAATAATATGATATGATAATAAAAAAGTAATAAAATTTGTTGCAATAAGAAGGATTTTCTCAACTTATGGCCAATTATAATAAGAGGTGAAGTATTTATGATAACCAAGTTTTTATTAATCTTTTTAATTACAGGCATATTATTTACTCCTTCAGTAGATGCCTCTGAATATATTGATGAACTTCATGAATTATTAGAGACTGAAAATGATATAGAAACAGATTATCTCTGGCTTGAAGATGGTGAATTTAACCGGCACGGCCTAGAAATATATGAACTAATCAACCAGGCAGAGGCAAAGGGTTTAAATAGCCAGGATTATTTACTCGGAGATATAAACGGTATCTGGATGAATATCCGCTACCAGGATGTAGACAATATAGAAACTGAAAATCTAAAGGAACTGGATGAACTACTAACCAGAGCTTTACTTAAATATACAAGTGATTTAGCAACTGGAAGATTAGATTCTGAAACTTTAGAAAGAGAAATTGTTAATGAAGAGATTCTTAATGGCTTCCCCTGGATTATTGAATCAATTAAATCAGGTCGTCCAGTTAAAGAAGTTTTATCAGACTATGAACCAGACCATCCCTATTATCTTGCTTTATTAGAAGGATTAGAAAACAGAAATAATTTTAGCGATGATCAAATAGACGAAATCATTTTAAATATTGAGCGCTGGAGAATGGAATATGGACAGTTACCTGACAACCATCTGATCTCTAATATTCCATCATTCCGTTTAGAAGTATTTGAGGGAAGCGAATCTGTTATTAACATGAAGACTGTTGTTGGAACTCAAAATCGGCCTACTCCTGTAATGGAAGGCAATTTAAATAGAATGACAATCAGCCCTCGCTGGTTTATGCCAACTTCTATAGCAGTTGAAGATCACTTGCCAAAGGTAAAAGAAGATGTAGAACATCTGGAACGTGGAAATTATAGGGTCTATACCCTGGAAAATGGCGATTATGTTCAGGTCGATCCTGAAACTGTTGACTGGGAAGATGTTGAAGCAGATAAAGATGAGTTCCCATATTTTTTCTGGCAGGATTCTGGCCCAGGCAATGCTCTAGGGTCTTTAGTCTTTCGCTTTCCAAATAATCAGAGTATCTATTTCCATGATACTCCCGATACCCATCTCTTTGCTTTAGATGATAGAGCAAGAAGCTCAGGTTGTATCAGACTTGAAAAACCTATGGAGTTAGCAAAATATTTGCTGGAAGATATGCCTGAATGGCCTGAAGAAAGATTAGAAGAAAAAATTTCTGACAGAGATGAAACCTGGTTAAACCTTAATAGTACTTTACCTATCTATCTCACCTATTTTACAGTAGTTCCTGATGAGAACGGCGATTTAAGCTTCCATGAAGATATCTATGAAAAAAATGAAGATCTACTAAATGCTTTAAGCAACATAAACTAAAAAGAAAAGGCAGGTGTTAAAAAAATTGTGTTTTAAATTTCAACTAACGAGCGTACGCAAGTCCTTAATTTTTAAAACTACAGTTTTTTTGATTTTATTTTTAGCAACATTAGTCATTGCACAGAATAACAATCTATTAGCAGGTGAAGTCTTTAGTCCAGGCCAGGAAGATGAAAGTGTTGAAGAATTACAAAACAAACTTGAAGAGCTCAGTTTCTTCTCTGTTTCTCAGACAGGACTCTACGGTGAAGAAACAAGGAGAGCAGTCGAGAGATTCCAGGCAGCAGCAGATTTAAGGCCAGATGGAATTGCAGGTCCAGAAACATTAAACGCAATCGATAGAGCTTTAAATAGTATCGATATATCCCAGAGAGAAGAGCTAAAAATTTATACCCATAATGTAGACGTTATTTATCTTCAATATAAGCTGAGTCAGCTAGGTTACCTGGCTACTGAACCAACAGGTTTATTTAGAAATCAGACCCAATCAGCCGTAAAAGAATTCCAGACTGATCACGGAATTGATAGCGATGGAATTGTAGGCAGATCTACCTGGCAGGCATTAGAAGAAGAGTTCGATCAATTAGGAGACGCTACATATGATACAGATGATATTGAAGAAGATATAGAAGATGATACTGAAGAAGCAGTAGCCGAAGCTGAAGATCAAAAAGAAACAACCGAGCAAACAGCAGAAGTAAATGTTGATGAAATGGAAATAATCAGAAGCGGTGATTCAGGAGAGGCAGTTGCAGAATTACAGGAAAATTTAATTGCAATTGGACTTTACCCATTAAGTGCAGATGGAGATTTCGGTCATCAAACCGAAATGGCGGTCCGCCAATTTCAGGAGATGTCAGGCCTGGATGTTGATGGTGTTGTTGGTCCGGCAACCTGGGAAGAACTCCTGACTGATGAAGAAGGTGAGGAAAAGAGTTCAACCTATCAGGTCAGGTCTGGTGATAGTCTCTGGACGATTGCCAATAGATTTGACGCTTCAGTTAATGATATCAGAGCAGCTAATAATATCAACGGAGATACCATTAGAGCCGGCCAGAGTATTACAATACCAGGTAATGGCGACAGTAATATCAATCAACAATCTGTAGAAGCATTGAGCTGGAGTCAGGTCAATCGACTATTCCCGAGAAATAGCACAGCAACAGTAACCGATGTCCAAACTGGCCTGAGCTTTAGAATTAAACGTCTATATGGAACTAACCATGCAGATGTAGAACCATTAACTGCCCAGGATACAAATGTAATGCGTCGAATATATGGTGGCAGCTGGAGCTGGGACCGGAGAGCTGTTGTTGTTAATATCAATGGTAGATTAATT
The DNA here is from genome assembly GCF_015666175.1 of Halonatronomonas betaini. Taxonomy (NCBI): domain Bacteria; kingdom Bacillati; phylum Bacillota; class Clostridia; order Halanaerobiales; family Halarsenatibacteraceae; genus Halonatronomonas; species Halonatronomonas betaini. Next base: position 171,366 of record NZ_JADPIE010000004.1, on the reverse strand, counting down.
GCCGGCTCAATTAATGGAGTTCCACATGGAGGCCAGAGCATTAATAATAATAATTTTAACGGTCACTTCTGTCTCCATTTCGAAGGTAGCAGAACCCATGGCAATAATAGAGTAGATTCTGAGCACCAGAATATGGTTAATAGATCTGCTTCACAGAATTGGCCATTATACAGAAACTAACATAAAAAATTCAATATAACAGGCAAGCCGCTATCCTCTCAGATAGCGGCTCTTTATTACTTTAAATTGTTAATTTATATTTTTTGTCCTGAATTTTAATCCTAATTTTAATCCTAGTATTGATCTTCAGCTAATTCTAAAAATCTATCAATATCCTGTTTTATAACTTCCAGGGAACCTTCCCAGAATTCAGGGTCATGAAGATCAATGCCAACCATTTCAGCTACATCAAGAGCCTTCTTCTGACCTGTTGCCCGCAATAGCTCATTATATTTATCTAAAAAATCATCCTCATCTTTTAGATACAGCGCATATACACCGAGACCAAATAGTAAGCCAAATGCATAAGGGAAATTATAATAATTATTGCCTGCAGAATAATAATGGGATTTATTAATCCACATTGAGGGGTGGAGATAATCATGGTCTAATGAGTCACCATAGGCATCTTTTTGAGCTTCTACCATCAGTTCTTTTAAATCATCAACACTTAAAGAAGCATTCTTTCTGGCCTCAAATAGCCTGCTCTCAAATAAGAACCTGCTATAGATATCAACAATCACCTGACCTGCGCCAGAAATACTGTTTTCTAAAATAACAAACTGCTCATCCTGATCAGCCTCTTTTAAAGCTGCATTGGTCACGATAGTCTCACTAAAGATAGAAGCCGTTTCAGCTAATGGCATTGGGTAATCAGTATTTAAGATACTCTCGCCACTCAAGCAGTAACCATGATAGGCATGGCCAAGTTCATGGGCCAGAGTTGTCATATCACTGAATGAACCGGTAAAGTTACTCAAAATCCTGCTCTCTTCAATCGGATTAATATTATAGCAGAAAGCACCGCCTCTTTTGCCATCTCTAGGTTCAGCATCAATCCAATTATTATTAAAGGCTTCCTCATAAAGGTCGGCCATTTCATCACTGAACTCCCTTATATTATCAATAATAAAGTCTTTAGCCTCTTCATAACTAAATTCCATCTCAACCTCACCTAAAGGCGCAAAGATATCATAAAAGGGCAGGCCTCTGTCATGGCCTAATACTTTTGCTTTAGCATTATAGAAATCATGGAAAGCCGAAAGATTATTTTTCATGGCTTCAAGCATCGCATCTAAAGTCTCTTTATCCATTCTTGAATTAACAAGAGTTTCATCTAGAGGTTCATCAAAACCTCTCTTTTCAGTAACTGTCAGGACTTCACCTTTAATGCCATTTAGAGCTGCTGCCACAGATTCATCTATCTTATCATAGGCTGCCAGCTCAGCTTCATAGGCTGTCTTTCTAACTTCAGGATCAGCTTTGAAATATAAATTCCTGACAACAGAAAGAGGTAGCTCCTGTTCTTCACCATCCAGTTCAATATCAACCATCAAAGTAGAAGTTAATTTCTGCTGTAATTTTGTCCAGGCTGAAGAGCCAGTTCTTTTCATCTCAGCAACTAAAACCTCTTCATTTTCAGACAATAAATACTGACTCTCCTCCAGTAATTCTTCAAGAACAAATTGATGTTCCTCCAATAAATCAGAGCCTGCCACAAAACCAGAGACAGTCTTTTCATCAGAGATTATCTCCTTTAGCCAGAGCATAAATTTAACTCTAGGAGCTGTAATCTTTACAGCTTCTTTTTCTAGCTCATCGATCAACTTTAATGCCTGCTGGTTCCGGGCATCAACACTTACCTTCAATTGTAAATATGCCATTAATAATGTCATTAGCCTGTAGAATTCCTGCATATTTTCAATGAATTCTTCTGCAATTTCCTGGTTACTCTTATCTTCAGCAGGTTCCCAGCCAGACAGACTTTCCAGCTTAGCTGAAAACTCTTTCCTGGTATTTTTGAATTCATCACTATCAATTGCCGGAAATAACTTTTCTAAACTCCACCTTTTCTCCATTAACTTGGCCTCCTGTAATGATTAAATAAAGCTACTATTAAAATATAAATTAATTACTTAACTCAAATAAATCTACTTCAAATACTCCCCAGCCACGAAGAGTTGTCTCAATTAACTCCAGGCCTTGAATCTCATACTTTTCAATAAAATCAACTGCATCAGGATGGGATTGATAGACTAAAGGGCTTGCAGTTTCAAAAGGTTTTAAACTCCAGTTATTAGACGGAGTTGGTTCAACTGGACTATGGGCCTCAACATATTCAATCAGAATGTCAAGATTTCTGTCATCAGAACTATATACAGTTGATTCTCCATCCATATGGGGAAAACCGCCATCTGCCCGGTGATTATTGGTAATCACAATAAATTCATGGTCTTCACTCAACTCATCGCCCATATAAGTGGCATATACTACCCTCTCACCGACTGGTTTAGTCAAATCATACTGATACTCAATACCCTCAATAATATCATGATTATAGGCATTCTGATCATAATTGACAATATGCTGTTCTTCTTCAAGCTCAGGATCAATCAGCTCAAAATGGTTGCCAACATGCTCTAACCAGTCAATAATCTGAACTCCATTTAATTTGACTCCCCTGACTTCATTATCATGATAGATATAGATCTCATTTAAATCATCCCAGCTCAAATCACCGGCCTCAACATAGGCAAAATCATTTCTGCCAAGTCTACCTGCTTTAAATGGTGCTGCTGCCGATAAAACTGGAAGATCTGCATACTCTGTATCAGCCAGTTCCCTTTCGCCATACCAGATCTGAGCCTCATTAATTAACTGAGTTGGCGCTGAATCAAGAATACGGCCAAAGTAAGTCGTTAAATCAATCGCTGAGACTCTATCAGAAGCATTAACAGAGACTGCCATTGAAAGAGTAATGATGACAACTAAGACTAAAACAAAACTAAATAATTTATAATTTTTCAATTAAACCCTCCCCCTTATTTTTAAATATTTGTACTATATTACTTCTAAATTTATTTTGAAATACCTGCTTCTTTTAATAAAATATTTAGATCAGCCTCAACTGCTTTTGGAGGACTGATCTCCTCTAAAGCAAGTTCAGGATCTTTCAGACCATGACCTGATAGAACTGCTACAACTTTACTCCCATTAGCCAATTCACCTTTTCTGGCCTGTTTAATCAACCCGGCAACAGAGGCTGCTGAGGCCGGTTCACAAAAGATCCCGGAAGTTGCTGCGATAGCTTTATAAGCCTCTAATATTTCAGCATCAGTTACTGAGCTTATTAGACCACCAGATTCTCTGGCAGCATTTTTTGCTTTCTCCCAGCTGGCTGGATTACCTATTCTGATCGCAGTTGCTAGTGTTTCAGGCTTTTCAATTACTCTATCATATGTAATTGCCGCTGCTCCTTCAGCCTCAAAGCCCCACATCTCAGGCTTCTCTCTTATCCTGCCAGCCTCAAAATATTCATTAAAACCCTGCCAGTAAGCTGTTATATTCCCGGCATTCCCAACTGGTATCGCCAGAATATCCGGGGCAGCACTTAAAGCATCAACAATCTCAAAGGCTGCTGACTTCTGTCCCTCAATCCTGTATGGATTCAGGGAATTCACTAAAGTTACAGGATAATTATCAGTTAATTCTTTGACCAGCTCCAGTGCTTTATCAAAATTATCTTTAATCTGGATTATTTTAGCCCCATGGATTGCAGCCTGGGCCAGCTTTCCTAATGCTATATTACCTTCAGGAACAACAACAATTGTCTCAATCCCAGCCCTGGCCCCATAGGCTGCAGCTGCTGCCGATGTATTACCAGTTGAGGCACATATTATAGCCTTACTGCCTTCAGCAGCTGCCTGACTTACAGCCAGTGTCATCCCTCTATCCTTAAAAGAGCCAGTTGGATTGGCCCCGTCATACTTTAAATATAGCTCTATATCAAGATTAAACTTCTTAGCCAGTTCTGGTACAGGCAATAACGGGGTATTCCCCTCCTGTAATGTAATTGGAGCTGCCCCTGCTTTTAATGGCATAAATTCTCTATAGGCCTCAATTACTCCTGGCCAGTTATTATTCAATAAATTTTTATTAACACTCATCGTTATCCTCCCTTTTTGAATTAAAGTTTGTAACCTGAGCTCCTAAAATATCGGCTCCAGTAATTACTGTTTTAGCCTTTACACCATATTCCAGCCAGACTTTCCTGATTGTTTCTGCTATCTCTTCCTCTCTATCCCGGGCAAATGCTAGAATTGATGGCCCTGCTCCACTTAAGACAACACCAATTGCCCCCTCAGCTTTGGCCTGATCCACAAGCTGATTCCAGGCCGGTGTTTCAGCCAGTCTGTATGGCTGATGGATTCTGTCATTTAATAACTCCTGTAACATCTCCCAGTTGCCACTTGCCAGTGCAAATGGCAATAGAGCTGTTCTACTCTGATTATATGTAATATCTTTCATTTTAATCCTGGAAGGCAGCAACCTTCTCTGTTCCTCAGTATTGGCCATATAATCAGGAACTGCTAGAATTAATGAGAGATCCGGGTGGGGATGGAGTTTTTCCCGATAAATCCTATCGCCTACAGCAGTTATATTCAAGCCACCAAAAAGGGCCGGAGTGATATTATCTGGATGACCCTCAATCTCATAGGCCATACTTAAAATATCACCCTGGGATAAACCTAATTCATATAAACTATTTAAGCCAACAAGGGTCCCGATAATTGCTGCTGCGCTACTTCCAAGCCCTTTACCGGCTAAAAAGGGTAATTCTTCTGTGATCTTAAGGCCCTTAAAGCCTCTATCAATTTTGTTTTCCAGATAGTTTAAAGTTCTTTTAATCAAATCATCCTGGAGATCATAGTTCTTATCTCCTGAAATTTTTAAATTAATTTCTAATATTTCACCATCGATCTTTTCAAATTTAAACCTGTAATAAATCTGGAGAGCCATCCCTAATGTATCATAGCCTGGCCCTAAATTTGCTGAAGTTACAGGCACTTTAACTTCTAAGTAATTCATAAAAATCATATCTCCTTTATATAATAAATACTATAATCCACTAATACCTATTATACAGTGAATTCATCTCTTCGACAAATTAAAGTGAAAAATTAAAAATAAAGCTTGCATTTAATTTTAATACAGGTTATAATAAAAAGCAATAAAATAAGTTTGCAAAAATCGTTGATCAGGAGAGTAGGTCTAAAATAGTGGATAAAGCGAACTGGGTTGGTGGAAGCCAGGGAAACTATTTAGATTGAACCGCACCTGTGAGATATTTCAGTCAAAGCTAACTGCTTATAGCTGAAATCGCTTACCGGCGTTACAGAGTAGAGTGGATCGTTATCTGGCAATAACCAGATGACCGTCAACTAGAGTGGTACCACGGTGATATTATATCCCCGTCTCTTGCTAGCAACAGCTGGCTGAGACGGGGATTTTTTAGTTTTATAAAATTTTAATTTTAAAGGAGAGGTTAAGATGAACTTAAAAACTAACAGGCGACGATATAGACTAACTGAAAAGAATGAAATCATTGATAAGTACATTATCGCAGAAAATAAAGATTGACTAAAAAATTTTAGGAGGAATAAATAATGATTAATAAAATAGTTTTAGCATATTCAGGTGGTCTAGATACATCAGTCGCAATTAAATGGTTACAGGAGAAATATGACGCAGAAATTATAACTTATACAGCAGACTTAGGACAGCAGGGTTTAAATAAAAAGGAATTAAAAGAAAAGGCATTAGCAACAGGAGCCAGTCAGGTAATAATTGAAGATTTAAAATCTGAGTTTATCAATGAATATGTCTTCCCGGCACTCCAGGTAGGTGCTGTCTATGAAGGCAAATATCCGATGGCTACAGCCCTGGCCAGGCCTTTAATCGCCAAAAAAATGGTTGCAGCTGCCGAAGCTGTTGGCGCAGATGCCGTCGCCCATGGCTGCACCGGCAAAGGTAATGATCAGGTCAGGTTTGAGACTGCCTTTGCGGCTTTAAACCCAGAATTAGAAGTTATAGCTCCTTTGAGAGACTGGGGCTTTACAACTAGAGATACAGAAATTGAATATGCTAAAAAACATGATATCCCTGTAAAGGCTACAAGTTCGTCTCCATATAGTATTGATGAGAATATCTGGGGAATAAGTGTTGAATGTGGACAGCTGGAAGACCCATGGTTAGAGCCACCCTCTGATGCCTATCAGTGGACAAATGACATTGAAAATACTCCAGATAAAGCAATCTATCTGACTTTAGGTTTTAAGTCAGGAGTGCCTGTAACACTTAACGGCCAGACATTAAAACCGATTGAACTGGTTGAAAAGTTAAATAAGATTGGAGCAAATTATGGAGTAGGCAGAATTGATATGGTTGAAAATAGACTGGTCGGCATTAAATCCAGAGAAATCTATGAAGCTCCAGCTGCCTCTATTCTTATGCAGGCCCATCAGGATTTATCAGCCCTGGTCCTTCAGAGGGAAACAATGCATTTTAAAGAAACTTTAATGCCTAAATATAGCGAGACAGTCTATTATGGCCTCTGGTTCTCTGAATTAAGACAGGCCATGCAGTCATTCTTTAATAGCTTTAAGGATAAAATCAATGGAGAAGTTAAGATAAAATTATATAAAGGCCAGGCCAAAGTTGTTGGCAGAAAGTCTAATAATTCCCTCTATGACAACGGCCTTGCCACCTATGATAAGAGTGATAGTTTTGATCACGATGCAGCAGCTGGTTTTATCAAGCTCTGGTCACTGCCATTAAAGACTGCCGGCAAAGCTAAAAATTCAACAGGAGAAGATAATAATATAGAAGATGAAAATAAGATAAATAAGAGGCAGATAATATGAAACTCTGGGGCGGAAATTTCAAGGGGGAACAGGACAGTAAATTAAATAGCTTTAATTCTTCACTACCCTTTGATATTAAATTATATAAATATGATATTGCAGGCAGCAGGGCCCATGTAAAAATGCTTGCAGCCAGAAATATAATCGCTGAAGAGGATAAAGATAAAATTTTAAATGGCCTGGCGATAGTTGAAAATCAGATCGAAGACGCTATTAAAAATAATGCCTATCTTGATTTTGATGCCGAAGATATTCACAGTTTAGTTGAAGAATTATTAACTGAGGAAATAGGCTCAGTAGCCGGTAAAATGCATACCGGTAGAAGCAGAAATGATCAGGTAGCTCTGGATATTAAGCTATATTTGAAGGATCAGATAAAAATTCTTCAGGATCTTTTAAAAAAATCAATTATCACCCTGGCTAAAATTTCTGAACAGGAAGTTGAAACTTTAATGCCTGGCTATACTCACCTCCAGGCGGCTCAACCAGTTACTTTAGGTCATCATCTAATGGCTTATGCCTGGAAATTAAAACGGGATTATGATAAATTAGCTGATATCTATAATAGACACAACCTCTCCCCACTTGGCACCGGAGCTCTGGCTGGCAGTAGTTTTTCTCTGGATAGAGAGATGGTGGCAGAGGAACTAGGTTTTTCAGGAATAACAGAAAACTCTCTGGATACTGTTAGTGACCGGGATTTTATTCTTGATTTTCACAGCTCAGCTGTTAATATAATACTCCATCTCAGCAGCCTGGCTGAAGAAATAATTGTCTGGAATAGCCCAAATTATAATTTCATTGAAATAAGTGATGAAATGTCAACAGGAAGTAGCATTATGCCACAGAAGAAAAATCCAGATGTTGCTGAGCTTATCCGGGGAAAATCAGGTAGAATTTTAGGCAACCATACTGCCCTTGCAACAACTTTAAAGGGTTTACCATTAGCCTATAATAAGGATTTACAGGAGGATAAAGAGGGCCTATTTGATACTGTTGATAATTTAAAAGAAATTCTAAATATCCTCCCTAATTTTTTAGAATCTATCTCTTTTAATAGAGAAAATCTTGAGAAGGCAACCTATAGTGGATATTTAAATGCCACTGAACTTGCTGATTATTTAGCCGATAAAGGCCTGCCCTTTAGACTTGCCCATCAGGTTTCCGGTAAGACAGTAAATTATGGAATAAAGAATGACTGCCAGCTCTCTGAAATTAAAATTGAAAAATTCCAAGAAATCCTGGATCAAGTTATAAAATCCAGCCAGAATAATAAAAATCAGAGCGAAAATTATAATATTATGATTGATCAGGAAATCTATAGCTGGTTAGACTTAAATAATGCTGTCAGAAGAAAAAATATTCCAGGTGGCCCTGCTCCTGAGCAGGTCAAAAAACAGATTATTAATTTACAAAATTTATTTAAGTAATTCATATCATTAAGAGCTATTCTCTTGCCATTTACAAAAAAATAAGGTATAATTGAAACAGTAAATGTGATAGTTTTGTGAATATATTTTGATAAAACTTCACAAAAGGGAGATGGCTATATGTTAAAATATCTAACAGCAATACCTCTAGTGATTGCAATCATATTTATTGGAACTTTTACAACTCCATTAATTTCTATAGATCATTTATTGCCAACTGAAACCAGGTTATCTGCAGACCCATTTAATCCTATCAATTTTAGTCTTAATTTAGATCTAGAAACTACAAGTTTTGATAAGCAGGGTTATAATATGTGTTCAGGTTATGCAGCAGCATTTATTCGTAGATATTATGGCCAACCTGCAACTGGAACTCAGATTTATCGAGAAATTGCATACAGACTGCCCTTTGATATAGGCGTTCCACCTCATAGATTAATCTCACACTTTAGAGATAACAATTTAAATGCCTCTGCCAGAACTGGTGGTTTAGATGAGCTAAAATATTTCTCCTCTCAAGAAATACCTGTAATTGTCCTGGTGGGTGAAGGTTTGAAATGGCAACATTATATGGTCTTAGTCGGATATAGTGAAGATGACAATGAGATGTATTTCTATGACCCTGAGACTGGTCCATCGATGGTAGCCCGGGAAAAGCCTGGTAACAAAACTTTATCGACTGATAGATTCTTAAGTATCTGGGAGAATAGATTACCGATTTTTTCTCAATTATTTATAACAGTTGAAGAGATCCAGACAGACAAATCAGCATAAATTTAAGCCCCTTCACCGGGGCTTTTTTTAAAATATAAATATACCTAATATACCTACCAGTAAAATCAAAAGGCCAGGATGTAAATTAGTTAATAATAATATAAGAAATACTAAACCTGCTATTATAAAACCTGATATGTTCCAGGATAGTGCAGCTGAAGATGTATACAGGAAATAAGCTATTAAACCGGCTGTAGCAAAGCCAACTGCTTTTAAAAAGGATGCAAAGTTTGGCGAGTCCTGCAGCTGAGCCATTAAAGAAATTAAAAGGATTATAATTATTGCCGGCGGCAAAATAACTCCAAGATTAGCCACTATCATCCCTGGAATCCCTGCCACTCTATAACCTGTTAAGGTCGCAAATTTGATTGAAATGGCACCTGGAATCCCCTGAATTATTCCAGTGAATTCTACAAACTCATCCCCTGTCATCCATTGATAATTATTAACGACTTCTCTTTCTATTAATGGATATAATACATAGCCTCCGCCAATGCTTAATGCTCCTACCCTGAAAAAGGCAACAAATAAATTTATTAAAACCAATTATATCACCTAAAACTTAATGGCAGTGCCATAGGCCACAATCTCTGCAGCACCAGAAGTAATAGTTGAGGTTGCAAATCTAACACCAATTACTGCATCTGCTCCTAACTGTTCGGCATCAGCTTTCATCTCTTCTAGGGCCTGATCTCTGGCCTCTTTTAATAGATCAGAATACTCCTTAACATCTCCACCAAAAATCTTTCTAATACCAGCAGTCACATCTTTGCCAAGATGAACGGCTTTCATTTCACTGCCTCTAACAAGGCCTAAAGTCTCATATTCTCTTTTTAAATCAGTAGTTGATAATAACATGATTTCCCCTCCTATTTACTTGTAAATATCAATTATCCTGTTACAATATAATTATAGCATCAAATCTTAATAAAACAAATAACTAAATTGAAGGGATAGATATTATGACTAAAAAAAGATCGCCAGATATAATAATTTTTATTTTAATTACATTAGTTTTTTTAACTCAATCAGGTTTTACTGCTGATATTTCATTTAATACACTGGAGCCTGAAGTCGGTAGTTTTATAACTGTAAAAACCAATGCTGACCTGATAGATGGTGAAGTCATTTTAAATAATGAAAGTTTTCCGATCAGGGCTGATAGTGACCGTGGTATAAGCATTGTGCCTATCTCTTACTGGTGGTCTCCAGGTGAATATACCGCTACTATTGTTGATAACCAGGGAAGAACCTGGCTTAAAGAGAATGTTAAAATAAAAGATGCCGATTTTGATAAAAGTTACTTAACTATTGATGACGAGCAGGAAGAAACTGTGAGGCCAACAGATCCTGAGAATCAGGCAAGGAGAGCCAGGGATCAGGAAATGGTTCAGGCAGCTAGAGCTGATAGCCATCCAGACCGGCTCTGGTCTGACAGTTTTATCTGGCCTCTGGAAGGACGCTTAACAACAGATTTTGGGGCAACCAGGTATCATAATAATGAACTGGCTAATAGACATAATGGTATAGATATAGCAGCACCTACAGGCACACCGGTTATAGCCAGTAATACTGGCAGGGTTACCCTGGCAGCTAATCTACTTGTAACTGGCAAAACAATAATAATTGATCATGGCTGGAATATTTATTCATCATATTTACATTTAAGTGAGTTGTCTGTTGAAGAAGGTGAATCTGTTAAACAGGGCCAGGAAATTGGTGCTGTTGGTTCGACAGGCTTTTCAACAGGCCCCCATCTCCACTGGTCGATATCCTATAATCGTGTATTTTTAGATCCTAGAGATTTTGTTGATTTAGAATTATAAAGGACTTAAATTAAAATTTATAGATAAATCCAAAAGACAAAGGCTCTGGCTATTGAAACCAGGGCCTTTATCAATTTAAATTATCTATTTTAATTATCTTTTACCATTTTCTATTCAACTATAGAGATTTATTCAAAACTCCAGAGATTAATATGGGAAATTGGGTTTCTAAAGTCATTAAATAAATCTTCTGGAATATGGAGCTGGTCATTATAAGCTAAACCATCAATTGGCCAGTATAGTGGATATGAAGGAACATCTTCCATGGCAACTTCCTGAACTTCTCTAAATAACTCCCAGCGTCTTTCTGTATCAGTCTCAACTCTTATCTGGCTAATTAATTCATCGACTTCATCATTGTGATAGACACCAAAGATAGGATTCCAGCTGGATTCTGAGTACCAGTTCTCAATAAAACTGAAGGGATCTGGAGCTGTAGCAGACCATCTTTCTCTAAAGATAGGAGCCTCGCCTTCACCGGTTGCATCCAGATAAGTACCCCATTCCAGGGTTACAACTTCAGCCTCAATTCCAACATCAGCTAACTGCTGCTGAATCTGTTCAGATTCCATAACTCTTTCACGATAACCTGAAGGAGCATAGATCTCAGTCTCAAAACCATCTGGATAACCTGCTTCCTCTAGTAACTCTCTTGCTCTATCAGGATTATACTCATAGGCATTGGCATCAGGAGCTGAGGCTGCATGGAAACCTGGAACTCTACCAACTGCAGGAACTGCAAGATCTCCACGGGTTAAGGCAATTAATTCTTCTCTATTTATCGCATAGGCAACAGCCTGCCTCAATCTCTTATCAGAAAAGATAGAATCATCTCTCTTGTTAAATACAATTCTATGGTCCTGGAAAATTTCAAAGGAGCCAAATTTTAACTCTGCAGCTGGATTATTTTTTAAGCTATTATATTCATCTGCAGGTAATTCAGCGATAAAATCAATTTCTTTTGCCTCTAGAGCCATAACTGCTGTACTAATTTCAGGATAGAAGCGGAACTCTAGATTCGGAATCTCTGCAACATGATGCCAGAAATCTTCATTTCTTTCCAATTCAATAAAGGCTCCTGAATGATGTTCTACAAATCTATAGGGTCCACTACCGACTGGATTTCTTTCATATGCCTCCCAGCCAACATCTTCTATATAATCTTTAGGCATAACATGGCCTCTTAAACGGGCTGTTGTTAGAAAAGCTACATCTGGACTCTCTAAAACTATTTCCAGAGTATAATCATCAAGTAGATTTAACTCTTCAATACCCTCATAATAACTGTGATGAGGTGAGCCCATCTCTTCATCCATAAACTGCTCATATGAGAATTTAACATCTTCAGCAGTTAATTCATTGCCATCATGAAAGGTGATACCCTCTCTAATATAAAATGTATAAACAGTTCCGTCTTCAGATACTTCATAATCCTCAGCAACTGCGCCGTCAGTAATATAATTACCTTCAGAATCCAGTTCAATTAATGGATCATGGATCATGCTAAGAATATATCCAGCTTCAGTATCTTCTCGGGTAACTGGATTAAGTCTGGAAGGTTCTGATTGTATCGCTACTCTGACAGTATCACGGGCCATAACTTCTCCATTCGCCATCACAACAAGGCCTAAAACTAAACTTAATGCTAAAATGATACTTAATTTTTTCAAATTAATCCCTCCTGAGTTTTATAATAATAGATCTAAAAACTATCGCTATTTTAGTTAAAACCACCTCCCCAAATTAGTTGCTAAAATTTCAAATAAAAGAATCAGTCTAAATCATATAAATGACAGGCAACTTTTCTACCCTCTCTATATTCAAATGCTGGACTTTCCTTTTCACAGATAGCCATCTTCTCCGGGCACCTTGGATGAAAATGACAGCCAGCCGGTGGATTTACCGGGCTTGGAACTTCGCCCATCAATACTGAGTCGAGTCTCCTGGCTGGCGTTGGCTCTGGAACTGAACTAAATAAACCTTTAGTATATGGATGCAAGGGTTCTTTAAACATTTTTCCAACTTCTCCCTGTTCCACCATTCTGCCAAGATACATAACACCTATTCTATCTGAAATCACACGGATTAGATTAATATCATGGGAGATAAAGAAATATGTTAGATCCTTCTCCTCTTTTATTTTTGCCAGTAACTTTAAGATTTTAGCCTGGACTGAAACATCCAGAGCTGATGTCGGCTCATCCAGAAAGACAACCTCTGGGTCAACGGCTAAAGCCCTGGCAACAACGACTCTCTGTTTCTGACCTCCAGACAGTTCATGGGGATAGCGGATCATATGTTCTGCCTGCAGCCCCATACTTTTTAACAACCTTACAATTTCAACAGTTATTTCTTCTCGACCATTAGCAAGGTTATGAATCTTAAAGGGTCTGGCCAGGTTATCATAGATTGTCATTCTAGGATTAAGGGAAGTATGGGGATCCTGAAAGACAAGGCTCATCTGTCTTCTAAGTCTCTTTAGCTGATTTTTTTCATAACCAGTGATATCTTCTCCTTTAAATTTGATCGTTCCACCACTTGAATTTAATAATTTAAGTAATAATCTAGAAAGGGTTGATTTGCCACAGCCTGATTCGCCAACGAGACCAAAAACTTCACCAGACCTTAATTCCAGATCTACACCATCAACTGCCCTTACATCACCTTCTTTGCTGGGAAAAATTTTCTGTATCTTATCAGCTTTTAATATTATATCTGTTGAATTCATGATAAGTCCTCCTTAAAACAGGCAACCTGATGATCTGGAGCTACTTCCTTTAATTCAGGTGGCTCTTCTTTGCATTCTGGCTTTGCATGATCGCATCTGGGATGGAATCTACAGCCTGGAGGAGGATTAATTAACCTCGGTACAGACCCTGAAATCTCAACTAGATTATCAATACTGGTCTCAGGTCCTAAAACAGAACTTACCAGTAATTTACTATAGGGATGGACAGGATTATTAAAAAGTTCTTCCATTGGAACATTTTCAACTATTCGACCTGCATACATAACAGAAACCTGGTCACAGATTTCACTAACTACTGCCATATCATGGGTTATATATAGAATCGTAATATCAATCTCTTTTTGTAAGTCTTTTAATACCTTGATAAATTGGGCCTGAATCGAGACATCTAAAGCTGTTGTCGGTTCATCTGCAATCAATAAAGCTGGCTGGCAGGCCAGATTTAAAGCAATCATCACCCTTTGTTTCATGCCCCCAGATAGCTGATGGGGATATTTTTTTAACAATCTTTCTGGATCAGGTAACCTGACACTATCTAAGGCTTCAATCATCTTCTTTTTTCTATCAGCCTTTTTCCCAGGCTGATATATTCTTAATACTTCATCTAACTGATCTTCAATTGTAAAAACAGGATTTAATGATGAGCCCGGGTCCTGAAAAATCATGGCTATTTCATTGCCTCGATAATCCCTCTGCAACTCATGCTGAGTCTTTGCCAGAAGATCATCTCCATTATAAAGGATTTCGCCGCCTTTAATCATAGTATTACTGTCAAAGAGGCCTAAAACTGTTCTACCAGTAACACTTTTGCCACAGCCAGTCTCGCCTATTAAACCATGGATTTTACCCTGTTCAACTTCTAAATTCAAACCATTTATTGCTTCTAATTCTCCCTCTTCTGTTGAAAAGGAGAGATATAAATCATTGATATCGAGTATTGGTGACATCATCTATTCGCCTCCAGTCTTACGATCTATCAGCTGTCGGATCAAAAGCATCCCGCAGCCCATCGCCAATAAAATTAAATCCTAATACAGTAAACATGATAAATAATCCGGCAGTCGTTGAAATCCAGGGAGCCTGTAATAAATAATCTCTACCTGCTGAGATTATAGAGCCCCAGGAAGCTATTGGAGGTTGAACTCCAAGCCCCAAAAAGCTTAATGTTGCACTGGCTATTAATGCCGTTGGCATCATTATACAGACCATGATGATAGCAGTTGAGACAGCATTAGGGAGTATATATCTAATAATTATTGAAGGGGTAGATTCTCCAATCGATCTTGCCGCTTCCACATAATCACTTTCTTTAATGGATAGAATCTTACTCCTTACCATCCTGGCAAAGGTTGTCCAGCCCACTATTCCCAGGGCAATAACAACATTATAAACTCCCTGACCTAAAACACCTGCAATAGCCATAGCCAGAATTATAACAGGGAATGACCTTAAAATATCAACGAGCCGCATGATAACACTATCGACCCAGCCACCAAAATAACCGGCTAAAAGTCCCATAGTTATTCCAATTGTACCTTCAAACAGGATTATTAAAATCCCAATTGATAATTCAATCCTGGCACCATAGATTAACCTGGAAAGCATATCCCTTCCCATGGCATCAGTGCCAAGTGGATGTTCTAAGGAGGGCGCCTCAAGTCTTCTTAAAGGAGCGGTTCTGTAGGGATCATGAGGCGCCAGTACCGGAGCAAAAATTGCTATTAAAACCATTATTAAAACAATTATTCCACCTATTAAAGCCAGCTTATTTCTTTTAAACCTGGACCAGACCAGGGCCAGCTGACTGGTTTTTTCCTGTTTTAAATTATCTATATCTTTTTTAATCTCTTCATATGTTAAAGTATCTTCCATCGGTTAGTCCTCCAATCTGATCCGGGGATCGATAACAGAATATAATAAATCAGCAAGTAAATTAGCCATAACAACTGCAAAAGAAATCAGTAATAGGATTGCCTGAACAACCGGGAAATCCCTTGAAAGAACGCTATTAACCAGCAATGAACCCATACCGCCCCAGGCAAAAACAACTTCGATAACAACACTGCCTCCTATTATCCAGGGCAATCTCAAGGCAATCATTGTTATAAGAGGTATCAGCGCATTCCTGAGGGCATGTTTGGCAATAATTACCCGTTCTTTGATTCCTCTGGCCCGGGCTGATCTAATATAGGCCTGGTTTAATACTTCAAGCATCTCAGACCGCATTGGCCTGGCAAACCAGGCCTCTTCTCTAAGGCCCAGGGCAAATACTGGCAGAACTAATGATGCTACACCAGCCATTCCACCGATTGGAAACCAGCGGAGCCGGAGTCCAAAAAAGTAGAGAAATAATATTCCAAGCCAGAAAGCTGGAATCGATATCCAGAACATTGCCTGTATAGTAGTTAAATAATCGAGCCAGCTATTTCTTTTAATAGCGGCCAGAATTCCTAAAGTAAATCCTAGAATCACAGCCAGCACCAGCGCAGAGACTGTCAGGGTTAAAGTAGGCCACATCCTGGTCAAAATAAGTTCATGAACAGGCCGGTTATATCTGATTGAATAACCGAAATCACCCTGGAGAACTCCGCCAATCCAGGCACCATACTGAACAGGCAATGGTTCATTTAAATGATGCTGTTCTCTAAAAATCTCAATATTTTCTTCAGTTGCAAACTGACCTAACATTATTCTAGCTGGATCGCCTGGTGCTAAATGGAGAATCATAAAAGCGATAATAGAAACACCAACCAGAGTCAATAATGTTCTTCCTAATCTATTTAATAAAAACTTTTTATTCACTATTGCCACCTTCCTCTTTTGTTTCCTCAAAGGTTCCAGTTATAAGAGGATTTCCTCCATCAACCATTAATTTGCCGCTGGCAAATACCTTGTCAATACTATAATCATCTTTATCAACTATCACTAGATCTGCATCGAAACCTACACCAATTTTACCTTTATTATCTAATCCTATTGCTTTTGCTGGATTAGATGTTATTAATGGAATAATTTCTCCTAACTCAAAATCCTCAGAATACAATATTTTTTTGACTTCATCATAAAGAGATGTGACTTTTCCTACTTTTAAACCAACTAACTCTCCCTTTTCATTAAAATCTGGTAAACTACCCTGGCCATCAGAACTAAATGAGATCAAATCAAAATCTACTCCCGCTTCTCTGGCAGCCATTAATAAATCATTGCTCTTAAGACCTGCTTTCGGTTCAACTCCACCATTGGATGTTGTAAAATCAATTCTGCCACCATTTTTTGCATATTTCAGCCCTTTTTTCAATATATCTTCATTCCTGTTAACATGGGTTGGCAGAAACTGAGACCTGGGAATTTCACTCCTATTGATTGCTTCTTCAATAAAATCAAAGCCTGACTCGCCAGAGCCTAAATGGATATTAACGACTCCACTTTTCCCTGAGAGCATTCCGCCAGTCCTGGCAAGTGATACAGCTCTAAGAAATTCACCTAAACCAGGATGAGCTGAACGATGGTCAGCAATTGCTATCTCGCCTAAGCCAATTACTTTATCAATATAAATAATATCTTTATCGATGGAGCCGGTTAAGGTTTTAACTGGAAACTGGTATGAACCTGTGTAAATATATGTAGAGATACCCTCTTCAGCAAGTCCCCTGGCCTTAGCCAGTAGGTCGGCCATATTTCTGGTTGTGCCGTCAGTTCCAAGGCAGCCAACAACTGTTGTAACTCCACCAGATGTTATCTGACTCAATTTAATTGGTGGTGTTCTGCTGGCAAATCCACTTTCTCCTCCACCTCCTGTTAAATGGACGTGATTATCTATAAACCCAGGCAGAATATAGTCTCCTCCAAGATCAACTTCTTTTAAGCCTGGAATTGCAATAGAATTAAATTCTTTATCTATAGCAATAATCTCGCCTCCGGCAATAATTATCTCAGCAATTTCTTCTTTTTGACCATCTAATATCTTACAATTTTTTAAGTAAACAGAATCTGAACTAAAACCCATTTAAACGGCACCTCCAGGATAGACCAAATAGTTTTTATTTTAGAAAATATCTTACTATTTAATAATTGCATTTTTTATGCCAGATATAGAGTTTCTGCCTGATTTTTATCTATTATTTCTATGATCGTTGATATTATAGGAATTATAAATGTATATTTTTTTAAATATGCCCTCTCCATTACATTATCAAGAGATTTTAAAATCTAATTGGTTCTTTATTGGTTGTTCATTGGTGGTCTTATTGGCATTATCGGCGCCAATACACCAATTAATTTAATAATTTCTTTGCCTTACCTGATAATAATGTTCCATGTCTTCCTCTTTTTCTTTCCAGATAACCTTTATCCTCTAAATTAACCAGGCGATTTCGAACCTGGTACTCTGTTAATTCATATTCTGAACCCTTAAGGCTTTCTGCAAGAGTTTTTCTGCCAACTAAATCGCCTTCAGCTCTTATCTCTTTAATCTTTTTAAGAATATATAACTCTTCTTTATTTAAGTCATTATTTAAACCAGCTAAGCTTTTTGCATAGCCGGGTGAACCTTTAACAACAACTGAATCTTCAAGACCGGTTGAATCGTCAAATACTCTGGATTTCTCCTGACTCCCTATCTGAAAGAATCCTGGATCTGGAATATCTTCAAGGGTTAAATAGTTGTCATCACTGACAGCAAGCATATAATTTAAAATATTCTTTAACTCTCTGACATTGCCATACCAGTTATAACTTAAGAGTTCATCGATTACCTCATTAGTTATTTCAATTTTATGGGCAGATTCTATCTCGATAAAATAATCTAAAAGCTCTCTGATATCGCCTTTTCTTTCCCTTAATGGCGGGATTCTAATATAACCTGTCTTAAGTCGATAGTATAAGTCCTGTCTGAACTCTCCAGCCTCCACCAGACTGGCAATATTCTTATTGGTGGCTGCAATTATTCTTACATCAACAGGTTTTATCTCATTACTACCTATTCTCATAACCTCTTTTTCCTGTAATACCCGCAATAATCTGGCCTGCACCTTTTTAGATACATCACCGATTTCATCTAAAAAGATCGTTCCGCTTTCAGCCTGTTCAAAGAGTCCGGCTTTGCCGCCTTTTTTAGCTCCAGTAAAGGCCCCCTCTTCATAGCCAAATAACTCACTTTCGATTAGATCATCATGGAGAGCAGAAAAATTCACTGCCAGAAAAGGCCCTTCCCGCCTATTGGAAGCATTATGGATGGCCCCGGCAAAGAGTTCTTTGCCTGTTCCAGTCTCTCCTTCCAGTAAAATAGTCAATTCAGTCTCAGCTAACTTTTTAGCAACTCTTCTTGCTTTTTTAATCTTATTGCTGGTGCCAATAATATCTTTAAAGGTATAGCGGGCATAATAGCCACGATTAATTAGGTCCTGCTTTAACTGGCGATTATTGGCCAGGGTCTCCTGGACATTCTGGAAGACAGCTATTATATTATCAGATTCAGAAAGATAAAACTTATTTACTGAGGTGCTGGTGCCGCCAAGGGCAAAAATCTCTTTTTCTTCCTGCTCAATATTCATTAAAAATGAGAGCAGGTCTTTCCTGTAAATAATATCCTGGACAGCTCTACCCTGCAGGTCCTTATCTCCGAGATCCAGCAATTCTCTAACCTGGCCAGTGGCCACAGAAATCTTGCCTTCAGGATTATAAACAAGTACTGCCTCATTCAAACCGTTGATGATCTGGTTTAACTGAGAGTTTAATCTATTGATTTCCCGAGCAGAATGGGCCAGTTTTTTACCCATCTTGATAATCTTCTGGAGATATTTATTGGAAAAGCGATTGGCCTGATTTTCAAGGATACCCAGGGAATTTAAAATGCTGACAATAGTTGTGTAATCCATTAGGCGGGGGCCAATATCTATAACCTCCTCAACAAAGCCAGGAACTTTATCAACTTCACCAGGTGTTAAAGCCAGCCTGGCTTCCTGGATCTCATTTTCATCCAGGCCAGGATAAAAGGGAATCAATTCTAAATGATCAAGGCCTACCTCCTCTAAAGCTTCAATGCCATTAATTGCAGCTTCCTTAACATCATTAACAAAGATCACCGGGCTGCCTTCAGGGAGAAAGAAAAGCTCATCCAGGGCATCAAAATCAATAGTTCTTCTGGCAATAATCAGCCTGGAGCTTATCTTATCTAAATCCCAGAATTCCAGAAGCTCCTCATAGGCCAGCCTGCTTGATATAACTATTAAACCATCAGGGAGTTGTTCAGGTAAATACTCATCTATTGCAAAACTGCTTAATTCAATATAATCTGGAAGATATTCTTTTAACTGACTGGCAAGGGTTTCCCTGGTCTGATCGGTTCCTGCAAATAAGACTACTTTATTCATTATATCGACTCCCCTGGATGACAGCCGCTGCTATTGAAGCCAGCCTGGTTTCTTTATCTGCTGCCCTTGATGGAATAGAGACCGGTTTGACGACACCGCCTAAAAGTGCTGCAATTTTGCCGCCGCCAAAATAAATGCTGCTTTTTCCTAATAGATTTCCTGAAACAATCTCCGGGGTTATCAGGATATCAGCTTCACCGGCAACTGGACTGTTAACCCCCTTTATTTCTGCAGCTTCTTTAGAGATTGCAAGGTCTAGAGCAAATGGGCCATCAAGTCGGGCACCTATCATGCATTCATCAAATTCAGAGATGATTCTTTCAATCTCAACAGTTTCTGGCATATTCTGATTTACCTTTTCAACAGCTGCCAGGAGAGCAACCTTAGGTTTCTCCCAGCCAAAGTTTTTAGCAACTTCAATTGCATTACTAATTATGGCCTTCTTTGCCTGAAAATCAGGGGAGATATTCATCCCGCCATCTGAAATAAAAATCAACCGATCTAAAATTGGGATATCGGCTAGAATTAAATGGCTTAATGTTTCTCTTTTTAAAAGCTCTTTGCCAGTATCCAGGAATGTACTTAAAATTGTTGATGTTGAGATTAAGCCTTTCATCAGGATATCTCCTTCAGTTGTAAGAAGTTCAACAGATTTCAGGGATTTAGAGCTGGCTTCAACTGCATTAAATATTTTATAATTATCGAGATTTAGATTAAGTTCTTCAACGATCTTTAAGATTTCTTCTCTATCACCGACTAAGTAGGGCATAATCAGGCCATCCTGATAGGCCTGATCTACAGCTTCCATGATAGCCCTATTTTCTGGTCCGGCTATTATAAGATTCTGGGCTGCCATCCTGCTGGAAATATCAACTGCATTTTCATAGAGCTCTTCAAAATTTGCTGGCGGTAAGTTTATTTCCTGATCTATCATATTATTTCACTCCTATTAAAATAATAAACCCCGTCCCAGACCAGCAAATTTGCCAGAAAGAGACGGGGATATAATTTCACCGCGGTACCACTCTAGTTGACGGTCATCCAGTCATTACTGGATAACGATCCACTCTACTCTGTAACGCCGGTAGGCGATTTCAGCTATCAGCATATTAGCTTTGACTGAAACATCTCACAGGTGCGGTTCAATCTAAATAGCTTCCCTGGCTCCCACCAAACCCAGCTCGCTCTTTCCACTAATTTAGACCTACTCTCCTGATCATCGACTTTAATCCTTTAACAAGTATTTATTATTGCTAACCATTATATCCCCTATTTAGATAAATTGCAAGAAAAACTTAAGATTAATTCAATCACCGGTAAAAAATCCGACTACAATTACTATAACAGCAACAACTCCAAATAAATAGAGAATCGGCAAAAGCAGATAATAACCGGTAATTCCATAAAATAAAGAGACCATTAATGCAAGTATTAATAAATTAAATAAACAACCTGAATCTTCTCCCATTCTTATAGCCTCCTATCCTGATTCTCAAATTCAAGCAAAAATTCTCTGTATTTATAGGGGATAAAATTGGCCTGAAGTTCTGGATTATATCTTTCATCAATTGCTATACTTCTAAAAAACTCCTGCCAGATTTCCTGATAATCAGCCTCCTGCTCGCTTAATTCCAGCCGGGGCAGGAGATCATCTGAAATTTCAAGCCAGCTTTTACCGTTATAAATAACCGCCATCTTTCTGCCCAGATCATGGATAATCCACTGTTCACTGGCCAGTCTTGCTGCAAAATGGGGCGCAAGTAATCCTGAAATATTATAGTCTGGCTTATAGGGGCCATAAAGAATACCCTGATCAAGTTCCCTAAATCTGAGGAGCCCCTTAAAACGATGCCGTTCTCTACTGACCTTTCTGGCAACCTTTTTGACTTTAAGGACTGAACTATCTGTCCAATTTTTCTTTAGATTGACCCTATCAGCAAAACCTAGATAGAGATAGTCAAAAATCGCAAGCTCAATTCCTGGAAATTCAGATAAAAAGGAATAATAGGCCTTCCTGAAAACTCTGGTAGAGAGCTTAGCCTTTGCCGATTTAATAACTTTATCAGCCAGTTCCCCATCAGTTTCAATCTTAACAGTCTCTGAAAATAAATCGCCGTGAAAATCAGCCTGCTTAAAAATTTTGGTCGGTCTAACTTTATCTTTAAAGGTCCAGTAGATAAGGGTCATAAAACCAGTAAAAGTACCGTCATACAAATAGGTCTTCATCTAGCCGATCACCTGCTCTTTATCCAGATTGGTCTCAGCAAATAAGCTGAGCTGCTGATTTTTACCTTTTTGATCTCGGGCGACCCTGGATTTGATTAAATCAGGGTCAAAGGGGATCCCGGCCAGATATTTGCCATCACAGAGGATAAAGTATTTTGCCCGCTTTAAAACTGGACCAAGCTTTTTAAGGTTATCAGGGGAAAGCCTGGCCTCTTTTCTGGCAGAAATTATCCGCCTGGCTGAAGTCGGGCCGATCCCTGGAACCCTTAAAAGCTGCCAGTAACCGGCCTGATTGACCTCTACTGGAAATTTATCTAAATTGTTTAAAGCCCAGTCAAGTTTTGGGTCAAAGTCAAGATTGAAATCTGGCCTGTCAGGTCCTAAAATCTCATCTGCTCCAAAATTATAAAACCTGAGTAACCAGTCAGCCTGATAGAGCCTGTGTTCCCTTAATAAAGGCGGCCCAGAGACGGCAGGAAGCCTCTTATCTGGAGTTACAGGCATAAAGGCAGAGTAATATACTCTTTTGAGATTAAACCTGTTATACAGGCCTTCTGAGAGTTTTAAGATCTGGAAATCCTTCTCAGGGCTGGCCCCGACTATTAACTGGGTCGTATGGCCTGCCGGAACAAAATCAGGTGTCGATTTGAACTTTTTCTTATCTTCTTTATACTCAACTAAGTCAGTTCCGATCTGCTCCATTGGCTGGAGAATGTCAGTTGCCTTCTTCTGGGGAGCCAGACTTTTTAAGCTATCCCTGGATGGCAGCTCGATATTAATGCTCATCCTGTCAGCCAGCTCACCTGCCTGGCGGATTAGCCTATAATCAGCCCCAGGTATGGCTTTGACATGGATATAGCCGTTAAATTGATAGCTATTCCGTAAAATCTTTAGAGTTTTCACCAGCTGCTCCATGGTATAGTCAGGATTAAGAAAAACTGCCGAACTTAAGAATAAACCTTCAATGTAATTACGTTTATAAAAATTAATCGTTAATTTTGCAACCTCTTCAGCTGTAAAACTTGCCCTGGGTTTATGATTGCTGGCCCTATTGATACAGTAAGCACAATCATAGATACAGTCATTGGAAAAGAGTAGTTTTAATAAGGATATACAGCGGCCATCAGATGACCAGCTATGACAGATCCCAGATGGAGCAGCATTACCGATTCCACCTTTTTGATTTGCCCTGCTGCTGCCACTGGATGAACAGGAAACATCGTATTTGGCCGCTTCAGCTAAAATTTCAACTTTCTTCCGGGTATCTATCTGCCCCACCTCCTGGATGACAATTTATTAATCTAACGATAACTGACATATTATTAATCAGTCTATAGATTAATTTTACCATCCATACAGAGGTTTGGCAAACATGAGTTTTGCATTTTTATTTCAGATAGAATAACTATCTCTAACAGAGGTTTTTATTCAAACTGGTCTTCTACCAGATTATCGATTAAATTCTGATCAGCCTGATAGGGCAGGGTCACTGCGCCATTATCGCCCCGCTTTTTCTGCCATTCCAGCATCGTCTCAACAGCATGGGGATTCTGGGCCCAGGCCCTTCTGGCCACACCGCCATGAACATCCCAGTCAATTGAAGCTTTAATAATTCTATCGACCCTTTCACTGCCATCAAGTACCAGGCCAAAGCCACTATTAAAGGCCTTGCCGATACCGACACCGCCGCCATTACTCTGAACAGCTAAAGTCATACCCCGGGCTGCATTACCAGCAAAACACTGAATCGACATTTCAGCCATTATATTACTGCCATCCTTGATATTGGCGGTTTCTCTAAATGGCGAATCGGTACCGCCGGTATCATGATGGTCCCGGCCAAGCATTACCGGTCCAATCTCTCCATCTCTGACCATCTGATTAAATTTCAGTGCCATCTCGACCCGGCCAAAGCCATCAGTATAGAGAATCCTGGCCTTTGAACCGACAACTAAATCATTCTCCTCGGCATCCTTAATCCACTGATAGTTATCATAATCCTGGGCTCTTCTATCAGGATCAATGATCTCCCGGGCAGCCCGGTCAGTCTTCTTTAAATCTTCCTCTTTGCCGCTTAAGCAGACCCAGCGGTATGGCCCGTAGCCATAATCAAAACAGACTGGCCCCATGATATCTTCAACATAGGATGGGAAGATAAAGCCTTTATCAGGATTATTTTCATCGATTGCAATCTCTTTAACTCCGGCATCATATACAGCCTTCATAAAACTATTGCCATAATCAAAGAAATAGGTATCGCTATCGACTAATTTGCTGATTAGATCATAATGTTTTCTTAGAGACTTATCAACAGCTTCCTTAAATTTATCTGTGTCTTCAGCCAGGAGTTCTCTGGCCTCATCATACTGATAGCCTACCGGTATATATCCGCCAGTATAGGCGTCATGGCAGGAGGTCTGATCTGAAAGGAGATCGACATGGATACTATTTACAACTACATATTCCAATAGATCAACAATATTACCATGATAGGCAATAGAAACAGCTTCGCCTGAGGCCTGATATCTTCTGACCCATTTAAAGATCTGATCTAAATCATCGGAGACTTTGCTGAGCCAGCCCTGACTCTTTCTGGTCTCAATTGCCGACTTATCGACTTCGGCTATAACGCCGACGCCACCGGCAATCTCAATTGCCTTGGCCTGGGCTCCACTCATCCCGCCGAGACCTGATGTTATATAGAGCTGACCGCTTAAATCCTCATCCTGGTCGTTATTTAAGAACTTCCGCCCGGCATTTAAAAGGGTTAGATAGGTTCCATGGACAATTCCCTGGGGACCGATATACATCCAGCCACCGGCAGTCATCTGACCGTAATTGGCAACGCCTAAAGCTGCAGCCTTATTGAAATGCTCTGAGTCATCAAACATACCGACCATTAGGGCATTAGTTGATAGAACCCTGGGTGCCTCAGGCTTTGATGGAAATAAACCTAAAGGATGGCCAGAATTTACAACTAAAGTCTGCTCCTCAGTCATCACCTGGAGATATTTTTTGATTAAACGATACTGCATCCAGTTCTGGCAGACCTGACCGGTCTCGCCATAGGTCACCAGTTCATAGGGGTATAGAGCTACATCAAAATCAAGGTTATTATCGATCATCAGCTGTAAAGCCCTGCCTTCAAGGGTTTTACTCTGATACTGATCAACTGGTTTGGCCTTGATATTGCCCTCAGGGCGATAGCGATAGCCGTAAATTCTACCCCGGGTCATTAATTCATCTAGAAATTCCGGTGCCAGCTCCTCATGTAATTCCTCAGGGATATACCTTAAGGCATTCTTTAAAGCCAGTTTAATTTCTTCTCTGTCAAGATTTAGCTTCCGCTTTGGTGCTCTTCTGATTCCTGGTTTGAATTCTTTCTTCTCCGGCAATTCTGCCGGCAACTTAACCTGCATGGCCTGCCCGACCTGCCAGTTCAAAGATTTTTTATCCATCAAAAATCACTCCTCCTAATTTCTCCTGATTTCTATTATTTAATTACTTCTAGCTTAAACATGATAACTCCTTTAAATTAGAGAAAAACTTAAATAAAAATTTCCCAATTATAAACTTGAAATAAAACAGAATATTTTATATAATTTAAAATACAAATCTTTAATTAAAAGTACAATAATCTATCAAGGAGGGGTTTAATGTATTCAATTAAAAACATGAAAAAGACGAAACTTATTGGTTTAACAATTGCTATGGCATTCCTGGCAGTAACTTTAATAGCCAGTCCGGCAATGGCAGAAGATGGAGATTACAATTTGAGAATGATGGCAACTGGTGACCTCCATCAGTATTTAGTTCCATATGATTATATGAATGATGAACCATTTGATGCCTATGGTTTTTCAAAAACATTCACACTAATCGAGGAAGCCAGAGAGGAATTTGGCGAAAACACACTCTTATTTGATACCGGTGATGCTATTCAGGGTTCAATGATCGGTAATTACGAAGCTTTAGTAGAGCCTCTCGAAATGTTTGAAACTCAGGCAATTATTGAGGCTATGAACTTTGCAGGTTATGATGCAGCAGCAGTTGGTAACCATGAGCTGCAGGACTTTGGACTTGATTTCTTTGACAAGGCTTTAAGAGGCTCTGAATTTCCATGGCTAGGAGCTAACTTCTATACAATGGAAGGCGAATATTATACCCAGCCATTTGAAATCTTTGAAAAAGATATTGATGGCGAGACAGTTAGAATAGGAGTTATCAGTTTTGTTCCCCATGAGACAATGTCCTGGGGTAGAACTCATCTCCATGGTGAAGTAACTATAGATGATATTATAGAATCAGCAGAACATTATATCCCAATGCTAGAAAGTATTACTGATTTAGTTGTTGTTGCCTCCCATACCGGAGTTGGCAGCACAGCAAGAGATCATGCTGATTCCTATGATGCCGGTTATCATCTTGCCCAGATGGATGAAGTTGACGCCTATTTAGGTGGCCATTCACACAGCACATTCCCATCTGAAGATTATGCTGATGTTGAAAACATTAATGTTGAAGAAGGTACAATCTTTGGTAAGCCAGCTTCAATGCCTGGACGCTGGGGTGAAGCTCTCAGTATAATCGACTTAAAAATTGCTCATGAGAATGGCGAATGGGATATTGTAGACTTCAATGTTGATTTAAGAGAAATCGATGAAGATACTCCTGAGCATCCTGATATCGTTGAGATAGCAAGCGATGTTCATGATGCAACTGTAGAATATGTTAGAACACCAATTGGTTCAACTGAAGTTCCAGTAAAGGCTTATTTCTCAGAGGTTAAAGATAGTGCAGTAACCCAGGTTGTTAATGAGGCCCAGCTCTGGTTTGCTGAAGAGCAGCTAGCCAATACTGATTATGAAGATCACCCAATTGTTGGAGTAGCAGCTCCATTCCAGACTTCAACTTCAGTAGAAGGCGATATTACAATCGGTGATGTTACTGATATTTACCTCTATGACAATACTGTCTATATCCTGGAGATGACTGGAGAAGGCCTGGTTGAATTCCTCGAGCATTCAGTCCTCCATTTCAGCGAGATAGATCCTGATGATCCAGATCCACAGGTAATTGATACACTGGGACCTTCCTTCAATTACGATGTTGTTGAAGGTATTGATTACGAGATAGATATAACTCAGCCAGAAGGCGAAAGAATCACCAATGTTGAATATAATGGCGAACCACTTGATATGGATCAGGAATTTGCAGTAATCACCAATGATTACCGTGCCGGTGGCGGTGGCGACTTCCCACATACCGGTGATGATGCAGAGGTAATCTTCTCATCTGCAGATGCCAATAGAGATCAGATCATCCATTATATCGAAGAATACGGCACAATCAATCCTGAGCCGTCTGGCAACTGGAGATTAAAGCCTGTTGATACAGCCGGTCCAGTTCAGTTTGAAACCCATGCTGATGCTGTTGAATACATCGAAGAATTCGACAGAGTTCAGGGTATCGAGTTTGTTGAAGAAACTGAAGATGGAGCACTATTTGAACTTGACCTTGAAAACTTAGGCTGGGACTAAAGAATAATTGAATATAAAAAGCAAGACCCTGGAGCTCTTTGCTCCAGGGCTTTTTTTATTCTCTTCTATTATTCTGACAGTTTAAGATAAATTCCAGATCATCTCCAGCAGGGTCATCTACAAAATAATCTAATTCTGCTGCCGCTCTCTTAAAATACTGCTCTTCAATTTTTCTAGCCTGATTCAAATACTGATTATTCTCCAGCAGTTCCAGAATTTTAAGATAGCTCTCACTTTCAATAAGTCTAATAAATCTAACCTTAAGCTCATTATCCTCCAGGAGCAGAATTACTGGCAGAGTATAAATGCCCTGTCTGATATCCTGAAGCGGGGGCTTACCCATAGTTTCAGTATCTCCAAGAATATCAAGAAGGTCATCCTGGATCTGAAAGGCCATCCCTAGAGCCAGGCCATACCTGTAATAATGCACAGAGCTAGCTTTAGAAAAACCTGCCTCAATCGCTCCGGTATATGACGCAACCCCGAATAATAAGCCTGTTTTTCTCCGAACCTGCTTTAAATAGTCTCTAACTGTAATATCGTAATTATATCTATTTTTGAACTCAGACATCTGACCGGCACAGATCTCCGGCAATTTGCTGCTTAAAAACTTTAAACTCTCTGCTGATAAGTTTTTAAAGAATAAATGATAGGCTTTGCTCAGAAAATAATCACCGATAAAAAGGGCTGGTTCAGAACCAAACTCATCTAAAGCCGAAGGTTCTCCTCGCCTTAACCTGGCCTGATCGGCAATATCATCATGAACCAGGGTAGCCATATGTAAGATCTCAATGGCAGCAGCTATTTCAATTAATCTATTAGAGAGTTCTTCCCTGTTTCTATCAGCCTGGCTGGAGATTAAAAAGAGTAGTGACCTGATCCTTTTGCCACCAGCATTTATTAATCTGGACTGAGCCTGATTAAATACTGGTTCAGTAGAGGTAATATTATTATTTATAAATTTATCTAATTCATCGAGCCATAATTTAAATCTTGTCTCAAATTCATGATTTATAGAAGTCAATGTCTGGCTTCTCCCTCCTCAACTAATAAGATAACTAATAATCCAGATACTATTAAAAGTAAGCATTAATACTGCTGATTTCTGATCGATAAAGGCCAGCTTCCTTTTATTCCCTTTAACTCCTAAATAAGCAGACCAGGCCAGCTTATTTGCCAGCGGAAGTGTTATAAACCCTGCCAGGGCAACTATCCCAAAAGTTCCTTCCAGCACATAATATACCAGCAGTAGATAGGGCATCAGTAAAATCCATAAATAAACGTAAAAACTGTTCTTTAAACCTAATAGACCAACCAGTGTAATAATAGATTTATCAGCCTCAATATCCCGCATATCATTGGACCACAGGATAGCGACTGTCAATAAACCCATCGGTAGGGACAGTCCAATCCCTGGCAGATAAAATTCTCCGGCCATCCCATAATAAATGGTCTGGGGAATTAGGAGACCGAGAATAATGAAATTAGCAGGAACCCCCAGGCCAATATATTTTAAACTTATCGGCGGAGCAGTATAAAAATAACCTCCGCTAAGACCAATTGCCAGAAGAATAAATAATGGCCAGTGGCCTGTAATAATTATAAAAATACTGCCACCTAAACCACCTGCCAGCATAAAAATCTTGCTAACTTTCAGGGCGAAATCAGGAGCAATCCTCTCTTCGACCAGGACCTTGCTCGGTTTTTCCTGCTCTAAAGTATCAATATTATTTTTAACATCATAATATTCATTAACAATTGTGATCCCGATATGGATCATTAGAATCCCGACCAGGAGCAGAAAAAATATACTGGCATTAAAAACTCCATGGCTATAAGCAAAACTACCGCCTAAAATTGCTGGCAAAAAGATACAGGGCCAGGAAAATAGCCTGAGTAACTCTATCCAGTCCTTGATACTACCTTGCTTTTCCATTAAAACCACCTTTCACTTTCTGGTATTACTTATACTCTACATTTAATCAATACTATTAGAGTAATCTTTCCACCGCTTCTTTCCATGAGAATATTTAAAGCTTATGAATATATTCTAGATTAAACTTATATTTCCTTTTTCTTCATTCTCGAACAAAAATTTAGCCCCTGCTAATAAGCAGGGACAGAATTTGCTAATTTAATTTCTGATAGCTATAACTGAGGTTAACCTCAGCTGGTGGAAATTCTTCATAATAAAGCTCGTCTATTCTTGCAAGCAGAGCTTCAATCTCTTCTTCATTCTGTTCTTTGGCCAGCATCAGGTAATGCCTGGGTTGCCAGCGGGTAATAAGATCGCTGGACCGCAAATTTTCAGTTAAGATATCTCTTAGAATAGTCTCCGCCTTATTTGTTTCTTCAGGAGGGGCCTCGCCATTTAACTGAAAATGGATTAAAGAAATATCATCTCTATTCCGCTCAGCCCGCCGCTTTTCCAGTGAAAAGATGCTGGAGAAAGTCATTGGACCACACTGGAAGATCTCACCCTGACATAATTTATTATCTTCAAAAATACTGGCTGGATCTTCATCGATATCAGTTTCAAAAAAATCGGAGATTTCTGTCTGCAATTCAGGTGGCATCGGCAGATTGGAATTCTTCAAAAAGGCCATTGCTTCCTCGGTCTTGATCAGGGCCAGATCAGGTCGGTTATTCTTCTTAAAGACATCGATCATATCTAAGTAAAGCCCGACACTTTTGGGATGGGTCTTTAAAGCCAACTCATAAATTTCAATGGCCTCCTGGAACCTGTTTAAATCAACGAGAATCTCTCCTGTTTTAGCCACAGCCTTAAGGTAGAGTTCCCGGTAATACTGT
The DNA here is from genome assembly GCF_015666175.1 of Halonatronomonas betaini. Classification (NCBI taxonomy): domain Bacteria; kingdom Bacillati; phylum Bacillota; class Clostridia; order Halanaerobiales; family Halarsenatibacteraceae; genus Halonatronomonas; species Halonatronomonas betaini. The sequence continues at coordinate 140,716 of NZ_JADPIE010000004.1, read as the reverse complement.
CTTAACTTAATTAGATACCTATCTGTAATATACTGATTTTTTAGAAATGCCCCTTCATAAAGATCAAGTGCTCGCCGATATAATCTCAATGCCCGTTCTTTATCATCCTTCTCCTTGGCCTTTTCAATAATATTAAAGAAATAATCTATATCAAGCCAGTATTTGCTATCTGGATTAAAGGTATAGCCGCCCTGTTCGCTGAGAATAAATTCTGTACCCTTCATTTCAATATCTTTCCTGAGCCTATAAACTAAAGCTCTAAGGGATTGCCTGGGTGCAACATTTTCCTCAAGTTCAAGTTCCCGGATTAATTCCTGGTCAGTCAATTTTTCTCCTTTATTAAAAAGCAAGAGCAAAAAGAGCCGCCAGCGCTTATTCAAATTCTTATTCTCTCCAGAGAAGAGTACTTCCTCTTCTTTTCTCACCAGCAGATTGCCAAAAGTATAAACATATAACTTATGGTTCACAGCAGTCATATTTCTCCTCCTCTATAAAATATGAAGCCCGACCAGACAATGATTTCTTGGCCGTTATATTATATAATTGTATACTTGAGTGGATTCCCCTGCATTAAATCGAAAATAATTAAGACAAACCTGATAATTCCTGCCTGTTATGGGGTTTGTCATTATAATAAAATCACAATCAGCTAATTATAAATGGCCTGCTGCTGGATCCCTGAATTGACTGAGCTCAACTCTGCTGGCTTTTTCAATCTCTGCCAGCATTTCTTCCCTATCATCAGGCAGTCTGCCATTGATATCCCAGTGATTGGAAATATGGTCGCTGAGTAATTGAGAGCTTACATCTAAATTCTCAATCAAAATCCTGGTCTCTGCCAGGGCCTGATGGGCATTTAAAAGTTTGAATTTCCCTTTTTGATACAGCTCATGGAGCTTAGTTCCTTCAATTGGAATAAATGTCCTGAGCCTGATAAACTCTGGATCAAAATGATTTAATACTTTAGCACTGTTAACAGCATGCTGCTCTGATAAATCCTGACCCCCGACACCGACCAGATAATACTGACTGAGTTCAATGCCAGCCTCTTTAACCTTTTTGCCGGCAGCGATAATCTCTTCAGGGGTTGTCCCTTTATTGATAAGCTCCAGGGTATCTGCATCGCCAGATTCCATGCCAGTATGAGTTCTGGCCAGACCTGCTTCTCGCAAACTTTTTAATTCTTCAGCCGATTTCTTATTAACATACCTGGCTGAACCATAAGAGGTAATCCTCTCAACTTTGGGGAACTCCTCCCTGATTGTTTCAAGGAACTCAAGGAGCTGCTCTGTTTTAATAATAATTGTATTGCCATCAGCCAGAAAGACTGATTCAACTGGACCTCTATGAAACTGTTTGACTGCCTGGATGTGCTCCTTAAAACCAGCCAGAGATTTGATTGAAAAATCTTGATCGCTATACATTGAACAGAAATTACAGCGATTATAGGGGCAGCCTGTGGTAGCCTGGAGAATCAGACTCCTGGCCTCACTTGGTGGCCGATAAACTTTGCCTGTATATGGCATTATAAATCCTCCTATAAATTAAAAATCATTGTTTTAGTATAAGTTAAATATATGCTGAAATACCAAAGATAAAATGTATTGTTGCTAAAACTATTGTAATCCTGGCAAGAGTAACATGAACAGATAAAGGAAATCGCTTGATCTTCTTTCTGGTTAAAACCATGACGGCACCTGTAGAGATCAGAAAAATATAGGTTAAAATTCCGAGCCAGCCAACTAAAGGTAGCCCAAAATACATATTATAAGCCCAGTTAGCGATAGTCTGCATGAGGTCACCTCCTACTATTATTTTAACATATCCTGTATATTATTCAATAATTTTAAGCCCCTATCCAGGCAATCTGGAGAGAGGCTTAGTCAATCTTATATAAAATTAATTGGCGACTTTCTTAAGGCCTAATTCATCAATTATCTTAAGAGTATCAACATTCCGCCTCAAAAACTTTACACCTAAAGCTTTCTTATCACCAGATTGATCAATTGAATTGACCCTTGCTATATTACCAATCGTTGAAATTTTGTAATCATCATATTCAATCATTAGATCAATATATTTATCATTAACTACACTCAAGCCTAAATTATCAACTAAGAGCAGACCTTTTTTGCTGATATCCCTGGTTTCACCAATATTATAATTATCATCAGAGATAGCCATTAATTTTCCAAAATCATCGGCAATCCGATACTTAACAGTCGTTTCAAGCTCAAACCGTGGCGAGCTTCTCTCTTCTCTTCTGACCAGGAATTCAGGAGTTTTAATTACAACTTGATGATCATCATGATCATAAAACCCAAGTATCTGACTGTTAAAATAAAACCTCCCTTTAGGTCTCTTAGACCTGCTAAAACTAAGATAACAGGTAGCCAGCTCATTCAAGAGATTATTAGATTTATTACTATATACATGCAACCCGATCTCATCACTATTAAGAGATAAAACTTTTCCTTGATAGATACTTGTCAGCTGGTTCTCAGTTAAGTGAAAATCAACAATTGTCTCCCGTTCAATCAGCTCTGGAACATCCCAAAGAATTTCCTGCAGATCACCGCCACATTTCTCACATTCATCGGAAAATTTACTTGCCTCTCTTGAAGATGCAGTATAATATTTTTCTTCACACTGCTCACACCTAAACCATGCAGGCATTTTCATCACCCCTCACTCAAAGCTAAATATTTATCTTTTAGCTTTATATTATTGTATTCTCTGCCAGATTGAAATCTCCTTCACAACTCATCTTTTGTCATCAGCATTATCTAAAACAAGATATCTTTAATTATATTATAATTTCTACTGAATTTAAATGACGCTGTGATAACGCAAAAAAATATCCTCTATAGCAAAAGCATCTGAATTTCAGCAATTACTATAGAGGGCAATTTATAAGGGGAGAAATTTAAATAGTTTTATATCCAGACCAGAGCAAAACCTGAATATTAATTGACAATTCTTCTGTCCTTGAGCTCTTTTATTATATCTAAATTGTTGAAATCTCTATCAAGAAATTTTATACCTAAAGCCAGCTTACCATCAGCCTCTTTTAAGCGATTGACCCTGGCAATATTCCCGATAGTTGAGATATTATAATCACCATATTCTATTTCTAAATCGACATATTTATCAGGGTTAAGCTCCTCGAAACTGGACATTTCATCCATCAATAAAAGTCCGGTTCTGCTAATATCAAGACTCTGGCCAACTTTATAGTCGCTATCTGCTTTAGCCATCAGCTCTTTAATATCATCACCAAGTCTGTACTTAACCCTGGTTTTAAGAGGATACCGCTCTGCCTGGCGTTCCTGCTTTCTTTCAATATATTCAGGAGTTTCTATTATAATCTGAGGATTCATCTCTTCGTAAAAACTTAAGATTTTGCCATGGAAAAAATACCTGCCTTCAGGAAATTCATCTCTGGCAAAGCTGACATGACAGGCTGAAAGTTCCTTTAGAATGATATCAGAGCGCTTGCTATAAACAATTAAATTTATCTCTCTGTCATCAACTGAGAGTACCTTGCCACTATATAATTTCGCTGGCTCTTTCTTTCTGAGATGGAAATTAACCATCATACTCTTTTTCAAATACTGTTTGACGTCATAATAGACTTCAGCCAACTTGCCGTCGCATTCTTCGCATAAGTCATCAAATTTACCGGCATCACTGGAGGCAGCAGTATAATATTTCTTTCCACATTTTTTGCATTTAAACCAGGTTGGCATCCCTTTCACCTCCTAATCAAGTTCAACAGTCTCGCTTAACCCACTATCATTATCATATTCATTAATTGCTTTGACTCTATAATATATATTCTCGGTATCCTGAATTTCTCCTTCATATCTGATTACTTTTTTATCATCAGGATTGTCAACATCTATTTCAATTTCTTCATCAGCATCATCTTCAGTAAAATCGCTCTCACCGGTGAATTTATATAGCCTGTATTCTTTTACATATTCATCGACATCAATCTGTGCATTGGCTCTGCTCCGCTGCCAGGAAATTTCGTAATCATCGCCTTTTCTTTCAATCCTGACATTCTCTGGAGTTTCAGGATAAGGCTCTTCGACCATGAAGTTTACAACAATCTCATCATTTTGATACTCACGATTATCGACATCGATGATATAATCATCATAGGGAGTTTCAACAATCAACTGATATTCTTCTGCAAATTCTAAGTATTCATCCTGATCTTCATCAGTGAAAAATCTATCCCGCCAGTCGGTCAGACTGATCTCTATTTTATTCTCGTCTATCTCGACATTATTAGTTTCTATAATATCCTCATCCTGATCATTATCGCCAGTGTCATTGCCGTTGTCATTGCCGTTATCATTAACCTTTTCAATTCTGACTTCCAGTTCATTGTCAGGATAAAGGGCATTATTAAAGAAGATGGTGACATCTTCAAGATTATGGGGAACTCCGGTTATATCATCGGTATCAGTATAATCGATAGGTTCGATACCGCTAAAATCTATTTCCAGGGGTTTAAATTCGTTAAGCCTGAGGGCTGCCCTGATATTTTTATCGCCATCAAGCTGAATGCTATAGTCACCATCAGAACCGGCAACATCTCCGCTGTCATCGCCTTCCCAGCCGAGAAATTCATAGCCTGCAGCCTCGGCAAATTCTATTTCGACAACAGCACCGTCTTCATAACGGTAACGGCCTAAATCTGGCTCAATCTGCTCAACGCCATACTGATTATCTGCAGATATATTTAAATAATTATATTCAATCTCAGCTTCATCCTGTAGCCCATCACAGCTGCTTAAAACGGGCAATAAGACTAATATAATAAGAATTACTCCAAATTTTTTCAGATATCCTGCCAAGATTATCAACCTCCATTTCTCCAGGGCTGACAGTAATTAATGGATAAATTCAGAGAGCTCAAAGACTGCTTCTTCCAGCAATCTCCTTAAAACCAAGTTAACAACTTCCTGTTTGCCCTGGCCGGCTTCAAACTCTACAATATTCTCACCCATAAATTCAAAGGTCTCAACTCCGACTCTTTCGCCTTCTATCTCATCTCTTAAACTCCTGGACCAGAGAACTTCACCGGTGGTGGCATCTACCAGTCTTAAATCAATGGCTGTGCTGGCCACAGCATATTCGTCTGAACCACCGACTCCGGCAATTGATAAGCCGGTACCACCTGATTCTTTATCGACCTGATACTCAGTTACAGAACCATCTATGATATAATCGGCTCCTGCCAGTTCATTGAGCTCAGGCCCTTCATCTGCTGCAATCAGATTATTATCCTTTAAGTCATGTTCATTCATTAGATGTTCATCACTTATTCTCTCCAATACTTTAAACTGCCTGGAGCGTTTTAAGGCTGTAACAAGCATATCGCCTGCTCCCTGACTGACCAGCGATGAGCCATCTTCAGTGAATTCACCGGTCTCATCGTCAATCTCAAAGACTGCCACTGCCGGCTTATCCTCTGGTTCATCTAAAGAAGCCAGCAGCTGGGTAGATGTATTGACATTGGGATCGGCAGATAAGATCTGATCGCTATCAGTCAGGATCTCATCCTTTAAGTCTTCTAGTTCCTGGTCATCCTCTAAATCCAGCCCATCGGCAGAACTTTCTACTGCTAAAAATCCACTGATTATTAGAACTAAACAGAGAGAGATAACTCCTGCTAATTTATATTTTTTCATAATCTGCCTCCTAATTTGGAGATGATCAATTGTTATATAGTTTTAATAACGATTAATTGACAATATCGCTCTCGGCTAAATCAAAGACTGCCTCCTCAAGAAGTGTTCTAACGACAAGGTTTATAACTTCCTGCTTGCCTTCACCGGTCTCGAATTCAACGACATTATCTCCCATAAAGGAGAATGCCTGAACTCCAACTCTTTCGCCCTCTATCTCGTCCTTTAAACTCCTGGCCCAGACAACTTCAGCTGTGGTTGTATCGACCAGCCTTAAATCTATGGCAGTTCTGGCAACGGCAGTTTCAGTGGAGCCGCCGACGCCACCGACTGAAATACCCATGCCACCAGAGGTTTTATCGACTTGATATTCGGTGATAGCGCCTTCAAGGACATAGTCGGCGCCTTTCATCTCGCCGAGATCAGGTCCTTCACCGAATGCAAGGCGGTCTTCAGCCTGGAGCTGCTGTTCATTCATGAAATCACCGAGACTGGATCTATCCAGGACATTAAACTGCCTTGACCTGGCCAGGGCGGTAATTAGCATATCTGTTGCCCCCTGGGTGACGACTGCTGAACCAGTCTCCTGGCGCTGTCCAGTCTTATCGGCAATATTATAGACTGCAATTGAGGCTTTTTCATCTTCAGCTGGCTCAGGCAGAGCTGCCAGCAGCTGGGTGGCCACAGTTACATTCTTCTCCGAAGATTTAATTTCATCGGCTTCTTCTAAGATTTTATCCATTAGTTCATCGATACTGGCATCATCTAAATCTTCGGCCAGGGTAACCCCGGGAATTATTAGTATAGCAACAAGGCTTAATGCTATAATACCTATTAAGGTTTTAGCTTCATATGTCATATTTATATCCTCCTAACAGCTTGTGATTTACCAGCCGCCAAAGTCACCACCGAAATCATCATCTGAATAGGTTATAATTGTGCTGTCACCGCTAATCTGGTCGACTATTTCAACGATAACCTCGCCAGTCTGGGGATCTTCGGCTACAGATATATTTAAGTTACCGGCATCAAATTCGCCATAGGGTACTTCATCTTCATCCATGATCATATCAACGATTTCCCGCTGGGCTGAGCTATATAGTCTCCGCTCCAGGCCATCAGCAAAATCCTGAATTGGGTCCTCTTCTTCATCAACTAATTCTCTCTGGGTTTCAGCGGTATTGATTGCCACCTGCCGGGCATTTGGATCATTAAAGGTCTGGAAACTCCAGCTCATGGTATAGTTATAGCCATTAAAGGCTTCGATATTACCTGCAAATGCTAAAACCAGCGCAAATGCAACAATTATAGGAATTATCTTTTTCATTTATTTAAACCTCCTCTAAAAGCTAATCTGGAAGCCAGCTACTGGATAGACATTGCTATCTTCGAAACTTCCACCTGTATTTATAGCTCTGGCCTCAACAAAGATATTATCTGTGATATCCCAGCCGGCAAAGAGATGGTATTCTGCCTCACCGATAACATCGCCACCGGCGCCAATGTAAATATTCTCAATTGGCTCAAAGGATAATGACATAAACCCGGCGATCTCGCTCTCGGCTCTGAGATAAAAGACTTCACCGATAAACCTTAATGGCCTGCCAGCTGGAGAACCTAGCTGGGGTGCAAATCTCAGGCCAGTATTAATTAGATTGTCGCCTTCGCCATAGGTTGTAAAGACAGAGCCCAGTTTATGGTTTCTAAACTCCGGGGTATCCTCCTCTTCCATCATTGCCCTGGAAGCCTCAATCAGCTCCATTCTCCATTCTAAATCTTCATCCTCTTCTGCCAGGGCAGGTGTTGCCAGAATAATTACTGCCAGAAATAAACTAATTGTAATTATTGCTGCCATATTCTTATAGTTTTTAGTCAAAGTTAATCATCCTCCTTATCATCATCGTCACCATCTGGACTATTATTGGTCTCTGCATCTGCATTACTCTCAGCATCACTAACTGATTGCTGATTGATTACTGCCTGATTGCCGCTACCTTCCTGAGAAATACGGGCTTCAGAATTTTCGCCCTGCTGAAAAATAAGAGAAAAATTTTTATCGCCAGATTGAAAAACTTCCTGATAGTTATTGTTATCAGAGAAAATGATCCTGATATTCCAGCTATCATCTATTGTTATTTCATAATTGAAACCTGGTTCTAAGTTAAGATTGAGTTCAGCTACTGTGGCGGTTTGGATTGTAACTCCAGATATAACCAGTAAAATTAACAGAAGAAAAAGGAGGCTTTTTATGATTCTCACTATTTCACCTCCTTTCTACTCACCGATCAGGATTTCTATATTCTGGTTGTCACCGTGTTGAATTACTTCTAAACTCTCATCATTTTTAAAACTCATGATATCAGCTGAGTTATTCTCTCCGTTTTGATCTATCCTTTTACTTGTATTTGTTCCTAATTGAATAATTCCAGCTTCATTATCATCTTTACTCTGATTTATTTGTCCTGTATGATTGCTTCCATATTGAGCTATTAAAGCTATATTATAATCTCCATTTTGTTCAATAGAGGCTTCATTATTTCCAGACCACCAAGCAAATTCGTCTTGATGAGTAATTCCTATATTATTGTCTCCTTCTTGATAAATCTCTGTTGAATTATTATTACCAATTTGTTTAATCAAACTATAATTGTTTACCCCTACTTGTTCTATTGAAGCAAAATTAATGTTTCCCACCTGGTTTATATTAGCCAAATTATCTGTATAAGTATTATAGCTTATATCATTGTAATCCAGGATTGAAACTTCGCCTAATAAATTTTTTTGATTTTCAGATTCTAATTCTAGCAATTCATCATTAATATCTTCAGCCTGAACAAAAATTCCAGCAGACAGAACAAATACACATATTAAAATAACTAACATAAATTTTTTAATAAATAAACTGTTTAGTTTTCTTATTATATTTTTGAAGGCCAATTTTTCCATTATATCACCTACTTAAAGTGATTTTGATACAGCCTGAATTAACAGGCTGCAATGAATTGAAATTCAATCAATTCCCCTGAATTACTGTTGCAGAATTAGAATTTCCTTCTTGATTTATTGTAGCAATATCTTCTGCTGCAGTTTGATTAATTAATGCTGAATTATCATTACCTCTTTGAACAATAGAGCCTTCATTATTTCCAGTAATATTCCAATCTACAGCAAATTGAACTATCTGAGCTTCATTATTGTCGCCAAATTGATCTATTTGAGCTTCATTACCTTCAACAAAGTCATGCTGATTAATATTAACGGTATTAGCTTCTCCAATTTGATTTATTGAATAGATACCTCTATGGGCGATATCACCAAATATTTCTGCTTCATTTGCGATTCCTTCTTGATTTATTCTTGCTTTTCCCTCTACTGATGACATAAGATTTATATTAGCAAAATTAGATTCCCCTTCTTGTTTTATAATTGAATTATTTTCTCGAGCCCAAATTTGATAAATTAAAGCAGTATTTATTATACCATCCTGCTCAATATCAGCATTCATATCTGGCCCGGCTTGATAAATATCCCCTAAATTCAATTCGCCATCTTGAGATATTATAGCTTCAGAATTACCTGTTCCAAAAGTCTGAAGAATATCTGCTGTATGGTTATCTCCTTTTTAAATAATTTCAGATGTAATTACTGCTATTTCTGAAGGATGCTGTTGATTAATAGTTGCCACATGATTAGATCCTTCTTGTTCTAAATTAGCAACATTACCAGTTGTTTGATTTATTATTCCTAAATGCTCATTACCTATTTGTTCCACATCAGCTTCTGCGCTGTCCCCTATCTGGTCAATATCTGCTTCATTGCCTGCCAATCCAACAAAACTGATACCAAAGACTAATATAACAGCCAAAGTAAAAGCAAATAGTTTTTTCATTATATTAATAAGCCTCCTTTTTATTAGTTAAAGATCATTTTGAATCCTTAAAACTAAAAATATAATCTATAACCAATAATTAAGGCCTATAACTATAAACAACTATAATTAACTAAGCTTTTGAAATAATGGGCACCTTATTAAATAAGGTGCCCATTATTATAACACCTATTAGATCTATTAATTAGTGCTTTGTATTACTTCAGCAGTATTTTCATATCCTTCTTGATTTATATCAGATGAATGACCTGCATCTTCACTTTGCCATAATAAAGCTGTATTATCATTTCCAATTTGATTTATTTCTGCAGAATCATTTCCACCCTGGTGGAGACCTATAACATTTCTATCACCAGTTTGCTGACCAGCAAACACGGAATCAGTTTGTACTGCCCGATCGGTTTTTTCTTCACCATTAAATCCTACAAACTTGTTTTCGTCGCCTTCCTGAGTGAAGAATACTTCTGAGTCATTTTGTGCTGGGAATTCTGTATTATGCTCAAGCCTGAATAAATTATCGTCTCCATCTTGTTTAATCCAAGCATTTGCTTCAGTTTGAACTAGTTCAATGATATTTCTGTTACCCTCTTGAACTAAATCTGCATCACTACCGCCTAGGTTCTGAGTTTCCCCACCTGAGAAAACATCAGCTTTATTTTCATCTCCATCTTGATAGATAGTTACTGCACTTGAAATTGACCATGGGTAATCTGATAAATATGAATCTATTATAGCTTTATTTTCATTTCCCATTTGATCTATCTCAGACCAAGAATTAGCACCATTTTCATCATAATTTCTATTTATTTCAGCAAAATTTTCCATACCATCTTGATTAATTCTTAAAAATAATGCAGTATTATCACTGCTAGATACTGAATTAATTATTGCTTCATTTCTTATTCCTGCTTGATCAATCCAGGAATATGTTGCAGCTTCCCAGCCTGGATCATGAATATCATGACCTAATCCCCAAAGATTGCCTTCTTGAGTTATTTTAGCCTCATGAGATTCACCCACTTGCTCAATCATAGCATCTAAATTAGTCCCATCCTGGTCAATTGTAGCTTCATGACCTTCATCAGCCATTACTCCCATGCTCATACCAAAGACGACTGCTATTGCTAAAATACCGATAAATAGTTTTCTCATTAGTATTAATCCCCCTTTATTGGATTTGGTTTTTCCCTTTGGTCGGTTTCACCACTGGCTCACTGCTATCTTTTCAGGTGACCAGATTTAAGATAACAGGTCACTGCCTCCAATAAGGAAGGTTAAATATTAAGCTAATTCTTATAGTGCTCTCCACATGCCTAAACTGCCAATCCAGCAACTTTCAGTTCGGCTGAGTCAGGTTTTTTAATCACCTCCAGGTTTGATTTATTCTATTATAAGGATTTGTAATCTATCTCAAGCTTAGCTTCAAGCTTGCTAGCTGTTTGCTTATAATGGTTTGAGATTCTATCTTTTATTCTGTCAGCTTCTCTGGAATCGACATCATAAAGGATTAATGCGTATTGGTCATGATTTAGCTGACAGAGGACATCGCAGCAGCTAATTTCTGAGGAAAGGATATCCAGCAAATGCTGGCCGGCCTCTTTGATACTGGGTTGATTTTCTGGATAAGTGTCAATCTTTATCTGGTAAAAGTAGGTCGAGGGCCAGCAATCTCTTTCAGACCGTCGACTTTCCAGCTCATATATGTGACTGAATAGGATTTTATCGCAGATAAAGGCCGACTCCATAAATAACTTCCTCCTATTGATGCTGCGATCTCTATTGATTTTTCTATCACTTTCTGTTTATTATTATAGGGAATACTTGCGATGATTTGAATAATGCTGGGATAATGCACGATGATGCTGGGATAACGCAATCGAGTAGGAGAGAAATAATTAATTTATTTCTCGTCCTCTCACACCACCACAGCATACCGTTCGGTACTGGGCGGTTCATTAAGTATTAATTACTTGTGCATATCTTTCTGTAAAACTAAAGTATCCGAGTTTCTTTAATAACTGATTGGTAAAGCTTTTTGCAAGTATAGGGCTATTGGATATTCTCCAGTAGCCTTTCCTTGTGTTAGCATATTCCCACGCTTTGGGCTCTTTAATACCTAATTTCCTGAGCATCCTAAAGCGGGTTTTGACCTTCTTCCACCGTTTCCAGTAGCACATTCTTATTCGTCGTCTTGCCCACTGATCAAGAGCTCGCATCTTGCTTTTCATATCAGCTATTTTGTAATAGCTAACCCACCCTGTGATTGTCTGTTTTAATTTCTTAAAACGATATTTCATCGTCCAGGGCTTGTTTCTTGATGTGAGTTCTTTTATCTTTGTTTTGATTTTCTTGATTGATTTCGGGTGGATTCTTATCCTTACTTCACCATTCATCCGATAAAATGAGAACCCTAAGAATTTTCTTCTCCAGGGTCTGCCGACTGCACTTTTTGTTGTATTAACTTTAAGTTTCAGTTTCTTTTCAATAAATAAAGTTATGCTTTTCATAACTCTTTCAGCCGCTTTCCTACTTTTGACATAGATCTGATTGTCATCAGCATAACGGCAGAATTTATGATTGCGTTTTCCCAATTCTTTGTCCAGTTCGTCCAACATAATGTTACTGAGTAGTGGACTTAGAGGTCCTCCCTGAGGACATCCTTCATCTGTTTTCTTAATTAGACCATCAATCATTACTCCTGAGTTAAGATAAGCTCTTATCAATTTCAGCACCCTTCTATCCTGCACTTTTCTGGCTACCAAAGACATCAGTTTATCATGTTGAACAGTATCAAAATACTTTTCAAGGTCAATATCGACCACCCATGTATAGCCATCATTTATATATTCTTTAGCTTTATTTACTGCCTGATGTGCATTCCTTCCAGGTCTGAACCCATAACTATATTCTGAAAATCCTGGGTCAAATATTGGTGTCAGCTGTTGTGTTATTGCCTGCTGAATCATTCTATCCGTTACTGTTGGGATACCAAGTAGTCTTACTCCACCACCAGGCTTAGGTATTTCTACTCTTCTTACAGCCTGTGGTTTGTAGTTACATTCCAGTATATCTTTTAGAAGCTGTCTGCCATTTCTTTCAAGATGAGGTAGAAGTTCATCTACACTCATTCCATCAATTCCATGGCTGCCTTTGTTCTTGACGACTCTTTTATATGCCCTATTCAGGTTAGGAGCCTCTAGAATTTTCTCCATCAGATTACTGGAGTCTGCATTTTCACCGTTTCCTACATTCGGCAACGCCGCAGAAACACTCTGCACTCTCTCATTACTTCTAGCTTCCAGCCTTCTCTCCTGAGAGCAGCCTTCATATGAAGTTGTCTGCTTTCTATGTGTTTCCGTCGAGTTGTTCAAATCTAAGAAACCTCCTAATGTTTCATCCTTCAATTGATGTATATATCCATCAATCTACTATGACTTCTGCTGCATTCTGACAGTTCAGCTCTTACATTACTGCAGAGTTTATTGCTTAGAAGTTCATCACCACAATTTACTGTCAGACCTTCCCTGGTTAAGAATATTTACTTTCACTTCACCTATCTGCTGTATTTACACTTCCTGTTTCGAATAGTTTTGGGCTTTATTTTGTTATGCAAACTCACCCACAGGAATATGCCTTTTATACAGTTCGTATTCCTCAGACCGAAGTTTTGCCTCCAACTTCCTTCAGATTCCATCTCACGATGGACACCCTTGTCTTCAGCTAGTGGTTGGCACTATTAACCCCCACATCAGACTTTCACTGATTAGCAAATATCCATGCCAGGCAAACATAAAATAACCCCCACCCAGGATGCCTGGTGTGAGGGTTATTAAAAGAGTTATATGAAAAATGAGCTAAGTTTAATTTATTAGTTTTGTTCTGTTTTTATATAGCCCGTTACATAATGGACATCATATAGATCATCATAAGGAAGATTAATACTACCAACATCATCCCAGTAAATCTCTTCATCTCTAAGATCCTTTACAGTGTCTGATAAATCAGTTATTTTGTCAGAACTATAAATTCTTCCTGGACCATGAATATCACTTTCATAATATTCACCTTTAAGTTCGTCTCTATCATCTGTATGGGCTGAAATCTGGACTTCCTGACCAGTTAAAATATTTTCTGGATCTGTTAATTTCTGGCCTGATAATGTCTTATATGTCCAATTGATTCTGTCTATTAATAAATCGCCTTCATCATTTTCAAATAGTTCTATTTCAACATCCAGGGTTATAAAGTGATCTTCAGCCTGATCGATAACATCTGGAAGATAAAATGTGAATTCATCGAGATTTTCAATATTATTCTCTATAAAATACTCACCTGCACCAGGCAGGCCATCTCTTTGGAAATATATATTTGTTGTGTCATAATGATTAATAACCTGATCATCTCTAAAATATTCTGGTGAACCATTATTATAGCTCAGGTAAAAATCAATACCTGAAGTATTATTATCATCCTCGATATCACTATCTGATATAACCTGTGGGGTAAAGGCGATTTCTAATTGATGGTTTTCTATTTCTAAATCTTTGAAATTATTTATTTTTACTATGTTATCTTCATCTGGTTCGGTTAATGTCATATTACTGACAAAATACATGGCCTGGAGTCTTATCTCCTGAGATTCAGTTGCCATCATTTCAACTAGGTCAGGGCTGATAGCTGCTGCACTAAAGAAGCTGCCTGCAACTGCAACGGCATCCAGGTCATTATCCTGAATTGTAAGACTATCGAATACGACTTCATCATCTTCGGAATAAGCGGTGCCATCTTCAAAGGTTATTAAACCGAGATCTATTTCATTTGTATCTTCATCAATAAGATCGCCAGGGATTGAATCCATGCCATTTTCTAAAGCAAGGTTACCGGCATAATTGCCATCTGCATCAACAAAGGTGATTGCGCCAGGTTCTCTAGGGAAATCAATAGAAAAAGTCTCATTTTCAATGTCGATAACTTCATAGCCATACCTGAATATGAGAACTATCTGGCCAATGTCTGGGTTGTTACTGGTATCAGCAGCCTGGACTTCAGATTCATCTGATAATTTGCCTCTAATAGTTAGGCCGCTGCCAGTAACTTCATCTGGCCTAAAGGTTATGATGTCGCCATCGTTGCTGCTATCTACTGTTTTAGAAGGGTAGCTGTCGTCCTGGATTTCTATACGGTTTTCGCCTTCGAGACTTGAAATATCTACTCTTCCTGAATCATCAGTATCATAGATTTCATCGCTATTAACAACAACTCCAATGTCACTGACTGGTTGGTCGTTTTCATCTAGAACCTCAACAGTAATATCATAAGTCTGGTCAATAATATCTACTCCATTATCACCAATATTGTCACAGGCTGAAAAAACCATAAGTAAAGTAAAAACAGTTAGTAATGATAATATTTTTTTCAAAATAATGATTCCTCCTCTTTTATTTTAGATTTATGTTCATATCTTCAAATTTATTATTATACTAATTATATTATTATTTATAGAGAATTTGAATGATGTTAGGATAACGCTAAAAACCTGCCATTAAATTAATGACAGGTTAGTAAAGCAATTAATTGATTTTAGATTAAACTTAACTCTTCATCTTCAATATGCTCGCCACAATAAGGACATTCCCATTCACCGCTGGAGGAACTGGAATATGACTTTTTGCTGCAGTTATTGCAAACCATGGTGTACATTGTTAACTCCCCCTGGAAATCAGTTTAATCTAAATGGCTAATTTAGTTAAATAGAGTTTATCTTTGTTATTAAATTTAATTATATAATATTGGATATGGATTGTGAATGATATTGGGATGATAAACTTAAAAATAATTGCTTTCCCAATTGCAGTCGTCGATGAAATCGACATATGTTTTTAATGAGTCTTTTTAAATGCGTATTCTTATCCGGTCATTTCAGTTCATCGGGAAGACGTCAAAATGCATTTCGAATTTTCCCGATTGTCGTGGCAACGACAATTTGTACCAGTTAAAAAATAAATTTATTATTTTTGAAAAAGCACTTGCAATTTATTTATTATGGTGTTATGATGAGTTGTATTTAGAAAATAAAGGATTTTCTTAATACTAATTAGAAATATCACTTAAATAGAAAGCCAGCAGAGTAAAGTGCTAAACTGCTGTTGATATAGATTGCCTGACTTGTGAAATCTTGCTTTAGGATAGGTCTGACAAATAAAAGGGGGATGATAATTTGAGTAAAGTTAAAATGCCGTTGATGTCTGAGGCTGCCAGTGGAAAATTTGGTAAAGAGTTTGTTTATTATAAGAGATATGGCAAGTCTATTTGTCGGAGATATGTGAAAAATGATGGTGGAGATAGCAAGGCTTCAAGAAAGAATAGAAATTTATTCAAAGAAGCAGTTGAATTTTCGAAATTACTGACCGTTGATGATAAAGCAGCCTGGAATAAGATGAGTCAGGGAACGACTTTAAATGGGAATAATCTTTTTATGAGGGCAGCGCTGACTTCATTTCATAATGGCAATAATTTCAGGACAATTTACGGTGTTGAATTTGTGAAAAGATCAGGTGATCCCAGTGAGTCTGTTGGTTCCAGAGATAACTGGGTGGAACTTGAGATTATATATCAGGCCGAAGCCGAGCTAGAATATTATTTGATTGTTGGTGAGGG
Organism: Halonatronomonas betaini; assembly: GCF_015666175.1. Classification (NCBI taxonomy): domain Bacteria; kingdom Bacillati; phylum Bacillota; class Clostridia; order Halanaerobiales; family Halarsenatibacteraceae; genus Halonatronomonas; species Halonatronomonas betaini. The sequence continues at coordinate 124,468 of NZ_JADPIE010000004.1, read as the reverse complement.
CAACTTTAATAACTGGAATGGCGGTGATACTCTTACCGGTATTGGTGATTTTGATGATCTTGAACGGAAAGTTGAGGGGATGACTGATTCTGAGGGTAGAGGAAGCTTTATGGTGGATAGGTTAAAGCCTAATAGAGATTACTGGTTCCGAATTGTCAGACCTGAGGGTGACGGGATCTCAGCTGTTTATGAAGTTCTTAATTATGACAATCAGGCTTGAGTCAAAAATGTGTTATTCGTATGTTAAAAGCATATCGGGACCGGGGAGGTACCGAGGAGATACCGAGGAGGTACCGGGGAGGGACTGGATCAGGTCTGGTTGAATGCTGGTCTGGCTGGAGCTGATCTGTGCTGATTGATTAGGGCAAAAAAATAGTCCCATCTTGCGATGGGAGATTAAATAAAGACGTTCTTTGACAATTTATTTTAATTTATGATCTTTGAGCCTATAAATCTTCTGGGAAATGCTCAGGCCAGCTGGCAGGCCAAACCTTGCTTTAAAGGAATTTTTGATTCTGCTGGTAACTTTTTCGGCATCATTGCATTCGATATTGGCCAGGAGAACTATGAAATGTTTCTTGTTCCAGCGGGTAACGATATCGCCGCTCCTGAGCTGATCATTCAGGAGCTGGAGAAATTGATTGCCGATATTATCTATATGATCAAATTTTATTTCCTGCTGTCTTTCTTTTTGTTCTTCAGTAAGCCTTAGATGGATGATACATCTTGACGGTCCATCTCGCTGGCAGCGCCGTTTTTCCAGTTTATAGAGTTCCAGAAACTTGTCAGGTGTGCAGAGATAGGCACCTTCTTCATCAGCGGCTTCATCAATGGTACTGAGGAATTCTTCTGGCTGCTCCGCCCTTTCAATTTTGAGGTCTCTAAAAATATTCTGGAGCCTGGGAGGTACTTTCAGGCCATTATCCTGATACAGGGTTTTAATTTCCTGATATTTAGCCCGGGCTTCATTTTCCTTGCCGGCACCGATCAGAGCCTCGAGATACCCGATAATTACATCTTCATCAAATTTGATTAGTTTCTGAATCTCATCATAGAAAGTCAGGAGGGTATCGTATTCTTCTCTTTCTTTTAAGTAACCATCGAGTTCCAGTGCCGTATTCCTTAAGAGATCACGGTAATAGTTTCTGGCAGACCAGAGCCATTCTTCTGAGCGGGCTTCCTGGAGGTAATCGCCCTGGTAGATTTTAAGGGCTTCCTGGAAGAGATCAACTGCTCCGTCTGAAGATTCCTCGATTAATCCGACAACCTGTTCGCATTTATTTTCAAAGACCTCTGAATCAAGCCAGTAATTGGCATCGCCGTTGAAGGTATAGGCTGAGCCGGAAGTTTTGATGAAATGGCCATTGCCCTGGTTGGTATATTTGTTTAAAAGGCTTCTGAGTCTGTAGACTAAAGCCGAAAGAGAGCTTTCCGGGTCGTCATTATTATTTAAGCCCAGGATCATGATCAATTCATCTCTGGAGATTTCCTGATTATTGAAAGTTATTAGATACTGGAGTAGTTTCCAGCGCTTGCTGGATTTATTGATATTCTCGGTAATCACCTTTTCACTATTAGCGACCTTAAAGTTGCCGAGTGTATATATTTTCAGTTCTCCTGCCATTTATTATTGACCCTCCTTCATACTTTAATAAGCGCAAAAGCTAGAGTTTCCTTGATAACAATATATCAAAAATTGCTAATCTTTTAAATGCTATAGGTTGTTACAATGTTTATTATGCCGGCTATCACATTTTGAAAATTTTATACTTTTTTGTATTCATAATCTAACATGATCTCAGGTGGCGGCAGGCTTTCATCGTATTCTTCAATGATCCTGCCAATTATCTTTTCAACTTCTTTTTCAGAAATATCGACTAAAAGGAGCAGGTACTCTCTGGGTTTAAGCCTGGTTATTAAGTCATATACTCTTAAATTATCAAGGAGATTTTTATGCAGGATCCTTTCAGCCTCAATCATTTCAGATGGACTGACCTGGCGCATGAGCTTAAATTTAACCAGGTAGATCTCTCTATCCTGTCTTTTACTTCTCCGTCTTTCTAAGTTAACTATTTTGGAGAAGGTTATCGGGCCGCATTCAAAGGCCTTTTCGTTTTCTATTTCATCGGATATCATGTCTTCCATGCTGAGATTATTATCCATTGAGATTAGTGATGATATCTCCTGTTGAAATTCGGCTGAAATCTCAAGATCATAATTATCAAAGACAGACATTGCCTCTTCAGCCTTGATAACTGCCTGGTCTGGAAGCTTGACCTCCTTTAGGAGCTGGATCAGGTTATAATAAAAGTCTACATTAATATTATTGACCTGTAAGCCTGTCTCATAAAGTTCGATTGCCTGTTGATAATCTCCCTGCTCTTTGCAAATCTCAGCAGCCATTTTAATTATTTCTGTGAATTTTGACCTATAGTGCTGGCGAATATTTAATAGTTCCTTTGAGGTTAGTTCACTATTTTCCAGGAAATCTCCTTTATAAAGTTGAATAGCCTGCCGGTAATACTTGATTTTCTCCACTGCCTCAACCTGATTGCCCTTTTTTATTAGCTGATCGAATTTTTCTGTATCCAGCCAGAAAGGACTGCCCTCATTGAAAATATAACCGCCGTTTTCGCTGAAAATAAAGTTACCCTCTCTATTTCTGATATCCTGGCGAAGCCTATAGATAAGGGCCCTTAAGGCCTGATTGGGATTGGAATTATCGGCTAAATTCAGTTCCTGGATAAGCCTGGTATCAGAAATTTTCTCTCCTCTATTAAATAGAAGGATAAGAAATAAACGCCAGCGTTTTCTTAATTTTGGACCCTGTTCGGTGTAGATGATCTCATCTCCCTTTTTTATAGATAGTTCACCCAGGGTATTGATTATAAGATTGTCATAATTTGGAACCATGTCTATTTTCCTTCCCTATTTATATTAGTGTAGAACTGGAGCAGTTTTGTGACATCTTTAGAGGTTTTTTTTCCAATAATTTTTATCTGGCATGACTTTTTCTGAGGCTGCATAAAAATGGGCCTCATCTATTGCTGAATAAATCTTTTCATATTCTTCTCTAATATTAAATTCTTCAACCTGATCTTTGATTCTGCAGTTGCAGCTGCCATCAGGATTATATAATGTGCACTGGTCATTTAAGAACTTTTTGATTTTTTTACGGGATCTGGAGACTATCTTTCTAACTGTGGCTTCTTTTTTATCCATGACTTCTGCAATAACTTCATAATCAAGTTCTGCACCATCTCTTAGGACATAGGCGACTTTCTTTTCCGGGGTTAAGCATTGCAGAATTGCAGTCAGGCAGCGATCACACTGTTCTTTAAGCCAGAGCCGGCCGTCATAATCTATCTGATCAGGGATTCTGACATCAGGGCCGTCAAAGCAGTGTTTTAGAAATTTTTCATCATATAGCTTTTTATTGGGCCAGTATTTGCTGATAGTTCTATAGGCTACTTTGTAGATCCAGGTCGATATTTTTGATTCTCCACGAAAGCTTTCAAGACTTTTAATTACTTCATACCAGGCCTCCTGGGCAGCTTCTTCAGCGATATGGCTATCCGGTATCATTCTATAGGCCAGGCTGGATATCAACGGTCCGTAGTCATTTACGAGCTCTTCTGCAGTTAATTCTTTACAGGCTATATCTACCATAAATCCTCCCTTCAGAATGGTACTCTTGTTAAAATATTATTACTATTTTTTGGATGCTATCAATATAATTCTAGGGAGTCAGGATTATTCCTTCTTATTATCTGAAAAACTTACTTTAATTAGCTGGTCTAACCTAGAAGATTATAAAAGACTGTGAAAAAGTGGAAGATGCTGCCGCCTAGCACAAAGATATGCCAGATTGCATGGTTGTATTTTAAGCCTTTCTTTACATAGAAGATTGTTCCAACTGTATATGATAAGCCACCGATAAAGAGAAAGATAAGACTGGCTGTCGGCAGGTTATAGATTAAATCCCGGATAACCAGGATACTGAGCCAGCCCATAACCAGATAGAGGACCAGCGAGACCTTTTTAACTTTTTCAAAACAGATAATATTTAGGGCTATTCCCAGGACAGCAATTGCCCAGACAACAATAAAGACCGATCTGGACCAGAGTCCATCTAATGTGGCCAGGGTTATTGGGGTATAGGTCCCGGCTATTAAAAGATAGATTGCTGAATGATCAATAATTCTAAAGACGTATTTAGCTTTGCCGTAGGGGAAACTATGATAGAGGGTTGAAGCTAAATATAGAATAATTAAAGTTGTGCCGTAAATACTATAGGATACAATCTGTCTTAGTTCCCCATAGAGATTGGCCATTACAACCAGTACTCCGGTTGCAGCTATGGCCATTCCCAGTCCAATTCCATGCAATACTGCATTTACTAGTTCTTCTTCATAAGTATCTGCATAATTATCTGCCATCTATCTCAACTCCTTTTAAAGTCATAACAATTACATTAATTATAACATAAATTAAAAATAATATTAATATAAACTTGACATACGTACTATGGTTTAATATAATGTATAGCAGTTAGGTTGGTTTTCTGTAAACCACTTAACAGTTTTAATTACTTTTTAGGAGGTAGATATTATTTGTTTGCAATTAGCAGTAAAGAACTCGAGAAGTCGTATGGTGGAGAACTTGTCTTAAATAAGATCAACCTGGAGGTAGATACTGGCCAATTTGTAACACTCTTAGGGCCATCTGGTTGTGGGAAGTCTACTCTCCTTCACATAATCGCCGGATTGGAAGATCAGGATTCCGGCCAGTTAGACTGTCAGGGGCAGCCTATTACCGGGCCGGCACAGAATAGGGTAATGATGATGCAGGAAGCAGCTCTATTCCCCTGGCTGAATGTAGAAAAGAATGTGGCCTTTGGCTTAAAGGAACGTAATATAGATAAAGAGAAGCGATTGGAACTTGCCCATCAGGAGCTGAAAAAAGTCGGGCTGGCAGATGTTAAAAAGGCCTATCCCCATCAGTTAAGTGGTGGCATGCAACAGCGGGTAGCTCTGGCCAGATCAATGGTCTTAAAGCCTGATATACTGCTGATGGATGAGCCTTTTTCGGCCCTGGATGAACAGACCCGCTTTAAATTACAGCAGGAACTGGTTAAACTCTGGCAGAATACTGATATGACAATTATTTTTGTTACCCACAGCATCCGGGAAGCTTTGCTGATTTCTGAGCGGGTTCTGGTAATGGCCAGCAATCCTGGTCAGATAAAGGCAGAATATGAGTTAGATCTGCCCTATCCTAGAAAACCGAATCAACAGAAGATAGTTAATTTAGAGGCTGAAATTCTTGAGGATTTACTCAGCGAAGATGATCAGAAACAGAAGGCACTAATTGAGAAGGTTGCAGGATAAGATGAAGTTAAAAAAATTACTGGAAACTTTTCTCATTCGCTTTATTGTAATTGCAGGGTTTTTAGTTATCTGGCAGACTATTGCTGGCCTTGATCTCTGGCCTGATTATTTGCTGCCGGAGCCGATGGCTGTGCTTGAGACTCTAGTTACCAGATTCCAGGACGGTTCATTGATTAATGCAATTCTGGTCAGTTTCAGGAGGCTATTAATCGGTTTTAGCCTGGCTTCAACACTGGGATTCCTGTTAGGTCTCCTTTTGGGACTGGTGCCAGCAGCTGATGATGCTCTCTCGCCGTTTATACTGGCTTTACAGAGTGTTCCCAGTGTTGTCTGGTTGCCACTGGCCTTACTCTGGTTTTCCCTTGGAGAACAGGCTATTATTGCTGTTATTATCCTGGGAGCCAGCTGGAATATGGCCTCAACAACTACCAGCGGCATTAAGAATGTTAATCCGGTCTATATAAAATCAGCCAGAACTCTTGGTGCAGGCAGTTTTAGTGTCTTTAGAAGGGTTATTATGCCAGCAGCCCTGCCCTCATTAATTACTGGTCTCCGTTTCTCCTGGGCATTTTCCTGGAGAGCTTTGATGGCCGGTGAACTTATTGGTGGTGGCAGCGGTCTTGGCCAGCTTCTAATGTGGGGCCGGGATATGGGTAATATGCGACTTGTTATTGGTATTATTATTTTAATTGGAAGTTTCGGTTTTATCACCGATAATTATATATTTAAGAAGATAGAAAATAAAATTTTACAGCGCTGGGGTTACCAGCAGTAATTCAAGGAGGAATTTCAATGCAAAGCAAGAATAAGATTAAATATACAGTGATATTTTTGAGTTTAGCTTTAATTATTGGACTTGGAATTTTTAATTATACAGATGGATTCGATGCCATTGCTGTCCGCGATGAGCCAGTTGAAGATAAAGGTGAAATTGTTATTGGTTATTTCCCTAATCTGACCCATGGATCAGTAATGGTTGGTTTAGAAGAAGGTTTTATTGAGGAAGAATTTGAGGGTTATGATGTTAAGACTGAGACCTTTCCTAATGGTTCGCTCTTTATGGATGCCTTAATGACAGATTCCATTGATATTGGCCTGGTTGGACCAGGGCCGGCACTTAACAGGTTTCTCCAGGGAGCAGAAGTAGTTGCTCTGGCTGGAGCAAGTACTGGCGGTAATCTATTAGTTACAGCCCCTGATGTTGATTTCAACGGTGCTGAGGACTTAGACGGTTTAAGAATAGCGACACCTGCTCTTGGTTGCACCCATGATCTTCAGCTCAGACATATGCTGGCAGAGACTGGCCTGACTACTCAGCGACAGGGCGGTTCTGTTGATCATAGAACTCAGCCGCCGGCTAATTTGAGCGGTATGTTCCGCAGAGGTAATCTTGATGCAGCAGTAATTTCAGAGCCCTGGGCTTCACGCTTAGAATATGAAAATGAAGGTAAAGTTGCTCTGGAATGGAACGAAGTTCCCTGGGATGGCGAGCTTCCAAATACTTTAGTTGTAACCAGAGCTGATATTGTCTCAGATCAGCCTGAGGTGGCAGAAAAGTTTATGGCCGCTCAGGAAAGATCAAATCAATTTATTGCTGATAATCCAGAAAGAACTGCTGAAATAATTCAGGACAGCATTCTTGATATTGCTGAGCAGGAATTGGATATAGAAATTATAAGTTCATCTTTAGAGAGAACTCAGTTCAGTTCAGAATTAAATCAGAGAACTGTCCAGGAGATGGCTGATATTTCAATGGATTCAGGTTTTATTGATAATAACGATCTAGATGGTTTCTTTTTAGACAATTAATAAGGGATTAAAACCAACAACCTGTCAGGAGGCAATCAGATGATAATTCATTCTGGAGAAGATTTAATCGGTAATACTCCTATTGTCAAATTAAATAATTTGGTTCCAGCTGAACTGCCTGATTTCTATTTGAAGCTTGAATATCTTAATCCAGCTGGCAGTATTAAGGATCGGCCGGCCTTTGAGATGCTTAAGTCTGCTGAACAATCAGGTCAGCTGCCTGCAGGTGGCGGCGGATTAATTCTGGAGGCCTCCAGTGGCAATACTGGTATCGGTCTGGCCAGGGCGGCAGCAATTTTAGGCCATAAAACCATTATTGTTCTGCCTGAAAAGGCCAGCCAGGAACGGCGGCAGTTGATGGCTGCTTTCGGGGCAGAATTAATCATCTCCCCTGGTGATCAGGGTATGAAAGGGGCCTATGAACTCTGTAAGGAGCTGGAAGAGGAATATCCTAATGCCTTTAGACCAGATCAATTTGGGAATCAGGCCAATCCTGAGGCCCATCGCAAGACTACTGGTCCAGAAATATTAGAAGCTTTCGGCCAGGATCTTAATCTGCTGATTACATCCTGTGGCACCGGAGGCACTCTAACCGGTACTGGCAGTTATTTAAAAAAGAAGATTCCTGGGCTTAAGGTTTTTACTTATGAATCGGTCTGTGCACCGGTTTTGAGTGAAGGCAAACAGGGCAGTCATAATATTCCTGGCACCGGGCCTGGTTTTGTGCCAGATATTCTGGATAAATCTATTTATGACCGGATTCTACTCCTTGATGAGGATGATGTTTATAATATTCAGCATCAGCTGGCAGTCCAGGATGGCCTCTTTTTAGGACCGTCTTCAGCAGCAGGTGTTGTGGCCGGTCTAACAGTTGCAGAGGAGTTTCCAGCAGATGCTAAGTTTTTAATCATTGCCCCTGATGGGGGCGAACGCTATCTTTCAACGCTTTTCCCTAAATAAACCTTAAATAAATTAAAGACACCCCTGGAACAGCTTGATTAAAAGCTGTCCAGGGGTTTTTATATTCTAGCTATTTATAACTATTTCTAGTCATTATTTAATTAATGTCTGTATTTAATTAATCTGCTCCTTCAGCTGCTGCTTTTTCATCTTCTTCTGTCCACTCAGCAAATCCAATTCCAAGATAACCATAGGCTATGGAAATTAACGGAGTTAACCAGTTAAAGAATGCAAATGGAGCATAGACCAATGGATTGATTCCTAAAACACCATACATGAAGGCACCACAGGTATTCCATGGTATAAGTGGTGATGTAACAGTACCTGATGATTCAGCAATCCGGGATAGGTTCTTTGGATGGGCGCCAATATCCTTATAAGCATGGCTAAACATCCTGGCCGGTAATATTATTGCCAGATACTGATCAGCGGCTACTAAGTTAACAAAAATTGCTGTTATATGGGTAACCAGTGAGATCTGACCATAGGTTTTAGCTTTCTTCAAGATGTTTTCTAAAATAACTGCCAGGAATCCACAGTTTTCAAGGATTCCACCTAAACTCAAGGCAGCCAGGATTAATGATATAGTCCACATCATTCCATCTAAACCACCGGCATTCAAGAGTTCATCAACATGTTCAACACCTGTCTCAATAAAGTAACCATAATGCATTGTATCAAGTACAGCCCCAAGTCCTGCACCCTGGGTTATCATAGCTGTAATACCACCGATTACTGCACCACCAATTAATGCTGGGATCGGAGGAACTTTAAAGATGATCATAACAATAACCAGCAATGGAACTACCATTAATACAGGGCTGATCCAGAAATTCTCTGAAAGTGTCATTGTAATTTCTTCTATTGCCCCTACGTCAAGTTCCTGACCGGCAAATTGCATACCAATGATAGCATATAAAACCAGCGTAATTACAAAGGCTGGCACAGTTACCAGTAACATATGCCTGATATGTTCAAAAACGTTTGTATTCCCGGCTGCCCCAGGCGCCAGATTAGTAGTATCAGATAATGGTGAAATCTTATCACCAAGATAGGCACCAGATATTATAGCACCACCGACTAATCCTGGCGAGATTCCTAGACCTCCACCAATACCAACAAGTGCAACACCAATGGTACCGGCTGTAGACCAGGAACTACCAACAAATAGAGCAACTATAGCTGTCATTATTGCTGCTGCCACTAAAAAGATCTGAGGTGACAGGATCTGCAGACCGTAATAGATCATTGTCGGGACAATGCCACTCTGAATCCAGGAACCGATTAACATACCGACAATCATCAAAATAATAATTGCCTGTAAGCCAGTTCTAATTCCACTGAAAATCCCTTCTTCAATAACATTCCATTTAACTCCCATCCTGACAGCAACTAAAGCTGCAAAAGCTGCTGATAGTACAATCGGAATGTGAGGATCAATCTCCAGGACAATAATACTGAGACTGAGAGCAACAATCAGAAATAGAATTGGAATCATGGCTTCTGTCATTGTCGGCATCCGTGGTAATTCATCATACTCCATATTCTTCTTTTTTGCCATTTAATATAACCCCCTTAAAATAATTAAATAAATATAAGTGGAAATTAAGAAATTAAAGAATATTATCACCTATTATTATAATAGTAATTTAAGAATTAATCAAGTTATTAAAATTGTCTGAGAAGTCAAAAAATCCTCTTAGACGGTATTACTACCCACTAGGGTAGTTAATCTCCTTTATATTTAAATTTAAATTATTAAATTAATAAAAAAACAAAAAGGAAAAGGCTGACAGCAGAAAGCCATCAGCCTAAACAATATAAATATATTTAATTAAAGGGGAAGCTATTCAACTAAAACGCCAACTACCGGGACATCTGGCAATACTGAACGGAGATGATCAGCCTCTTCAATCTCATCAGTCAAATCCTGGCCAGCTTCATGACCAAAATGTTCTCCATCTTCAAAGCTTTCAGTAACGTCAAAGATAAAACCATCAACGGCTACAAATGCATCATTGCCATCCTGGCCATCATATTCTGCCAGTTCATCCAGAGTTAATTCATAAGATACTAAAGCGCCAACAACAGGCATTGCCATAAGGGTATCCTCACCATGCTGACCTTGAAATTCATCTGTTAAATCCTGGCCAGCTTCATGACCACCATGGGTTCCATCGGAAAATGTATCAGAACCATCATAGATAATTCCGTCAACAGCTACATAGGCTGGATTATCATTATGACCATCATAATTTGCAAGTTCTTCTTCAGTCATAGCTCTACTTAAATAATAGCCGACAACTTCTCTGCCTTCCATCAGCTCAGCTTCATGGGCCTCATAAAATTCTTCAGTCAAATCCATTCCTGCATCATGTCCGGCATGGCTTCCATCTGCGAAGGTGTCTGAGAGATCATAAATTCTGCCATGATAACCTACATAGGCTGGATTATCATCGGTACCATCAAATTCTGCCAGGGTCTCGGTAGAATAAAACCCGGATGAAGCACTTCCATGCCCTGCTCCCAAAGCTGTTAATGGAAATAATAATAAGCTAAATACCATAATACTTACAACTAATAACTTCTTTTTTGCCATTAATAACACTCCCTTTAATAAAATTATTAATATCGATTCCTAATAATAAATATATCAAAGAATACTATTTTTGTCAACTTAATAATTATAATAATATTTGATTATTTTATTGAAAAAATTCTCCATTCTTTTATAATGAGAACCTTCCCAGTAAATCTTATCGCATTCCTGGCAGATCTTAAATCTTTCAAAATACTTTTTTGTCTTAGGTTCAAGCCGGTCAATTATAGCCTGCTTATCAATTTCAACTAATCTGCTATTGCAGTCGGTGCAGCGACTTTCATTGCCATTATAATATTTATCCAGGTCATACCGGTTAAAGACTTCATACAACTGGGCTCTGGGATCATCATAATGAATAAATTGACCATATATTACCTGCTTATGCATCAGTATCCCGTGATCTCTAGTAAGAATTATTCTCTCATCTTCCACTCCACTTTTGATTATTTCGTCATCCTCTAAATCATTTCGATAAATAGTATCAAAATTAAAGCGGCGCAGATATTTTGCCAGCTTTCCAAGATGGACATCGGCTATAAACTCCGGTTTCCTGGAATATGGTTCTCTTAATCTATAAGTATCTGGCAGGTCTAATTGATGAAAATGGGGATAAACAGCCAGTCTATCACCGCTCTCCACCAGATAGGAAAAATCAACTGGTCTATTATTGGCCAGGATTAATTCAACTTCAGTATGGGGAATCCCAACAGTTTCTATTCTATCTTTAATACTCTGGCGGCCTTTAAAAATATGATGAAACGGTCTCTTCTGCTGATCATCTGGAAGAAACTTATTTAACTTGCCATAAAACCGGAAATATAATTCTTTCATTTTAACCGGCTCCGCCTCCACCGCCACCAGCACCTCCGCCAGCACCGCCGGATGAAGCTGATGTGGATGCAACCGCAGCATAAACCGCTATCATCGTATATTCAACAACCTCAATAGCTTTTAAAGCTCCTTCCAGACCATCAACTGCCAGCCAGTGTGGAACTTCCAGTGATTCAGCCTCTTTATCACTGATATTCTTTTCAATTTCTTTTCTATATTTTTTGAATTTGCTGCCAGTCATCTTATCATCGGCTAAAAGCCAGGCAAGATTGCTTAATATCAATTTAAGGGCAGCCAGACTATCAGTTTCAACAAGTTCTTCCAGTCTTTCCCGGCGTTCATCGATCTCATTATCTATCTTCTCTCTAATCTTAATAGCTGTATCGGTTAGAGGCAGAATCACTGCATAGCGAATGAACTCACCTATTGCCAGTATTCCAGTAAAGACTGCTGGCAGAAATGTGATCACCCGATCACTGATTACAAAATCCAGAAACATGCCAATCGAGATTGCCATTAAAAGCAAGCCTATTAGCAGACTGGTGCTCCTGATACTTTTTCTGTAATTAGATTTCCAGGCTTTAACCTCTGCCTTCTCTTTATATTTATCAACAATCTTTCGCCAGAGAGAACTCTTTGTAATTACTTTTTCTAGTTTCTTTTCATTATCGCCTATTTCATCGAAAAGTTCGCTTAAAACCTTTAAATCATCAATCTCTTCTGTTTCAGTCATCTCTTCAGGTAAAGCCAATTTGATTTCAGCTTTTTCGCCACCAAAAAACTTATCCTTAATATCAACTCTTAACTGGATAAGGTTTAGTTTGCCAAGATAAAAGATCAATGCTGCCAGCATTCTTGGTCCCTTAGCACCTTTATAATCATAGAGCAAAAGTTTTTCAAGAAAACTTAAATTATTGTATTGAATAATTTCATCATCCAGGAGTTTTACATTATTATAATCTGGTTTCATCAGTTTATAACTATCAACTATCCGGTAAATGACGAGAATCAGGGCGATTATCAATAATCCAATCAACCAGGCAGAATAATCCCGGATTGAAGCTCTTTCAGGCATGGAAATCTGTTCGCTAAAACTAAAATTTATGCGCCAGCCTTCACCAGGCTCAATATTCTCTCTTTCAAAATATAAATCGGCGTATGAAATACTATCAGGTTCGCCGCCATCAATGAACTCAATGCCATCAGGCTCCTCTGGCAGACTAATTATCACCCTGGCATTCTCGACTGGCACATCCCAGTCAGTGCCCAAGGCCTGCCAGTCCACTATATTCCTGCCATCACTGCTAATTAACCCGGCCCTGCCGGCATATTCAATTCTAAAAGTAGCTAATCCGGTTGTTTCAGGGTATTCCCAGTCAACCTCAAGTGAAGAGCCATCGCTAACATTATAATTGATTAATTGTCTATCGACTGAACTAATTGCAATAAAATCTATCTCTGCGAATCCTCTACCCGGAACCTCACGGTAAGCAGTTGAAAATTCACCTTCTATAAAATTATACTCAATCTCTTCAGTTATTATAAAATCTCCATCTGAATTGATTTCCATCTCAATTAAATAATTTTCAATCCTGTAAACCTGCTCTGCAGCTACTTGATTAATATTTAAAGATAAGACAGATACTAATATTAAGATCAGGCTGACAAAAATTATTCTCTTCTTCAATAAGAATCCTCCTCACCTCAAATATATAAGTTAAATTAAAGCATCCAGATTGGCTGCTCCAGCTTACATTATCTCCATTAATTTTTCCAGTAGCTCAAAGTTTTCGCCAACCCTGTCCGGTCGGTGGGCATCTGAGCTATAAACAATCTCAAGTTCTTTGTATCTGGCCAGCTTTAATATATCAAGGGCTGGATAGAGCTCATTAACTGGCTTATTTAAACCATTAGTATTAATTTCAAGTTTAGCTCCCTGCTCTTTTATTGAATCCAGTACCGGTTCGACCATTTCCAGGACCAGGACCCGGTCTTTAATCACATAATCAAAAACTTTTATCAGGTCAAGATGGCCGATAATCTCAAAAAAGCCAGTATTGACAGCCTGGTCAAGTAGTTTGAAATACTCCTGATAAACTCCGATCAGACCTTCATAATCATATTCTTCCCATCTATCCTTATATTTAGCATAATCAAAGCTCCAATCGCCAATGTCATGAACAGAGCCAATTGAGTAATCAAAGGGATGGTTATCCAGTATCCCCTTAATTTCATCTTCTCGACCAGGAGCATAATCAAATTCAATTCCGATAAAGACTTCAATTTCAGCTTCCTGTTTTATCTTCTTTAAGTTTTCAAAATTAAACTGATCCAGATAAATTTCATGATCAGTAAACCCTATACCATCAAGCCCTTTAATTTCAGCAGCTGTAACGAATTCCTGAAGCCGCTCCATATTCTGACAGGGCTTCACCTCATCTTCGCCATGAGCATATGGATGGGTATGCCAGTCGATCAATTTCATCTATATCAACACCTTTCTTATATTTCAATAATATCCTTATGATGATTATACTTTTTTGAGCTAAAATATGCAAGAGCCAATTTCTGGTCGGTTCCAGTCCTGCACCAACCCTTCATCAACCCTTCTCTGGTCCTATTGATTAAATATTAGAATACTTATATTAAATTTAACTCTTTTTTTTTAAAACAGGCAGGAGATAAGCTTTTTATCTTGAATATTATAATAGGATATATCAAATTAATAGTTTTTTTATCTCTAAAGTTGTTACAAATATAACATATCACAATTATTAACAGGGGGAATTTTAAAAATGAAGAAGATTTTAGCTTTAGGTTTAGTCCTTGCTTTTGCTCTAACTTTCAGTTTTGCTGCGCAGGCTCATTATGAATATGCTGATGACTATGCAGATGCTACATATCGTGGCATTTTTGCTGATGGTGACTCAATTCAGGTTAATGTCCAGTTTACAATTGAAGACAATACTTTTACTAATCTTAGTTTCCGTCACCTATATTATGGTGGCGAAGATTATTATGATCATGATGAAGGCACCTTCTATGAATTAAGACTTCAGCATGAAGAAGCTCTAGAATATTTAGAGGGTAAAGAAATCAGTGCTGCTGACGATCTCTTTAATGGCGAAGATGTCGTTGAAGAATATGCAGAAGTAGACGGCTTTACAGCTGCTACTATGAGAAGTAATAAAATTGTTTCAGCTATTAGAGATGCTTTAAATAGAGGTCCTTATAGTTACTAAATGATAAAAATCTAAAGATATATCCCAACCTGGCCTGGCTTTAGGCCAGGTTTTTTAATATAAATAACTTCCAGCTTTTTTATTTTCATGTTATAATTATACATAATAATTCTATTTCTGAAAGGAGTTTACCAATGCCAGCAAAATTAAATATTGACTTAAATAAAATCGCAGCTAATATTGATTTCTGGCAGAAACTCTGCCAGCAGAATAATATCAACCTTATCGGTGTAGGCAAAGGCTGCCCATCAAACCAGAAAGTAGCCAGGCTTATTGGCAACAAGACATCAGTATATGGTGATTCCCGTTTAAACCGGTTAATCAGGCTTAAAAAATCAGCTGTCAACTTTTCCCTGGCACTTTTACGAATTCCAGCTTTAAGCGAAGTTGAGGATGTTATTAGATATACAGATATCAGCTTTAATAGCCAGTTTAAAGTTTTACATAAATTAAATCAGGTTGCCAGTAGACTAAATAAGCTCCATCAGGTCATTTTAGTGATTGAGGCAGGGGATCTCCGAGAAGGAATCTATCCATCAGAAAAATCTGTAGAGATTGCAGCAGAAATCGAAAAGATGTCAGGTTTAAAACTACTAGGGGTTGCTGCTAATTTCAACTGTTATGGAGGTATAAACCCGGATACAGAGAACTTAAATAATCTGATCCAGATTGCCGAAAAGATAGAAAGCTGCCTGAATAGAAAACTTGAGATAATCTCCGGGGGAGCAACAACCTGTCTGCCACTGCTCCTTGATAATAAGCTCCCGGCTAGAATTAATCAGCTCAGGCCAGGCGAGGCTTTGCTTCTTGGCCAGGATCTCCAGGAGATCTGGGGCTATGATCTCCCTGAACTAAAGACTGATGCCTTCATCCTCCAGGCTGAGGTTATTGAGATTGAAACTAAACCTTCAAAACCCTATGGCAATAGTTATGTCGATGCCTTCGGCCAGAAACCAACTTTTAAAGATAGAGGTATGCGAAAAAGGGCAATTCTTTCTATTGGTAGAGCAGATTTTGTCTATCCAGATCAGCTAATCCCCTGCCAGCAGGGCATTGAAGTACTGGGAGCTAGCAGCGATCACCTGATTCTTGATATTGAAGATGCCCGAGCTAATATAGCTGTTGGCGATACCCTGGAATTCCAGCTCTATTATGGGGCCCTGCTCCATTTAAGCCAATCAAGGGATGTTGAAAAAGTAATAGTTAACTAAAAAGAGCCGGCCAGGTTTTGTTATCCAGGCCGACTCTTTATAAAATATAGGGGGCGTTATGCTTTGAATAGAAATTATGCTTTTTATGGAATTTGTACTTTTAATTATGAAGCTCCTGTAATTTCTCAATCAAAATTTCATTTTCAGTCCTGCTGCCAACAGTTACCCTGAGCATCCCTGGAACACCAAGGGGAGCACCTGGTTTAACAATAATTCCTTTACTCTCAAGCCTGGCAGCAGCTTCTCTGCTATCACCTGGAGCTGCAATCAGGAGGAAATTGGCTTCACTTTTAATATAATCTATGCCAGCCTGATCAAGCTCCTGATAGAGATATTCCCGTTCCTGTTGATTTTTGGCCCGGCTCATCTGAATATGCTGTTGATCCCTTAATGCTGCAATGGCGGCCCTCTGGGCTATCCGATTACAATTAAAGGTATCTCTTATCTGATCAAGATAATGAATAATCTCTGCTGAACCAAGACCATAGCCAACCCGCAAACCAGCCAGACCGTAGGCCTTTGAAAAAGTCCTTAATATCAGGAGATTCGGTCTTTCAGCTAATTCATCCAGCCCCTGATAATATTCGCCAGAAGTCATATATTCATGATAGGCCTGATCAAGAACGACCAGGATATCGTCAGGCACAGCATTAATAAACTCTCTAATTTTACTTTTCTGCTGCATAGTTCCTGTCGGGTTATTTGGGTCACAGAGAAAGATCATCCCTGTCTTTTTATTAATCTCCTCTGCCATCCTATCAAGGTCAAGTCTTAGATCATCATCCAGGGTCACAGCAACTCCATTTGCATTTTTTGATTGAATATAAAGCTTATACTTGGCAAATGAAGGATCTGGATAAATAATCTCGTCTTCCTCTCCATTAAAAAGCTCAACCAGCAATCCAATGATTTCATCAGTGCCATTCCCGGTAAAAACCATTTCTGTGGATAAATCATAGAAGTCAGCCAGAGCCTCCCGGAGTTCTGTCGCCTTGCTGGCAGGATATTCAGCCACCCTTGCTGTCTCATCGGCAATCACATCTTTAACCTCTGGCGATGGTCCATATGGGTTCTCATTTGAAGCCAGCTTAATCGGCTCCTCAATATTATACTTTTTCTTTATCTCTGCCTT
Source organism: Halonatronomonas betaini (assembly GCF_015666175.1). Taxonomy (NCBI): domain Bacteria; kingdom Bacillati; phylum Bacillota; class Clostridia; order Halanaerobiales; family Halarsenatibacteraceae; genus Halonatronomonas; species Halonatronomonas betaini. Next base: position 107,291 of record NZ_JADPIE010000004.1, on the reverse strand, counting down.
ATCCTGACCGGCCTCATAACCTGAAACCTGTGACATATTCTTCTCTAACCTTTTTACTAAACTCATTTTATCTTCCTCCTAATCTTAATTATACTCAACTGCTAGCTCCTCACTTGTAAATTCAAGCCTGGCATATGATCCTAAAACTTTAAAGTATGATGACTTTAACCGGAGATTCTTCAATATTTCTTTTATCTCCCTATCCTGGCTATCACCTTCAAAATCTATAAAGAAGAGGTAATCACCAAGGGTCTTTCTGGTCGGCCTGGACTCAATTTTAGTCAGATTAATATTTTTTCTGGCAAACTCTTCAAGGAGTTCATGGAGTATGCCAGGCCGATTTTTGACTGGGGCCAGAATTATCGAGGTTTTACTGGCTGCCAGAGCCTGTCTGGCCCGGCCGGCCTCTAAGTTAACTCCTGGCCTGCTTAATAACACAAACCTGGTCCAGTTTCTTGATTCGTCCTGAAAACCTGCTTTGCTGATCTCCAGGTTATTTCTTCTGGCAGCAAGCCTTGAACCGATAGCTGCTTCATTTCTGGAACTCAGTTGATTAACGGCTTCAGCTGTGCTATTAACCTTAACAATCTCGGTATCTCCAAGATACTTCTTTATATTATCCCGGCATTGTGCCAGAGCCTGGGGATGGGAAATAACCTTTTCTATTTCATCAAGTTTAACCCCTGGCTTAACTATCAGGTTGTGGACTATCGGCAGGGTAATCTCAGCCTGAATCTTGAGATTGACCTTATGGGCCAGATAATCGAGAGTAATATTTACAGAACCCTCTAGAGAGTTTTCAATCGGCACAATCCCGGCCGGGACCTCACCATCAGCAATTGCCATTATTAATCTCTCAATGTCTATGTAAGCCTCAAGCCTGGAACTATTATCAAGCTTTGCTTCAAGATAATTAACTGCTGCCATCTCAGTGAAGGTTCCTGGTGGGCCTAAATATCCTAATCTTTTCATATTATCAAATCCCTTCTTTTAAATAGCTGATGGCAGTATTTTATCTCCAGAACTGCCTAATGAGCTATCGATTAAGCTCAGTTCCTGCATTAAATCAGAAAACTCTCCTGGTTCCAGTGATTGAGGTCCATCAGATAAGGCTTCTTCAGGGTTAGGATGAACTTCAAGAATGAGACCATCAGCTCCACAGGCGATTGCTGCCTTTGACATTGGCGCAACTAGCTTTTTCATGCCAGTTCCATGGCTTGGATCAGCAATTACTGGCAGATGGCTGAGCTCTTTTACCAGAGGAATTGAGCTTAAATCCAGGGTATTCCTGGTCTTCTCGCTAAATGTCCTGATCCCCCGCTCACAGAGAATTACCTGATGATTGCCAGCTTCCATAATATATTCTGCAGCCAGCAGCCATTCTCTAATAGTTGCTGACATTCCTCGTTTAAGCATCACCGGTTTATCAAGCTCGCCAATAGCCGATAGTAGTGGATAATTCTGCATATTCCTGGCCCCGATCTGGATGATATCAGTATATTCCATTACTGGCTCCATCTGTTCTAGGCCCATCATTTCAGTTACTATCTTTAACCCAGTCTCTTTTCTGGCTTCAGCCAAATACTGCAACCCCTCTTCTCCCAGCCCCTGGAAGGAATATGGCGATGTCCTGGGTTTATAAGCTCCACCTCTTAAAATAGTTGCTCCAGCTGCTCTAACGGCTTTAGCTGTCTCCATTACCTGCTCTCTACTCTCTACTGCACAGGGACCAGCCATTATCGTCGGCTTGTTGCCACCAATCTTTACATCATCAAGCTCAATTACTGTCTTCTTTCTCGTTTCTGTTCTACTCGCTAATTTCATAATTATCAATCCTCCAAATAATAGTTTTATAAATTTTTCTCTATAAAAACACAAAAAGCCGCCCCATTACAGGGCGACTGTATAATCGCGATACCACCTGACTTAATCTCTAGATATAGATAAATATAGAAAGATCTTAGAGATTATCTCACTGGAAGCAGATAACTTCCGCACCGATTAACGCCGGTAGACGGCCAGGCTTACTGCAGTTTCAGCCGGCAACTCAGGAGAGAAATTCAGCCAAAAGGCTTACTTGGGCTCCATCAACGTTGTTAATTCTTTATTATTCTAAATCGTTAAAAATAAGTCTAACAGATAAATTTAACTTTGTCAAATGATTTAAGGGGATTTTTTATAAATTTATATTTTTTAAGTGATCAAGAGTCAATCTAATGGAATTTCTTCTGTCCAGTTATAAGGATCATCCACCTTGCCGGTCTGGATACCAGTTAATGTCTTATATAATTTTGAAGCGACCTCTCCGGTCTCAAAGTCATTAATTTCCATCTTCAGGCCATTATAATTTAACTCACCGATTGGCGATATAATCGCAGCTGTACCGGTGCCAAAAGCCTCTTCAAGCCTGCCATCTTTGTATGCTTGAGCAATATCTTCAATAGAAATTTTTCTAACCTCAACATCATAATCCCAGTCTTCAAGCATTGTTATTACCGAATCTCTGGTTATCCCTGGCAGGACAGACCCGCCAAGCTCTGGTGTAACAATCTTTCCATCAATCTTAAAAAAGACATTCATAGCCCCAACTTCTTCGACATATTCTCTCTCAACCCCATCGAGCCAGAGGACTTCATCATAACCTTTATCTGCTGCAGATGACTGGGCTTTAAGGCTACCGGCATAATTGCCTCCAGTTTTGGCCGAGCCTGTTCCACCTCTGACAGCCCGGACATATTCAGTTTCAACATAGATTCTGGTAGGTTTGATCCCCTGTGGATAATAAGCTGCAACCGGCGACATTATAATAACAAATTTATAATGGGAGGACGGTTTCAAACCAAGATAGACCTCATTGGCTAAAATAAATGGTCTTATGTATAATGAGGTCCCCTCTTTAGCTGGAATCCAGTCCTGATCAACTCTGACTGCCTCTTTTATCGCCTGAACAAAAAATTCTGGATCCATTTCAGGAATACACATACGCCTGTTAGTATTATTGAATCTCTCAGCATTCTTTTCCGGTCTAAATAATAGAGCACCATTATTAGATCTATATGCCTTTAAACCTTCAAATGTCGTCTGGCCATAATGGCAGCAGGCAGCAGCCGGGTCCAATTCTAATGGTTGATAGGGGACAACTTTAGGGTCATGCCAGCCCTTATTTTCATCATATTCCATTGTAAACATATGGTCTGTAAAGGTGCGGCCAAAACTAAGTTCACCGTCAGCCGGTCGTGCTTTTCTTTTATCAACTTTTTCAACTTTTATTTCTTCCATCATTATTATCACTCCTGATTTTTGTTTTGACATAAATTTTTAGTAAACCTGTGTTTATTAATAACTACCTGAATTTATTTTTAACTTAAAGTTTATTAAGTTTGTTTCAATCAATATTTTAGAGTTCAAAGATAGCTCCATTACTTGCTGAACCAACTAGCCTGGCATATCTGGCAAGATAACCACTTTTAATCTTTGGTTCTGGCCTTTCTAATTGAGCCAGCCTCTTTTCTAGCTCTGCATCTGATAGTTCAACCTCTATAGTCTCTCCTGGGATATCTATCTTGATTAGATCGCCATCCTGCAGAGCAGCAATCGGTCCACCTTCCATGGCTTCCGGGGATACATGGCCAATTGCTGCCCCTCTTGTAGCTCCAGAGAACCGGCCATCAGTTATTAGAGCAACCTCTTTATCAAGACCAACTCCGGCTAAAGATGATGTCGGGGTTAGCATTTCTCGCATGCCAGGGCCTCCCTGTGGACCTTCATATCTGATTACAACTACATCTCCAGAATTTATTTTACCGGATCTAATTGCCTCAACGGCAGCCTCTTCAGAGTTAAAGATTCGGGCCGGGCCTTGATGGACCAGCATCTCATCAGCAACAGCAGCCTGCTTGACAACTGAGCCATCTGGAGCCAGGTTGCCTTTTAGAACAGCCAGGCCTCCTTTAGCATGATAGGCATCGGCAAGCTCCCTTATAACTTCATCATTTTTGACCTGAATACCTGCCAGGTTTTCTCCATGGCTCTGACCTGTAACTGTCAGCATTCTGCCGTTAAAGCGCTCATTATCCAGGAGCCGCTTAATCACAGCTGGAATTCCTCCAGCCTCATCTAAATCCTGAATATGATATTTCCCGCCTGGGCTTAAACTGCAGAGATGGGGGACTTCTTCCTTTATCTCATTAATCAGGTCAATCTCCAGCTTAATTCCAGCCTCACTGGCTATAGCAGGTAGATGAAGGGCTGTATTGGTTGAACAGCCTAGAGCCATATCGACCCTGAGTGCATTGGCAAAGGATTCCTCGGTTACAATATCACCTGGCCTGATATCTTCCTCTAAAAGCCTGACAACCTGACTGCCAGATCTTTTGGCGAGCCTTCTTCTGGCTGAAGAAACAGCTGGAATTGTTCCATTACCAGGCAGTGCCAGGCCCAACACTTCTGAAAGACAGTTCATCGAGTTAGCTGTAAACATTCCTGAGCAGGAGCCACAGCCTGGACAGGCAGAATCTTCAATCTCAGCCAGTTCTTCTTTAGAAACCTGACCGGAACTGACTCCAGCTGACTTTTCAAAGACTGTCTTTAAATCAATGTTTTCTCCCTGATGGCGTCCAGCCATCATCGGGCCTCCACTTACAACTATTGCCGGTAGATTAAGTCTCAATGCCGCCATCATCATTCCAGGCACAATCTTATCGCAGTTAGGTATTAAAACTAAAGCATCAAGGGCATGGGCTCTGGCCACTGACTCAATCGAATCAGCAATCAACTCTCTGCTGGCCAGGGAATAATGCATTCCCTGATGGCCCATGGCTATGCCATCACAGACCCCAATCGTTCCAAATTCCAGGGGAGTTCCGCCTGCTCTGGTCACACCGCTTTTAACTGCAGCAGCTATCTTATCTAAATCCTGATGGCCTGGAATTAGTTCACTATAGGAATTACAGACTCCAATCAACGGGCTCTCCAGTTCTTCATCTGTCAGGCCAAGGGCCTTAAAGAGTGAGCGCTGGGGAGCATTTACAATTTTTTTAGTCACTTTATTGCTTGGTCGGTTCATTTAAACAGCCTCCTTTGATGCTTTAAATTTAATACCATACTGAATACTATCTACTAATGCCTGCCAGCTTGCCTCAATTATATTTGTTGAAACTCCAACGGTTCCCCAGGTTTCATCGCCATTACCGGTCTCAATTAAAACCCTTACTTTTGCTGCAGTTCCATCCTGGCCATTTAAAACCCGGACCTTATAATCAACTAATGCAATTTCTTTAATCTCAGGATAGAATTTAACCAGTGCTTTCCTGAGTGCTTTATCAAGAGCATTAACTGGCCCATCGCCTTCAGCTGCTGTATGTACCCGTTCTCCATTGACCAGCACTTTAATTGTAGCTTCAGAGTTTGGGTCATTAGTCTCTTTTTTATCAGTTAAAATCCTTACTGATTCTAAAGAGAAAAGTTTTTCATATTCTCCCCGGGCCCGTTCTAATAATAGCTTTAATGAAGCTTCAGCACCTTCAAAATAATATCCCTGATGTTCTAATTCTTTGATCTTTTTTAAGACTTCCTGAAGATTTTCATTTTGATCATTCAGCTCAATACCCAGTTCTTCTGCCTTATATCTTAAATTGCTTTTACCAGAAAGCTCTGAAACCAGGACTCTTCTCTGATTGCCAAAGGTTTCCGGGTCTTCGTGCTCATAGGTGCTGGCATTCTTTAGGACAGCGCTTACATGAATTCCTCCTTTATGGGCAAAGGCGCTCTCGCCTACATAGGCCATATGGGCTGGTGGCAGAAGATTAGCTGTCTCGCTAACATATCTGGAAGTTGCTGTTAGTCTTTTTAACTGTTCAGCAGTAACAACCTGATATCCGTATTTGAGCTGTAAATTTGGGATCAGAGATGATAGATTGGCATTACCGCAGCGTTCTCCATAGCCATTGATTGTGCCCTGAACCTGAACTGCTCCTTCCCTAACTGCAACTAAAGAATTAGCAACTGCCAGCTCTGCGTCATTATGGGTATGGATACCAATATCAGCAGAAACTTTATCTTTAACAACCCTGACTATTGAGCCGATCTCATCAGGGGTAGACCCTCCGTTGGTATCACAGAGAACCAGACAATCTGCTCCAGCCTCTGCAGCAGCCTGAAGAACCTGAATGCTATAATCGCTGTCCGATTTATATCCATCAAAAAAATGTTCAGCATCAAAGAATACCTCCATTCCCCGGGCTTTTAAATATTCAATCGAGCTTGCTACCATTTTAATATTTTCATCCAGGGATGTCTTTAATGCCTCTTTTACATGGAGGGGCCAGCTTTTGCCAAAGATTGTTGCCACATCTGCACCGGAGTCAACGATAGCTCTGAGATTCATATCATCATCTGCTTTAATTCCTGGCCGTCTGGTGCTTCCAAAGGCCGCTATCTTTGTATTCTCAAGTTCTAATTCTCTAACCTTCCTAAAATATTCAATATCTTTAGGATTTGAACCTGGCCAGCCACCTTCAACATAATCGATCCCGGCAGCTGCCAGTTTCTTTGTGATATTTAATTTATCCTCTGTAGAAAATGAAACACCTTCACGCTGAGTTCCATCACGCAATGTTGTATCGTATAGTTCTATCATCTCTATTGCCTCCCAATATTATAATAAACTGCAGATATAATCGCCAAACTCATCAGTACTTAATCTGCCACCCATATCGGCTGTCTGCATTCCCAGCCGAAGAGCCTGACCAACTGCATTTTCTATTCTAGCTGATTCTTCAGCATGGCCCAGGACATCAACTAACATTGCTGCCGCCAGAATCGCTGCCGCCGGATTGGCCTTAGCCCTTCCAGCAATATCAGGGGCAGAACCATGGACTGGCTCAAACATTGAGACTCCATCAGGATTTATATTTCCTGAAACAGCAAGTCCCATACCACCCTGAAGCTCGGCTCCCAGGTCTGTGATAATATCCCCAAACATATTACAGGTAACAACAACATCGAAAACCTCCGGGTTCCTGACCATTTTCATTGTCATGGCATCGACTAAAATATGATCCCTGTCAACACCAGGGTATTGCTTACTTTTTTCTTTAAATACCCGCTGCCAGAGGTCATGGGAATATTCTAGCACATTGCTCTTATCACAGAGGGTGAGTTTACCGCCAGTATCAGCTGCATACTGATAAGCATAATCAATCACTCTTTCAACTCCATGATAGGTATTTATCATCTCCTGGATGGCAACTTCGTGTTCTGTCTCTTTCTTCAAGAAGCCTCCAGCGCCAGCATATAAGCCCTCGGTATTCTCCCTGACTACCATAAAATCTATATCTTCAGGCCCTTTATCTTTAAGGGGGGTAAAACGGCTATCCAATAGCCTGATTGGCCTCAAGTTTATATATTGATCAAATGAGAATCTCAAATCAAGGAGAATACCATGTTCAAGGACTCCTGGTTTAACTCTTGGATCTCCAACAGCTCCAAGAAAGATAGCATCATATTTTTCTAAATCAGCCTTAGTTTCATCAGAGAGCAGTTCGCCGGTATTGAGATAATGATCAGCACCCTGGGGAAATTCCTGAAAATCAAAACCCAGTTCAGTCTCTAATGCCAGCTTTTCAAGAACCTTGATCGCTTCAGCTGAGACCTCAGGGCCAATTCCGTCACCAGGTAGAACAGCCAGTTTATAATCAGTCATTATTACTCACCTGCTTTTTAAGATAATTGATCAGGCCACCGCTGGCAATCAATTCCTGCATGAATTCAGGAAATGGTTTTGCTTGATACTCTTCGTCTCTGGTAAGATTTTTGATTAAACCCTGATCAAGATCAACTGAAAGCCTGTCTCCTTCAGTAATCGAATTAACTGCTTCCTTTGATTCCATTATCGGTAAGCCAATATTAATTGCATTCCGATAAAAGATTCTGGCAAAAGAATTGGCTATTATACAGCTTACTCCAGCAGCTTTAATCGCCAGTGGTGCATGTTCTCTGGAACTTCCACAGCCAAAGTTATCACCAGCAACTATAATATCTCCCTGGTTCATCTTTTCTGTGAATTCACTATCCAGATCTTCAAGACAGTGTCCGGCCAGTTCTTCAGGGTCAGATGTATTTAGATAACGGGCAGGAATTATAACATCGGTATCGATATCATCGCCATATTTCCAGACGTCTCCTGTTAATTTCATATCTATACGACCTCCTCTGGGCTAACAATTTCCCCGGCAATAGCTGAAGCTGCTGCGACAGTTGGGTTGGCAAGATAGACTTCACTTTCAGGATGACCCATCCTGCCAACAAAATTACGATTGGTTGTAGATATCGCCTTTTCTCCAGCAGCCAGAACGCCCATATGACCGCCAAGACAGGGACCACAGGTCGGTGTGCTTACAGCTGCTCCAGCGTCAATTAGAATCTCAATTAACCCCTCATGCATTGCCTGCTTATAAATCTCCTGGGTTCCTGGAAAGACCAGCAACCTTACATTTGCAGCTTTTTTCTTGCCTTTAAGAACCTGAGCAGCCTCCCTTATATCCTTTAAACGGCCATTTGTGCAGGAGCCAATTACAACCTGATCAACTGGAATATCTTTAACCTGACTGATCGGCCTGGTATTCTCTGGCAGGTGAGGAAATGCCACCTGGGGTTCAAGCTCGCTAACATTATACTCAATTTCTTTATAATAACTGGCGTCTGCATCGCTTGTAAATACCTGATAGTCATCATCAACTCTGCCAGCTAAATAATCAAAGGTTGTCTGATCTGGTGCGATCAGGCCACATTTACCTCCGGCCTCAATTGCCATATTAGAAATCGTCATTCTATCTGCCATTGACAGGCTATCGATAACTTCGCCAGTAAACTCCATGGCCCGATAAAGAGCTCCATCTACACCTATATCTCCGATTGTATGGAGAATTAGATCTTTGCCGCTGACCCAGGGCTGAAGCTTACCGGTAAAGACAAATTTTATCGTCTCTGGAACCTTAAACCAGGCTTCACCAGTTGCCATTCCAGCTGCCATATCAGTGCTGCCAACACCAGTGCCTAGAGCCCCAAAAGCCCCATAGGTACAGGTATGGGAGTCTGCCCCAATTATTATCTGACCTGGTTTAACCAGTCCCTGTTCAGGGAGGAGGCAGTGTTCAATACCCATCTCCCCGATCTCAAAATAATTGGTAATTCCCTTTTCTGCTGCAAATTCTCTAATAGATTTAGTCTGACCGGCTGAATTAATATCTTTATTTGGGGTGAAATGATCTGGAACCAAAGCTATTTTATCCTTATCAAAGACCTCTTCAACCCCTATCTTTTCAAACTCTTCTATTGCCACCGGTGTTGTTATATCATTTCCCAGGACCAGATCAAGTTTTGCATTCACTATCTCTCCTGGTTCTAAACTATCACGACCGGAATGGGCTGCTAATATTTTTTCTACCATTGTCATTCCCATAATTTATTATTCCTCCTAAACTATCCTGCAAGTATTTTATTAACTGCATTCTTGTAGGCAAGAGCACTAGCTTTAATAATATCTGTATTGACTCCACGACCTATATAGACTTCATCATTATGTTCAAGCTTCACAGTAACATTGCCCAGAGCATCTTTACCGCCTGTAATTGCATCAATCTTAAAGATTAAAAGCTGACAGTCAATTCCTGCTGCCTTATTTAAACCATCATAAACTGCTTCAATCGGGCCACCTTCAGAACAGGCCGATTTTAATATCTTTTGCCCCTCTTTTTCAACATGGAGTGTTGCTGTAGAAATCCCATCTCCAGTCGTAACCTGGACTCTCTTCAATTCTAAAATCTCAGGTCCCTGTCCGAACTGATCTTCAACAATTGCCTCCAGATCAAGGCTGGTTATGTCATTCTTCTTATCAGCCAGATCTTTAAAGCGCTTAAAGGCATCATTCATATCTTCATCTGATAGCTCATATCCCATCTCTTCAAGGCGATCACTAAAGGCATGGCGACCGGAATGTTTTCCAAGAACAATCTTGTTTTCTTTTAACCCAATCGTCGTTGCATCCATGATTTCATAGGTAGTCCGTTCCTTAATAACTCCATCCTGGTGGATTCCAGATTCATGGGCAAAGGCATTCTTCCCGACAATTGCCTTATTAAACTGGATATCCATTCCAGTCAGCTGACTGACAAGTTTGCTGGTCCGGTAGATCTCTTTTAAATCAAGGTCTGTCGTTAAACCATAAAAGTCCTGTCTTGTATTTAAAGCCAGTGCAACCTCTTCTAAAGCTGCATTTCCAGCCCGCTCACCGATTCCATTAACTGCAGTCTCTACCTGAACTGCACCATTCTCAATGGCTGCAATCGAGTTGGCAACTGCCATCCCTAAATCATTATGGCAGTGAACACTAATCTCAGCTTTATTAATATTTGAAACATTTTCTTTAACATATCTGACCAGCTCTCCAAACTCAGCTGGCGTTGAATAGCCGACAGTATCAGGTATATTAATAGTTGTAGCCCCGGCCTCAATTGTTGCTTCAAAGATCTCACAGAGAAAGTCACGATCACTTCTGGAAGCATCTTCAGCAGAAAACTCAACATCATCTGTATAGCCTTTTGCCTGCTTGACAGCGGCAACTGCCTGCTCCAGCACTTCTGCTGGACTCTTCTGCAACTTATATTCCATATGAATTGGAGATGTTGCAATAAAAGTATGTATTCTCGGTCTGTCAGAAGCTTTCACAGCCTCCCAGGCCCGGTCAACATCCTTCGGGTTGGCCCTGCAAAGCCCTGCAATTACAGGCCCTTCAATCTCCTCAGCTATCTTTTTGACTGCCTGAAAATCACCTTCAGATGCGATCGGAAAGCCTGCTTCAATTACATCGACATTCAATCTGGCAAGCTGTCTGGCAATCCTCAACTTTTCATCTGTATTTAAACTCACTCCAGGAGACTGTTCGCCATCCCGGAGAGTCGTATCAAATATCTTCACTCCCATTTTCATCAACCCCCTTTAATCAATCCAGTTCATCATACTTCTTAATTTAGCGCCAACCTGTTCAATCTGATGGTTTTCATCCTGCTCCCGACGTTTATTATATGACGGCCTGCCAACCTGATTTTCAAGCAACCAGCGTTTGGCAAACTCTCCATTTTTCACATCTTTTAAGAGTTCAGCCATAGCTTCCCTTGAACTTTCGTTAATAACTTTCTCGCCTGCAATTAAATCACCATATTCTGCAGTATCTGAAATTGAATTTCTCATCTTAGTTAGCCCGCCTTCATACATCAGGTCAACTATTAATTTTAGCTCATTTAAGCATTCAAAATAAGCTATTTCTGGCTGATACCCGGCATCAACCAGGGTTTCAAAACCTGCTTTTACCAGTTCAGTTACACCGCCACAGAGGACAGCCTGTTCACCAAATAGATCTGTCTCTGTCTCCTCTTTAAATGTCGTCTCAATAACTCCTGCCCTGGTTCCACCAATACCCTTAGCATATGCAAGGCCCAGATCTTTAGCATGTCCAGTGGCATCCTGATATAAAGCTAAAAGACAGGGAACACCTTCGCCATCTTTATAAATTCTTCTAACAATATGGCCTGGACCTTTTGGAGCTACCATAAAGACATCAACATCTGCTGGCGGTACAATCTGATCATAATGAATATTAAAACCATGGGAGAAAACCAAGGCATTACCGGCCTCCAGATTCGGTTTAATATCTTCCTCATAAACTTTTCGCTGAACAACATCAGGTAATAGAATCTGAATAATCTCTGCCTGAGCTGCAGCTTCGGCAGCTGAAACTGGCTCAAAACCATCAGCTACAGCCTGTTCATAACTTGCCCCACCCTTACGCTGTCCAACAACAACATCAAGACCTGAATCTCTTAAATTCTGCGCCTGGGCATGACCCTGACTCCCATAACCGATAACTGCTATCTTTTTCCCATTAAGTTTTCCTAAATCTGCATCTTTATCATAATATACATCTACCATTTTTATTCACTCTCCTAATTTATTATTTTTTACCTCTTGTCATCGCAATCTTACCTGTCCTTACCAGTTCAACAATTCCATAGGGTTCTAATAATTCCTCCATTGCATTGATCTTGCCTTCATCGCCTGTAACTTCAACCATCACCGAATCATTTGCCACATCAACAATTTCACCTCTAAAGACATCAACTATCTGAATAATCTCTGACCTATTTTCATAATTAGTTCTGACTTTTATAAAAGCCATACTCCTGCTAACTGTGGGATCATTGCTGATATTACTAACTTTATAAACAACGACCTGTTTATTTAGTTGTTTTGTTAGCTGTTCTAAATCTTTATCATCTCCGGCAACAACCAATGTAATCCTGGAGACATCTCTTTTCTCTGTCTGGCCAACTGAAAGGCTTTCAATATTAAAGCCCCGGCGACTAAATAGACTTGCTATCCTGGCTAAAACCCCGGACTGATTGGCAACAAGTACAGATACAGTATGTTTCGTCATTCTGATTCCTCCTTAAAAATCATTTCATACAGGCTTCCTCCTGGCGGAACCATAGGAAATACATTCTCTTCCCGTTCTATTATACAGTCGATAAAATAAGGACCATCTTCTGCCAGTGCTCGCTTTAAAGCTGGAACAATCTCAGATTCTTCAGTTAATCTTTCTGCCTTAATACCATAACTCTCAGCAAGCTTAATAAAATCAGGTACCAGCTCTGGACAGTTTTCATTTGGGCCTTTGCATTTCGGTGGACAATCAACCTGACGGCTCATACAGGTAGCGGCATATCTCTTATCTTTAAAGAGATCCTGCCACTGCCTGACCATTCCTAAATACTTATTATTTAAAATGATCATTTTTACAGGAAGATTATTCTTCCTGATAGTAGCAAGTTCCTGAATGTTCATCTGGATGCTGCCATCACCTGATAATAGGAAAACCGGTTCATCAGGGTTGCCAACCTGAGCTCCAATTGCAGCAGGCAGGCCATAGCCCATAGTTCCCAGGCCACCTGAACTTAAGAACTGGCCAGGTCTTCCAAACTTATAAAACTGTGCTGCCCACATCTGGTGCTGACCAACTTCTGTAGCTAAAATGGCCTGTCCATCAGTAAGTTCAGATAAGGCCTCTATTACAGGTCGTGGTGAGAGATCGCCATTAATCCCAACAGCCTGATTATTATTAGCATCTGCTTTCTTCCATTCAGCTATCTGATTACCCCAGCCATTAGCCGCTTTTTCTTCAACCTGAGGGTTTAGCTTCTTTAAAATATTTTTAACATCGCCAACAATCGGTATATCGATAGCGACCCTTTTTCCAACCTCTGCTGGATCTATATCAATATGTATAATATCTGCATCCTGAGCGAACTTTTCCAGCTTGCCAGTAACTCTGTCATCAAATCTACAGCCAACAGCAATTATCAGATCTGCATTGCTTAAAGCCAGGTTAGATTCACTGCTACCATGCATCCCAGGCATACCCAGACTTAATTCACTCTTCTCATCAAAGGCACCTAATCCTGTGAGAGTTGTTGTAACCGGTATCTTTGCTTTTTCTGCAAGTTCTCTCAAATAATGAGCAGCCCCTGAAATATTTACTCCTCCTCCTGCATAAAGCACAGGTTTTTCAGCCTGATTAATTCTTTCAGCTGCACCTTTAATCTGGAGAGGATGGCCATCATAATTAGGCTTATAACCTCTAAGGTCAACAGGTTTCGAATAATCAAAATCTGCCTTAGAAACCATAACATCCTTTGGTATGTCAATTAAAACCGGTCCTGGCCTTCCTGTGCTTGCAATATGAAATGCCTCTTTTATTATTTGAGCAAGATTATTTACATCCTTTACAAGATAATTATGTTTGGTTATAGGCATCGAAATTCCAGTTATATCTGCCTCCTGAAATGCATCAGTTCCAAGCATGTGGCTGGGAACCTGTCCGGTAAAAGCAACTAGTGGAACTGAATCCATATAGGCCGTTGCCAGACCAGTAACTAAATTAGTGGCTCCAGGACCTGAAGTCGCTATTGTAACCCCAACCTTCCCGGTAGAACGGGCATAACCATCAGCTGCATGGATTCCCCCCTGTTCATGATGGGGAAGAATATGTTTAAAATCAGCATCAAATATCTCATCATAAATCGGAATTAAGGCACCACCTGGATAGCCAAACAGAGTGTCTACGCCCTCCTCTTCAAGAGCTTTAACAAATATTTCAGCTCCAGTCATCTTATTACCCATAAATATCACTTCCTTTCTAATTTAATTGATTAATCTTTTAATATTTTTAATGCTTCATCCTCAAAAGCTTCAGTCATATAAGGAATTCCAGTTAATCTTTCAACCTTTCTATTTGCAGACATTAAATCTTCTCTACCTAATTTATCTAAAGAAAACTTTCTGGCTCCGGCCATAAATTGCTTCAAACCAGTACTTAATTTATTTGTCAATGTATATAAAGCAACAGCCCCAAAAGGAATATTTTTCATTTCTTTTTCACCAACAATTTCTTCAACATCATACCAGCCAGAAAATATACTTTCCGGAGTATCCCCGGCAGCCCTGACAGTAGAAGGAAGTTCATCCCAGTTCCCGTTTACCTCTGCTTTTCTCTCAGGGTGAAAAACACCTTCAATATTAGAACCCAGAAAACCGGCAATCATAGGTGCTCTGCCAAGACAGCCTAACTTAATATATGGAGAGCCTAGTGCCAGAGCCTTAAATAAATGGTCTTCTCTAGCAAAACCTCCGCCTAATGATATATCTGGCACGTTATAACCATTTTCATCAAGAATTGTAGCATATTCTATCGCCTTTGTATGTAAAGGCAATGAAGGTACTCCCCAATGTTCCATCATATTCCAGGGGCTCATACCTGTTCCACCACCGGCTCCATCAATAGTTAATAAATCTAGTTCAGCCTCACTGGCAAATTTTAAAGCCATGGCCAGTTCTTTCATTCCATATGCTCCAGTTTTTAAAGAAATTCTCTTAAAGCCGAGTTCTCTTAAATACTCAACCCTTTCAAAGAAACTTTTTTTAAATTTATCAACCTCTGGAGAATCTGTTCCGCCTAAACGGCTATGTCTGGCAAAACTATCAATCCCCCCAGATTTATAAGCCTTTCTGGTCTTTTCTTTAGTCGGATCAGGATCGATCACATATCCTCTTTCAGCTAAAAATTCAGCATATTCCAGGCTTTCAATCTGAATCTCACCGCCAATATTCTTTGCACCCTGGCCCCATTTTAATTCGATAATTAAATCATCACTATAATTCTCTATCAAGTACTCAGCCACTCCATTACTTGTATCTTCAACATTTAGCTGAACAAAAATATCTCCATAACCATTTCTAGTATAACGCTGATAAGTTTCAATTCTCCTATCCATCTCAGGAGCTTCTTCAATCCGACCACTTTCCAATTTAGATTTTCGATCAACACCTACAACGTTCTCTCCAATAACAACGGGAAAACCAGAAAGGGCAGCACCAATAGCAAATGAATCCCAGTATTTTTCCGCAATAAAGGTAGAACCAAGTGCACCAGTCATAATAGGTAATTTAGCGTGACTTTTAACCTTATTTCCAAAAGAAGTCTCAATATCAACATTCGGATAAATACAATCATCTGCACTATCTGTCAGTCCCTCACTTAAACCTACAGATCCAAAAGCATATCCATTAGCTCTTAAAGCATTATAACCAGTTCCCTTCGGATCAATATTTCTGGCTCCTGAAGTTACTGAACCAAAATCCCTGGGGTACAAAACCTGTTTGCCATAAAGCGAGGAAAGCCAGGTCTCACATTTACCCTTGCAATCCGACTGACATAGAGTACAGAGCCCAGATGGACATGGATCTCCGCGATTAACAGCTCCTATTGCATCATTAATTTTATTTGCCATAATAATTCCTCCTGATGTGATATTTAAAAAACAAAACCCTCCGCATGCATAAAATGCACTAACGGAGGGTCTAAAAAATTACTAAAACTTATATTAAATTGGACGCTATTTGACCTAATTATCTTAACTTACCTGAGATTTAGGAGTGGTAACAGCTCTTTCAATCCTGGAAATTGCTTCTTTTAACCTATCCTTTGAACAACTGGCAAAGGATAACCTGATATATTCCCGATCTTCTCCTGGGAATTTATCGCCAAAACATTCCCGATGGAGCAGAGCAACTCCTGCCTCTTTAAGTAAATACTTTTGTAATTCTTCTGAACCTGCTAAATTCAAATTTTTGCAGATATCAGTTACATCAGCATAAAAGTAGTAGGAACCGGCTGGTTTCTGGCAACTAAGGCCAGGAATTCTATTGAGATGTCGCCAGACCAGATCCCTCCGCTCTTCTAGCTTCTTCTTCATCTGATCAAGATCATCTCGTGCTTCTTCTAAAGCTGTTAGGGCTGCCAGTTGAGTAAAAGTCGCAGTACATGAGACAGAATTTGTAATTAATTTACTTATTCCATCGATTAATTCTTTACTGCCACCGGCAAAACCTATTCTCCAGCCAGTCATAGCATATGATTTTGAAAAACTATCGATTAATAAAGTTCTTTCTTGCATACCTGGCAGGCCTGCCAGACTAAAAGCCTCATCAATATAAACCAGTTCTGAATAAACTTCGTCTGAAATAGCCCAGAGATCGTGCTTGATAATTTCATCGGCCAAAAGGGCCAGCTTTTCTCTGGAAATAATAGAGCCTGTTGGGTTATGAGGTGAGTTAATAATAATACCACCGGTATTCGGGGATATCAGCTCCTTTAATTCAGACAGAGAAAACTCAAAGTTATTTTCAGCTCTCAGAGGTAAAGGCACAGGAATCCCACCTAATAATTCAATAACTGACTCATAAATAGGAAACCCGGGATTCGGGTATATAACCTCCATACCTGGTTCTACTAAGGCAAGTAAACCATAAAAAATCAAAGGCTTAGCTCCAGGCGCAACGATAGTCTCAGATGATAAATAATCTATATCTCTAGTTTCAGATAAATACTCGGCTACTCTTTCTCTCAATTCTGAAATTCCTGCAGAAGGGCTGTATCCAGTCTTATCATTTCTAATTGCAGCCACTCCAGCTTCTTTGATAACTTCAGGTGTCGTAAAGTTAGGCTCCCCTATTGCTAAACTAATAATATCTCTTCCTGCCGTGGTTAGATTTGCCACCTCTTCTAACACATCAAATGCTACTTCTGTTCCTAAGTTTTCCATCTTTTTTGATAACTGCATGATACAGCCCCCTTTCTCTTTAGTAGTTTAGTTAAATAAAATATATGTGTATTGCTCTCTATTGTAACAGAATTTTAATTGATGTCAAACAAAATTTTATTTTTTATGAAAATAAAAAAATTAAAAACCCCTATCCTCTTTGAAATCAAGGGATAGGGGCTGTTTAATAAAAATAAAAAGTTTAAATTATCAGACATTAATGTTCTTCGTAATATGTTGCCAGGGTTGACTTGGGCTGGTAGTTTTTCCCTTTAAACTGAAGATCATACTTTTCCTCAATCTTTTTACTTAAGGCATCGTTGACAGTCTCCTTGCTGCTATTTGCAACCTGCTTTAAATATTTATCCATCAACTCACGGTCATTCTGAATCATAAGTAAAATTCTATCAACTATATCTTTATCGAATTTTTTAAAGACATCTTCAAAAAACTTATCCATATTATCACTCATTTTATCGCCTCCAGTTATAATTATAGTCAAGCTTATGTTTATTATAAAGTATTATTCTTCAGGATGCCAGAAACAATTTGTTGAAGCCATAAAAGATCCAGATTCCAGGTAAAGCGCCTCGCCACAAAGTTGCACAAACCCATCGACATCAGTTAAATAAAATGCTGGCAGATTAAAATATCTGTCATCTTCACTCATAATTCCAAATCTGATCTCCCTTTCAAAAAAATCTGGCAGGCCTGTTAGATTAAGAAGATCAAACTCAACTTCTTCAAGATAATATCCATATAAATCAACTTCCTTATCTAGTAAATTCTGATAACCGACAACTGTCCTGCCTGTATAAGGATTAAGAATTAAAGCACCATCAATAAATGGGCCTGTCAAAAATGTCTCATCTGAAAGTGGCTGTACAATTATTTCACCTGAGAGCATTTCAATCTCTCGATCACTGAGCTCATCTTTTAAAGAAAGCACATCACCCAGATCAGACTCTCTTATATTATGGTAAGGAATCTCCTGATAATAAACCAATTCATCTTCAGAAGGAGTTGGAACTGTTACAACTAAATCTTCCTGGAACTGACTCAACTCCCCCTGGATATACCAGTGGTGGAGTGCTGAATCATCATAATTAGACATCAACTGACCGAGCTCTTCATCAATCTCTGATATCTTTAAATTATTAACTATTACCGGCACATTAGTCGGCAAAAAGTTGAGTGTTCTACTTGCCTCCCGGTCAATCTGTTTGGGGGGCATAAAAGCCATGATTTCAAGCTCAGTACTTCCAGATTCGGTTCTGGTGATCTTTAATGGAAAATAAGCTGAATCAGACTCAAATCGATACTGGATTGCCTCCTGGGAATGAGGCTCTTCTGTGAGCTCAACAACAGAAAAAACAAACCAGTCAAAGCCATCTTCAATATATTCAACAATTACCTCAGCCAGAACCTCTGGAATTGTTGGGTTATCAACTTCCTGTGAAGTTAAATATTCATTAACCCAGTTAACAAATTCTTCAGGTCGATTAACCCTGGTAACTGAGATATCATGGGCCCCAATCTTCTCCTGAAAGGTCACCTCTCCAGCTGGTTCCACTGCTCCAGCACCACTACTTCCATCCCGTCTCAATGAAGTAAATGTCTGATATAATTCTTCAGCATATAAGTTATGGACCTTCTGATAAATTTCAGGATCAGCCTCTGTAACCTCTGGTTCTGCTGGCAAAGGAATAACCTCCAGAACTTTTGTCGGTTCTGATGCATACAAATCAGTCGATAATATCAAAATCTGATCCTCGCCATTCCAGGCAATAATAGCCTGCTGCAGCGGTTCATAAATTCTAACCTGTGGCCGAAAAGGAATTGAGCCTCTATCAGCCTGAATCTGAGCCCCAAAACCAGCAAGGCCAATAAGTAAAAGTACTGCCATAACAATTATTATAACTTTTTTCATGTAAACTCCCCCTAACCTGTTTTAAAATCTTCCCCTTTATATTATAATATTCTACTTAATCAATGAATAATCCTTTAAAATAACTGATAAATATTAGATAATACTTCAAAAAATCATCCAAAAACAAAAAATAAGCTCCCTCAAGGGGAGCCAGCATCAAAAATCTATTTTATCAACTTTTTATATTTTTAAAAACCATTATAAAGCTTGCCTTTAAATGGCTCCACTCTCAGCCATCTTAAATACAGCTTCCTCAAGCAGTGTTCTAACTACCATATTAATTACTTCCTGCTTGCCCTGGCCAGTTTCAAATTCGACTACATTATCACCCATAAATGAAAATGCCTGAAGACCAACCTTCTCACCAAGGATTTCTCCTTTCAAACTCTCTGACCAGACGACTTCAGCTGTTGTCGTATCAACAAGCCTGACATCAATAGCTGTTGTCGCTCTGGCATATTCACTTGTGCCACCGAGACCTCCAATTGATAAACCAGTCCCACCGGTACTTTTATCAACCTGATACTCTGTAACAGCCCCCTCGATAATATAATCAGTTCCTGTTAGTTCGCCTAATTCAGGGCCCTCACCAAATGCAAACCGATCATTGGATTGAAGATTCTGCTCATTCATAAAATCATTAAACCCGGCACGACTGATAACCTCAAACTGCCTCGACCTTTCTAGAGCAGTAATCATCATATCAGTGGCTCCCTGGGTTACAACTGAAGCCCCCATATCCTTTACCTGACCTGTCTTATCTTCAATTTTATAAACTGCAATAGCAGGCTTGTCTTCCCTCTCAGGTAATGAAGCTAAAAGCTGGGTAGCAACAGTAACATTAGGGGTTGAGCTCATAATCTCATCAGATTGCTCTAAAATCTCACCCATAATAGCTTCAGCCTCTTCAGGAGATAAATCAGCAATCTCCTCACTGGATAACGCAGCCGCTGAACTCATATTTATTAAAAGGCCGACCATTAATAAAACTAGTAAAGCCGGTATAAAGTATCTTTTCTGCAAAGTCTTCATAAATACAACCTCCCTTGTGAGAAATAATCACTAAATTTATTAAAATATCAAGATATATTAAAATCCAATCTTAAAACCAGTTGAGAAATAAACATTTATATCATCAGAATCTTCTCCTGAATTAATAACCTTAGCTTCAACAAATATATTTTCAGTGATATTAACTCCAGCAAAAGCCTGATAATCAGCCTGAGAATCAATAGCTCCACCGGCACCGAAATATACTAACTCATGAGGTTCAAAGGCTAATGAGATAAAACCAGAAAAATCACTGGCAGCTCTTATATAATAGGCCTCAGTAATAAGCTTTAATGGCCTACCTCCTAAATCAGTTAACTGATTTTCAAGTCTGACTCCAGGGTTCATCATATTACTGCCAGATCTAAAATTAGTAAACGAGAATCCGAATTGATGTCTGGCAGGAAGTTCAGCTTCATGCCCCTCCTGCTCTAATCTCTGGGAAGCTGCAATCAATTCAAGCCTTGTTTCAAGATCATCTTCAGCCCTAACTGGGAAAACTATTAATGAAAATATCAAAAGGATAAAACCTGTAATATATAATAATCTTTTATTCATTTTAATCTGCCTCCTCATTATTACTACCTGACTGATTGATAACAGCAGTATTTCCACTACCCTGCTGAATTATAGCTGCTCGATTATTTTCACCCTCCTGTTTAATGCTAAAATAATTATCCTCATCTCTCTGATAAATTAAGAAGAAATTATGTCCCCCCTCTTGATAAATAAAACCCTGCCAGTCCAAACCCAGTGAGATAACAATATTAAACTCTTCATCTATCTCATAGACCACGCTGCTGTATTCTAATTCCAGGGCCTGGATGTCAGTAGCGCCAATTATTATAATTGAAATAAAAATAATTAAAATCAATTTGTTCATAATCATTCACCCCGGAATTTATTGATTAATAAAACTTATCTAAAATCCTCCACTCTAAAATTCTCCACCTAACCATTCATCAGAATAACTGATAGTTGTACTCTCTCCGGTAATTATATTAACAACATCTAAAGTAACTTCGCCAGTTAATTGATCTTCAGAAATAGTAATTTCAAGGTCACCAACCTGATAACTGCCTTCAGCTGGGCCTTCAGCATCTTCATCTCTAATTCTTTCAATTATGCTTCTTTGAATACTGCTTATCATTCTCCGCTCAAACTGCTCCTGAAATCTTTCTAATGGATCAACCATTTCTTCAACCATTCCAGCCTGAGTTTCAGCTATATTCATATTAACCTGTCTGGCATTGGGATTATTAAAGCTTTGAAAACTCCAACTCATAGTATAATTCAATGCTCCAGCTGTACTAACAGCAGTAAAAATAAATATCAATACAAATAGAGTTATTAATCCATATTTTTTCATCTCTAACCCTCCTCGTTTCAGTAAGTATTTCCAAAACCGCCACAGGCATGCAAAATGCATCTCTTGCAGCGATTTTGGAAATAAATTAAATCCACACAATTATTTCTACCAGTTAAAACTAATATCAAGGTCAAGCCCATTGCCATTTTGCGTAATACTGGCCTGATTATTGTCACCGAATTGAGTGATTGATGCTTTATTATAATTTCCTACCTGCTCAATATCAGCATTATTATCATAGCCAAATTGGCCAATACCAGCAAGGTTTTTATTACCATCCTGTTTTATACTGGAATCATTGCCATGCCCTAATTGAACTATACCGGCAAAGTTCTCATCACCAAATTGATCAATAGTTGAATTATTATCATTACCAAACTGTTTTATTCCAGCCCAGTTACCTGAACCATGTTGATCAATTCGACCATAATTTTCATCGCCTTCTTGATAGATAAAGGCAATCGGCTCAAAATCATAGTCCCAGTGATAGTCATCACCTGGATCACCATTACCAGGTCTACCATTTCCTGGTTCTCCATTCCCGGGATCACCAGGGATAAATGGATTTAAATTGCCAGGAAATTCATCTCCACCAGGAAACTCAAATCCAGGTCCGCCACCAGGACCAATAATACCTGGAGGTCTTTCATCAACCTGGCCTGGAGGGCCGTCTCCATCCGGGCCCATGCCATTACCATTTGGAGCAGCATATATTAAATTACCAGTCAAAACAATTGCTACTGCAACAATTAAAGTAACAATCATTATTCTTTTTAAATTGACCATTAGAACACCTCCCGATCAATACAATCTAGAAGAAGCAGACTGAATATATCTCCTTCTATATTCAGCCTGCCTCCTAAAATCAATTAGTTATTGTTAAATAGTCTATTATTTAATTTGATTGATTTATATTAGCATCATTATTATCGCCATCTTGGAAAGTAACAGCTGATAGTCCAATAGCGTCCTGCTCAATAACTGCTGCATTTAAAGTACCAAATTGAGTAGCTTTAGCGTAATTATCTTCTCCATCCTGATCAATTAAAACTCCATTTCTATTAGCAAGTCTTTCGCCGCCACCCTGAGTTACATATGCTTCATGGCCATCACCTTTTTGTTCTACTGTTGCATAATTGAAATAAGTTCCCCAGCCTTGATATACGTCAACAAAATGGTCATTACCCTGTTGTCTAGTTCTAATTCTATTCAAATCACCATATTGAGTAATATCAGCTTCGGAACCTGCTCCACCAAACTGACTTACACGAACAAAACTGTCTGTAGCATTTTGATGAATGTTAGCAATCATATCGTCTCCATCTTGACCAACACCAGCATAATTATCTTCTCGCCACTGCTCTATATTGGAGAAGTTATTCATACCTCTCTGACCAACAACAGCCATATTATTGTCACCCATCTGGTCTACAAAAGCTTCACTATTTTCACTGGCTCCTACTGGTTCACCAGGAAGTGTGATTTCTATACCCTGACCTATAAAAGCATGGTGATCACCATCCTGATCAATAGCAGCGGTATCATTATTACCAAGTTGCATTATTTCTGCATTGTAATCCAATTCTAAATTAAAATATGGGGAAGTATCTACATACCATGGACCATTAGTGTGAGCGCCCACCATAGTTGTCATGCCTAATACAAACACCAACGCCAAACCTAAAATTAAAGCTTTTCTCATTTTCAATTCCTCCTCTTTGGAATTTAGTTTTTTTGGCCGGTTTCACCATTAGCTCCCCACCACCCTTTACAGGTGACCAAATTGGATGATAGATCATTGCTTCCAAAGAGTAAATTATTTAATCTATATATAATATACCAACTTACTATGTTTTAGACAATAATAAGCAAAGTTCTATTCTCATAGAACAGCTTTTATCATCAAATTGTAGCCAGGTTTACATAAAAAAGAGCCCCCTAATTAAAGGAGACTCCCTAAGTAACTATTTTCTTATTTAATATATTATATTAAAAGCTAAAGAATGCTCCCAGCCCTACTTCTAATCCAGTCAGATTAACATCAGCATCTTCAAACTCCAGTGGTCGAAAATTCAAGTTAACGCTAGCTCCAAATCCACCAGCAATCTCAGCCTCAGCTCCCATTCCGCCTTTTATGCCAAGTCCACTAATCGATTCGTCAGCAAAATTTCCAAAATAATAACCAATATTCCCCTGAGCATAAATTCTAAGTAACTCAAATTCATCAGTCACTATCCTGGCCAGATCATATTCAAAGTTAGCTGTAATAGCATTCAGCCCAAGATCCTCAGCAAAATAACGCTCATATCTCCCTGTTACAAAGAGGTTATCATCAATTGGAACTCCAGCCCCACCATAAAAATGAAAGCCAAGATTAGTATCTTCAAAGGTCGCAAGATTAGCCCCAGCAATAATCTTTGTATCCTGAAGTGGAATCTCAGCCGGTTCATCAGCGCTCACCGAACCGGCCAGTAATACAACCATCATTAAGACCCCGGCCATTACAATCTTCATGTCATACCCTGTTATCCTATCAATTTTTGCGATCATATTATCTTCCTTTCGAAATTATTGATCATTCTTTTCTATAATTTCAAAGTCTTTTATTATGTTTTCATATTCGACTTTAACTTCTATATCAAACTTTTCCCCTTTCCCTTCAGTTTGATATTCAATTTCATAATTATAAGCTAAACCATTTTTTAATTGAACAGATAAACTATGATTAGCACCACTTTTAACTTCAAAACTATATTTATATTCTTGTTCTTCCTCATTTATATCAATAGTTGAATAATTATCTGAACCTCCATCAAGTTCTATTCTAATGATACCTCCATTATCAGAGTCTTCACCTTCTATTTCACTTAAATCAACAGTTCCCTCAATTTTCAAGTCTAAAGGTTTGACCTCTATTGTATCTATAGGTTTATTAATATCTTCTACACCTATTAGATTAATTTCATCTTCATCTTCAATATCAATACTATCAATAAAAACATCATAATTATCATTTTTTAGAGGAACATTCAATGTTTCTTGTTGAACAACAATTACTTTGCCACCTTCTTCTATATCACTGTTTTTAAACTCAAGTATTATATGGTCATCTTCTAATATTTGATCTCCATTTCTGTCTTCTTTATCTTCGAATGGATTTTTTATATATATTTCATTTGTGTTATCATCATCAGTTTCTTGGTAAAAGTCATACAATTCTTGTAGACCTTCTATTTCTATTATAAACTCAAACTCCACATCTACTGCAGCAGCATATACTTCCTCTGGATTTGTATTTACTGAACTATTATCAATATTAATTTTTGGTTCTGTTGGACTGGATTCTCTTTCAACTATAATTTTATATTCTTCTGTTACTGAGCTATTCTCTGCAGTAACCAATATATTTATTTCCGTTTCATCACCTGGATCATTCAAATTAACTCTAAATTCTTCTTCATTATCAACTTGAAATGATTCTTCTTCATCTACAGTAACATCAATTCTACCTAATTCATCAGAAAGTTCTGCAATTATATCAATATAGTCATGCTTATGACTTACAAATACTTCATATTCTTTTTCTTCATCATCAACACCAAATTCTGGATTAAGAACTCCCATCTCTTGATCTATATAATCAATACCATCTTCAATATCTTCAATTTCTATTTCCAAATTATTTAAATC
The DNA here is from genome assembly GCF_015666175.1 of Halonatronomonas betaini. Taxonomy (NCBI): domain Bacteria; kingdom Bacillati; phylum Bacillota; class Clostridia; order Halanaerobiales; family Halarsenatibacteraceae; genus Halonatronomonas; species Halonatronomonas betaini. The sequence continues at coordinate 82,042 of NZ_JADPIE010000004.1, read as the reverse complement.
AGCATCATCATTTAACTCATCAGTAATTGTAAATACTCCGTAAGCTTCATCATCATTAGTTTCAACATTTATTATAACTTCTTCATCAAAGTTTTCAATATACATTGCGTTAAATTCAATCACAAATTCACCATCAGCATTTCTAGCTAACTCAAAATCATCTTCAACTTCTATGATATCATCTTCTAATTCTAAAGAGCTTAAAGTAACCTCAATATCTTGAACAGTATTAATATCTCCTGTATTTGATATATAAACTATAATTTCCATTTCTGCTTCAGGTGTTTGTCTCCTCAACAATTCTCCATTTGGTTCAATGAAATCATCATTAATTTCAAAACCAGCAACTTCTAAATATCCATAACCTGTATTGTCTCCATAAGCACCTGTATTATATCCTATCAATATATCAACATTATCACCATCACTGTTAAGATCCAATGATTCATCAATACTATTATAAAATACTCCGCCAGGAATATCCCCAGAATAATCAGATCCAGCAGTATTTCTACCTACAAGACCACCAACTTCATCTATTCCAGTCAGGCCTCCTGTAAAATCACTATTCCTGACATCGCCATCTTCTCTATTATAACCAACAAGTCCACCTATATGATACTCCCCTGATATATCAACAGTATTTACAGAACTATTATTCACACCAGCTCTGTTTGTACCAACAACTCCTCCAATAGCATCAATTCCATTAACATTGGCATCAGCGACAGTTATATGATCAAGACCACCAACATCATATATGTTGTTTGCTCCAGCAAAACCACCAATAGAATCACCATCTCCAGAAACAGTTCCATCATAAAAAGAGCTATTTTCTATCAGACCTTCATTTAATCCAACAAAACCCCCGACTTTTTCAAAACCATCTATATTACCTGTTGCAGAACTTCCTCGAATACCCTGACTATTATTAAAACCTACAAATCCTCCAACTTCATAGACACCATTTACACTATCAATGTAAGCATAAGAGTCTTCAATAGTGCCATCAATATTACTGCCAACAAAGCCACCAACTCTAGCAGTTTCATCACCATTAAAATCAACAGTCCCTTCAAATTCTGAATTAATAATTGAGCCTTCATTAAAATTCTGTCCAACTAATCCACCAATATCACTAAAATTACCAGTAACAGTTGATGGATCTGCAAAAGTAACATTTTTAATCTTACCCATATTTCTACTGGCTAAAGTGCCAACAAATCTATCACCAGTTATATCAAAATTTGATAATCTTAAATTCTTTATCAAACCATCTTCACCAATCTCACCAAACAATCCACCACGGCCATCTCTATCAATTGTCAGGTTAGAAATCACATGATTTTGGCCATCTAAATGTCCTTGAAATTGAAAGTTTTCTGAGCCAATAGGGTGCCAGTCTTCTACATCATCCATATTTATATTACTGGTTAATATATAATAATTATCTTCGTTTCTTTCATCGCCTTCAGCATAACGAAGCATTCCACTTAATTGCTCGGCATTATCAATCTTATAAGGAGCATCTTCATCTCCGTCACCTTCAATATCTCCCGTATCCATTCCTAAAATATAAACTGTCAATTCACTTAATTCACTACCACTAGTATGCTCTATTTCATTGCCAAATTCTCTGGCATCAGATGTCGGGCTACCAACTGCAAACCTTCTGGCAGCAGGAATTCCAGCAAGTCCATCTTCAAAACCATGAACATTAACAGTATAAATATATTGCTCATCATCGCCAAGTTCTTCATAATCCAAGGAAATAGCAGCCGAAGCCCTAGCATATGGTGCATCTCCCTCCGCATTAACATCTTCATGTTCATCTGGATCTAAATATAAAGATGTAAGATTTGCTATAATCTCATCCTGATTGCCTGCAACTTCATGTGTTCTCGCATTCTGAAAATCTGTTTGATCATTTAATCTATAATAAATATCCATATTGTCTATCTGGCTTCCACTCATCTCATGTTCTCTATCAAAAATATTATTAAATGAATCAGATACATCATCAAAATCAAAACTTCTATCAATCCCAATATGATTAATTGTAAATAGTCTAGATGGAAGACCTCTCGTATATCCACTTGCCAATTCTAAATCAACCCAATCATCCTGATAATTACTCCTTAAATCCATAGTATACTTAGCAAGATAATCACTTTGAGATCTTGATTGTATAGAAGCTAACGCCGAAACTTCAGATTCTTCAAAATCCTCTGGTTCCTCTAAAACATCAAATTCAATTTCATTAGTATTTTCATCAAACTCATAATCAAGAGCTTTAGCTAAAACTCTTCCATGAGAATCCAGCAGTTTAATATCAGCATAAGCATAATCATCATACATTCCTATATCAAGTGATTTATCACCAGCTTCTAAATCATCTAAAGTCTTTATATATGACTGTTCTTCAATTTCATCATGCTCTAACACTTTAACAAACACTTGAAAAGTTCTTCCAAGTTGATCATAATCAACAAAGGTTAGCTCCAGGATATCAGCCATTGAAGATTTTTCAACACTTACATCCACAAAACTTCCTGATGGTCCTCCATCATTATCATTTTCATCGCCATTATCATTCTGATCATCATCCCTCCCAATACCTGGATCAACATCTCCATCTAATGTAAATTTGGTATTATCACTGCCATTATTAATTAACCTTGAACTAGATCCATATACTTGATGACCTATTTCAACAGTATTTTCTCCACGTAAATTTTTAATAGTCGCATAAATTACCGGCTCATTTTCTCCAACATCTTCGATACTATTTACTATCAGTTCATCTCCACGATTTAATCTTAACTGCCTTGCAATATCATTTAAATCATCTTCTGATAAATAACCACCATTATTTATTACAACTCTAATATCAGAATCATAATATGAGCCTGAGCTCCCAAAGTTATCGCTTACAGAATCACAACCTGTAAAAGCTAATAATAAAACGATTATAAAAGACATAAATAAAAATTTTTTAGTTGATTTTATATTCATTTTTTCCTCCTCTTGTTACCTTTAAGTCAAGTCTATTTTGATATATCAAATAAATATTAATTAGTCTTCTCTATCCTCACAATATAATAAACACTATCTTCTTTTACCAATTCAATTTCAAGATCATACTCAAGAACATAACTACTATCTATCTCATCATCATGAGGAACTTCATGGAAAGTCTTTTCAACTTCAGCTGTATATATAAATGAATCGTCATTATTATTACTAACTGATCTTTCTCTTAAATTAACTCTATTAATAGCAAACTCCTGAAAATAAACATCAACATAGCTACCTACATAATCCTCAACAGTTCTATACTCCTCAATACTCAGATCCCTACCATAAAAATCTCCATTTGTAACTATTATTATCTCTTCATCTGGATGAAGAGTGTTCCTCAGCATCCTGGGGTTCTGGTCTCTAATGGCAGTAAAATAAGATCGATCATACTGAGGCTCAACCCTCTCAGGAATTGAAAACTCAGAAAGTATATCAGTCGGATCACTGGTAAAAGGATTGTCACAACCAGCCAATAAAAAAACAGACAAAACTATTAGCATCAAAACAGGAATCTTATATCTTTTCATATATGTAATCTCCTTTTAAGCAATATTTATTTCATCTATTGTACTTATCGACATATATGCTCAAAATCTTCAGTATCATCAAAGTTGATTAACAACTATTATAGCCAATTATTAAACAATAAATCCTATATACTCCGATTTCCTACCCAACCCACAAAAAAACAAAAAAACTCCCCTGACAGTTCAAATAACTGCCCGGGGAGTTAATTAATTTAGATTAAATTTAAAAATCCATTAACAAAGCCATCACTCTGCTTTTCATTTATGACTTCTCGCTTAACCTTTTCAGCTTTTTCCTCAGTCGTCTTCTTTTCATAATTTGTAACCATTAATTTCATTGCTTCCATCAAATTCACCTCCACATTCAAACTAAATATACATGCAACTAATGTCGATTTTCTCGCAAAACTATATCAATTCGACATATAAACCACCACCAGACCTGCCGGTTACCCGACGGTTACCAGGTAGTATCTCTTTGCATATTTCACAAAGTCTGTACGCCAATTTGCAACACCATACGACATTATCTCCTTTTAATTCTTTCGACAAAATTAAACGCTGTCTGAGTCACAGGACCAACCGCCACAACACCGACAACAGTTCCAATTCCTAAAGTGGCGCCCATTAAAAAGCCTAAAGCACCAAAACAGAAATCCATCGACATCTTAACAGATTTCAAAGAAAAGTTAGTTCTCTCCTTCAATACCATCATCAGCGCCTCAATCGGTCCTTCTCCCATATTAGCAGAAACATAAATAGCAATCCCGCTACCAAGAGAAATAACTGCAGTTACAAGCATCAGATATCGATAAACCATTAAATCAGGGGTGATATTTCCAAACAACAAAAATAATCCGTCAAGATAAACCCCCACGAAAACTGCATTCAAGATTGTTCCTGGCCCAAACTTCTTGCCAGTCAAAAGCAACAACATCAAAACAATCCCAATATTTATTGCAAAAGTTGACTGACCAAATGAAAGCCCAAAGGTTGTTGCAACACCATCTATTAAAACCGTAATAGGGTCCGACCCCATCTGAGAATTGATAAATAGATAAATCCCTGAACTAATCAAAAATACTCCAAGCATTAAAACTCCAAACCTAAAGAAAAAATCTCTGGTAAAAACCCTGTTAATCTTATCAATCAAAAAATCACTCCTCTTAACAATATATCTTATAACTCATCATAAGTTAATAAATATTACATTGAAACTCATTTGAGCCTCAACCATTGTAATACCTATAAACTATATTGTCAAGGTATGATTTAACAATTAGCAGGATATACCAAAGATCCAGAATTGTCATACAAATACCATTTTTTAATCAAATATTATATCAGCCTCAGCAGTCGGACTAATCGACCCCTGAACCATAATCCTCAGTTTATATTCCCTGCCCTGTAACTGCTCTTCATATAGTTCGCGGCAAAGCTCATCATCAATATCATCATGCCCAGTTCCATCAATAAAATCCTCGCAGATATCAATCTCAAAACCCTCCTGGACCTCCACTCCAGGCACAACAAATGAACTCTCATTTATCTCAATTCTATCAGAATAAACTTCTTCATCTTGATTATCCAGTATCAGTACATCAATATAGTCAAGTTCAACACTGCCAATCCCGGAAGTCCTTAAAGTAACAGTAACTTCCTGCTCTAAATTATCCACGTCAAATCTAATCGGATTAGGATCAATCGACAGCGAAATATTTGCACTACATCCTGCTATAATAAATACAAATGCCAGCATACCAACAATTAAAACCAATTTCTTCGAATGTTGCCTGATTAATTCTCTCATTATTATATCCTCCTCTACGACATTATACTCTTAATACAATAATACCACAGAAGATCAACAAAAGAATGAGGAATACCTACCGAAAGCATAATCAGCCAGAAATAAGCTAACTAACTTAATCAACAATCATCTTCTGATTGGTCAGCTCCATTCCAGCATTTCTCCCAGTACCAGCAAAAATCACCTTCTCTGGCCCCTTATCAACCAACTCAACCTTTATTTCAGCAGTCAGACTCTCCTTAACATTCCCGATCATCTCATTCTTATAAGGCCCATATAAAAGCCCAGTCCCGGCATCAGCCCTGGTCTGAATACTCAGCCTGTAATTCTTATTAACCAGCTCCAGCAGAATATTATCACCATCATCAATTGTAAAGCAGTCTATTTTAGCCCGATTATAGCTAGTAAAACGATAGAGCTTATCCTGATGATAAAACCCAATAATGAAGCCCCGAAAATGACCTCTCAACCATGGAATAAGAGCAATTGAAGCCATCAAAGATGTACCACTCATCTCAAAATGATTCGACTGCATCCAGAGCCAGGCCTTAGGAAAAGATTTACCCCAATCCTTTTCCAGATAACCCCTGCCCCCAGTAAAATCAATCTCTCTCCCATCAATAACCAGTTTGCCCTCAATCTCATGATCAAAGCTCAAAACCCCGTGATAACATTCCATCAGCGGAATATAAGCATACCAGCCCATCGCACCTGGAGCAGTTAGCGATACCGGCCAGGGCTTATGCCCTGAAAAACTGAGTTCTCCCTTAATCCGCTGCCCTTCACCATCAATATCCAGGCTTATCCTATCTCTAGAAAAATAACTGCCAGCAAGTTCCAGCTCAAAAATATCTCCATCAGCCACAAACTCCTTAACCCCATAGCGATGGTAATAAGGCTCCATTTTAATCCCATCCAGAACCTGAATAAATGAATGACTCTTGCTCTCATCTTCACTGAGAAAAACCGCTGGAATAAACGCAAAAATATTCTCCCCATCTTTATCAACTATCTTGAAATACCAGCCCTCAAAGAAATCCTTCTCCTTTTTATGACCATGAAAAACCTCCGGCTTTAACACTCTTTTCAGATTAAATATAAAGCCCACCTCCCTTATCCCTATCCCAAAAATATATATTAGGACCAACCTTTTACACCTGACCAAATCATCAAAATTCACCTGTAAACTGTCTGCCATTGTTGATGCACTATGCAGATAATAAATCATTGTCACAATTTCAAAACAAATATATATTTTTGGAGATAACTAATCAACCTCTCTATTATTTAATTCATCATTATTAATCATATCATGTTCATTAAAATAATATCTATTAATATAATCCTTCTTTAAATAAAACTAAACGTAATTAGTATTAAAGCAACTTATACCATATGTACAAAGTCAAAAAGATATATATCTAAAATCATAAATTCTAGAGACCTTTAACATGAAAAGTTTTTTCTTATGATTATAATCCTGTTAAATTACTAAAAATGTAATGTTTTACCTGTTTTGCTATCACATTAACTTTTAAAAATAAAATTAAAAACCCCGCAGGGAAACTAATCCACTGCGGGATATTTATTCTTTACCTTTCTAATACAATGCAATAGTATTTTAAATAAAACCTAATATAACTTTTAAAATACTTCTATTATTCATCTAATGACATTCCATCCACAACAATTACATCTTCATCATATCCCATATACGTAACTTTGACTTGTCTTAAAGCAGTACCTTTTGGAATATCTTCTACTCTAATTTGGAAATCAAGTCCTCCCTGTAGTGGATAACCACTCACTGAATCCTCTGCATATAAAACCCAAACTATACTACTATTTCCATCTACAGTTAATTCAACTTTCCATTCATCTTTATCATCTAATCCCTCAACTCTATTACCAGAAGTATCCCTAACATTAAAGGTAATTGTGTCATTGCCTGGTGAAACAAACACATCACTTTTATCAATTATAGGAACAACTTTACCTTCTTCTACCATATTAACTGTTACAGTCTTATCTTCATCTACATCAACTGTTCCAGTAGCATCATCAAAACCAGCAGCCGTTACTGTATAGCCCCACTCCTGAGCAGGTACATCTTCAAATACAGTCTCGCCATCAGCGTCTGTAGTCTGTGAAGGTAATGGCCCAAGCTCTACTTCTGCTCCTGTTATTGGATTACCATCTCCATCAACTACTTCAAAAGTAACGTCATAGGCTTCGGTTACCATATTAACTGTTACAGTCTTATCTTCGTCTACATCAACTGTTCCAGTAGCATCATCAAAACCAGCAGCTGTTACTGTATAGCCCCACTCCTGAGCAGGTACATCTTCAAATACAGTCTCGCCATCAGCGTCTGTAGTCTGTGAAGGTAATGGCCCAAGCTCTACTTCTGCTCCATCTATTGGATTATTATCTCCATCAACTACTTCAAAAGTAACGTCATAGGCTTCGGTTACCATATTAACTGTTACAGTCTTATCTTCGTCTAC